>JALAGS010000046.1 GCA_022712315.1 Sphingobacterium sp. | reverse complement strand
GAATTTTAATGCAGAACAGCAAGAATTTTATAAAGATTTAATGACATTGTACACCAAGGTTGTCACACAGGATTGAACATTTCGAGCGGAAAGACCCGTTCTCATCCGAGCACCCCCGACATCAGTCAAACATCGGGAAACTTACCGAATTCCAGCAATACCTCGACACACGCGATAAATGGAACATTAGGCCAAACGATGTGCTGCTGAAAGAAAAAGACGAAAAGATAGCCGAACTTCAAGCCCGTATACAGGATTTGGAAGAACAGTTGAAAGCGCATACGAAATATGGGGTTGCACAGAAAGTGTATGTTGAGGACGGCTACCTGCCCACGCTAATCGACCTCATCCAGCAAGTGCGCGAAGTGGGATTGCCCAATGGGAGGTCGCTGCTCAAAAGCGACCACCACAGTCCGTATTACAAATTGGTAGCGAAATACTTCAACCACGGCAGCAAGGAAATCCCATTGGATACCGCTCGCAACTATTTCGTGGGCAAGGGTGAAGCCCCGATAAAGGGTTCGCAGGTTCCCGAAGACAGGAAGCTGTTCCGTATCGTTCCCGCAAACCAAGCCTGACCCCGACCCGTTCAATCCCCGAACATGACCAAGCCGCTCCGGTTGGTCATCCATATCCCTGTCATATCCCCCAACTTTGTCCCAACGGAGCGGGTGCCGCACGATGGAAACACCGGATATCACCCTGTCTGGTAGCAGAGCCAAACCGTGCGGTTCGCACGTTCCACCAAATTGCCATTTCCCGATGGGAATGGAGCAAGCAGAAGTTGGGCAGAGCCCTACTTTTCTTGCCCCATTTACCAAAAATGGGGTTTAGAGTATCCTCCGGGGATACTCTCTTCGCTTCATGATAGCATTAAGCCTCTTTTTAGTATACTGGTTGGTATACTCAGCTCCTACCCAAACATAGAAATAATAGGCCGTATTTTCACAAATGTATTAATGCGTGTAAAACTCGCTAAGTTGGACTTTCCAACATGTGTGGGTTGGTCGGAAATTCATATTCGCCGCCCTCTTTACAAGAAAAGCAGTCAAATGAAGATTTATCAAGAAATAGACCTCTATTGACAATTAAATCAATAAAAATGTTATGCTCTTTATTTTTAGATAATATTCGATTCAGATCATAGTACCAAATCAAATATTATCTATAATAAGAAAAAAAATGCCAAACAGAGAATTACATAAATAAGGTTTGAAATGGTTCTACTTTAGATCCTCCCAATTATATTATTCAATGTATCGGAAGGACGCATTGTCTTAGCTGCCAACTCATCATTCGGGAAATAGTAACCACCAATGTTTTGTGCACTACCTTGTGCCGCGATCAATTCTTCATTGATTTTTACCTCATTATCTTTCAATTCTTTTGCAACAGCTGAAAATTTATCAGCTAATTCAGTATCCTTAGTTTGCGCCGCTAATGCCTGGGCCCAATATAAAGTCAGATAGAAATGTGAACCACGGCTATCAATCTGACCCACTCGACGCGCTGGCGACCTATCGTTTGCCAGGAATTCTGCTGTGGCGTCATCTAAAGCCTCTGCTAATACCAAAGCTTTCGGGTTATTTTGTGTTTGGGACAAGTGTTCCAATGAAGCTCCAAGTGCCAAGAATTCACCCAATGAATCCCACCTTAGATAACCTTCTTGAAGAAGCTGTTCTACGTGTTTAGGAGCTGAGCCGCCAGCGCCTGTTTCAAACAGACCTCCACCATCCATCAATGGAACGATAGATAGCATTTTAGCAGATGTCCCAACTTCTAAAATAGGGAATAGATCCGTCAAATAGTCACGCAGTACATTGCCTGTCACTGAAATTGTATCTTCTCCCTTACGAATGCGCTCCAATGAGAATTTGGTCGCGTCAATTGGAGATAAGATACGGATATCTAATCCTGTCGCATCAAGCTCTGGTAAATATTTTTCTACTTTCCTAATGATCTCTCGATCATGTGCACGGTTTTTATCCAGCCAAAATACTGCTGGTGTTTCAGATAGACGAGCACGGTTTACCGCTAATTTTACCCAATCCTGGATGGGCGCGTCTTTCGTTTGGCACATACGGAAAATATCACCTTCCTCCACCTTTTGCTCCATGAAAACGTTTCCTTCAGCGTCTACCACACGGATAGTACCATTTCCTGCCGCTTGGAAAGTTTTATCGTGTGATCCGTACTCTTCAGCTTTTTGAGCCATTAAACCTACATTTGGAACAGAACCCATCGTTTTAGGGTCTAATGCGCCATGCTCCTTACAGTCTTCAATAGTTGCTGCATAGACACCTGCGTAACAACGGTCAGGAACCATAGCAATAGTATCTTCTTCTTGACCTTCTTTATTCCACATCTTGCCTCCGATACGGATCATTGCTGGCATAGAGGCGTCGACAATGACATCCGAAGGAACATGGAAGTTTGTAATACCTTTATCTGAGTTGACCATCGCCAATGCAGGACCATTTGCAATAGTAGCATCAATTGCGGCTTTCACTTCGCCTTCTTTTGCGTGGCCTGCAATTTTAGCATATACCTCACCCAGGCCGTTATTTTTATTGATACCGAGTTTTTTGAACAGATCACCATATTGTGCGAAAACATCTGCAAAGTAAGTTTCAACAACGGCACCAAATATAATCGGGTCAGAAACCTTCATCATTGTCGCCTTTAAATGTGCGGACAACAGTACACCCGCTGTTTTAGCTTCTACTATTGCATCTGCAACAAAGGCCTTTAACGCATTTAAACTTAATATGGAAGAATCAATTACTTCATCCGCTTTTAAAGGAGAAAGTCCCTTCAATTCTGTCACGGCACCATGTGCATCAACAAATTCAATTTTAAATTGACAAGCATTTTCAACAGTTACGGATTGCTCTGAACCGTAGAAATCGCCTGAAGTCATCGACGCTACTTTCGTTTTGGAATCTTTGGACCAGGCCCCCATTTTATGAGCGTGTGTTTTAGCATAATTCTTAACTGCTTTAGGTGCACGACGATCGGAGTTCCCCTCACGTAACACTGGGTTTACCGCCGAACCAAGTACCTTTGCATATTTAGCTTTGACTGACTTTTCGTCTTCTGTTGTGGCTTCATCAGGATAATTTGGAATAGCGTAGCCCGCTTTTTGCAATTCAGCAATAGCACCTTTCAATTGAGGAATCGATGCTGATATATTGGGTAATTTAATGATATTCGCCTCCTGAGTTGTTGCCAACTGACCCAACTCGGCCAAAGCGTCAGCAATTTTTTGATCTTCTTTTAAAAATTCTGGAAAGCTAGCAAGAATACGGCTTGCCAAAGAGATATCTCTCAATTCGACGTCGATATCAGCTGTAGCGGTAATCGCCTGGACGATGGGTAAAAACGAATAAGTCGACAATAGCGGAGCTTCTTCTGTTTTTGTCCAAACAATTTTTGATCTGGTTGACATAATGATCTATTAGAAATATAT
>JALAGS010000045.1 GCA_022712315.1 Sphingobacterium sp. | reverse complement strand
TTTTAAAACCTAAATTTTTAATTTCTAAATCAATTTTTTTTTGCAATTGGTGATCTGCCGGAAGTTTATCAAAATATAAATCTCTAAGTAGGGCGATTATTAATCTTTCACACGCATTGTAATATTTAACTAAATTTAATATATGAATGTTTGAAATTAGTTCTTCTTGCCAACCTGAATAAATTGAAGAAGATACTTTATATGCTCTGTTATGGCTTTTAAGTAAATTGTCAGAATTTGGTCCTGTATTGTATACTGTAAAAATACTAGCAAAATATTCATCTTGATTGGGCAATCTAGCATTTAGTTCTTTTTTGTATTCCGTTATACACGAATTCATAAAAGAAATATCAGAATAACATTCGTCATAATTTACCAGATACTTGTTAAATTCTGAAGATATTGTTGCATAATTTTTAAACATATATTGTGTGTGTGTTTGTAATTAACTATCTAGTTATTAATTTATTATATACAGGAGTTGAGACTATATAAATAGCCGATTTCTTCACAAAGTGCTAGTTCGAGCTTTGTAAGCTCCTTAATATAAATATAGGACTTCGAACTAAATAATTGGCTTTTCAGGCATAAAATCCTTTAGGCTACATTCTAATCCTGTTGCCAGTTTGTTTAATTGATCGTAGGTATACATACTGGGAGAGTTTTCTATTTCGATTTGGCCTATATATCCTGAAGTCACTCCGAGAATTTTAGCAAGTTTTGCTTGACTTACGTTTTTCACATTTCTTATTTCTCTAACCAATTTCACAATTTCCCACTCGATTTTAGTTTTCGGTATTTTTTCACCCATAATTTTTAAAATTATTTGCATAGCTATAGCTAAGTGATTATATTTGCTTAGTGATAGCTAAGTTTTGATGTGCTATCTGATTTTTTATTGATGCCTTTAACTATTGGGCATCGAGTTAACTTGAAAATATTAAGTGTTTTAAGCACTTTGATATTATTGACGAGTCTCCAACTTTCCACTTGGTACCTGGGAAGGAGGCGGTAAGGTTAGCTCATTACCTGCGAATATTGTATCTTTGCATACGCGCGGGAATGAGCCTTGCTGAGTAGCCGCTTCCGGGTACCACCTTAAGCTTGCTTAAGGCCTAGCTGAAATTTTTGGATTTTAGCGAAAGAGTGGAGAAAGGCAAGGTTTCATTCCTTCGTTATTTTTGGAACTCGTTCACATAAACCAATAACGATTATGAGAGCGAAAAAAAACACCACCACTCATTACCCGCATTCGACCAGAGATCGCATGACGAGGTATTCTCGCAAATCACTTTTAAAGAACATATTCCGCGCACCCGAATAGGTTGCGTCCAATCAAAAGCAGGCTGTAAAGAGCAATAAAAAAGGGGAGGTGTTGACTTTCCTTATAACGAAAAGACAGCTGAACCCAGTTTAGTTTAATTTCCCTCTTGATAAGCCTGTCACCGACCTATACATTTATATAATTGCATAAAAAGGTAATATTGGCCAATGTTACAGCTTGATTTAAAATTCGCACCTTAAAATTAAGCAAATTTTCATTGAGTCCAAACTTTTTACCTCTAGTTTTTATTGCAATACAATAGTTGATGTAGGTCGGTCTTTACTTCTTTCCGGCAGGGAGCGCCATATTGAACCCTATTTATGCCTTGAAATTGTATCTCGGCGCTTTTCGGACTTTTATTCTTATTTGTCCATTTGGCATAGGTCGCATTTGATCTATGTTATGACAGACCATTTTAACGCGAAAAAATCGCGAAGGGGGAAGCTATGCCTTTATTTAAGCTAGTACCTCTGGTTTGTCATACTTGATGAAACTAAATTATGAACCAACAATCAAACAATCTGCTACCCTTTGAGCTAGCATTTTATGAAATATATGACAATGGATACGATCCATTAAATATCATTCGGGAGTTCTGGTCCCAACATACCATCACCGACTGTCAGGAAAGCCTGTGGGCACTCTTTGAAAACTATAGAAAGTGTGCGGTACAGGAAGGTGGTGCCGACTTGAAGCAGATGCATAACTTTTTGATGAAAGTGTGCCGTGTGCTGATGGCTTATTTCCTGGTGCACTTCCGCAAGATCGGTATCGATGCGGTGCCATTTGGCTTTGCACAACCTGAAGAAGCCATAATCGCTGATCTGGAAGCCAAACAAAGGATCCACAGTTTCTTTAATAGAATTACAGAATAATACTAATCCATAAGCAGATGATAAAAAGATCTAATCTATTCGCTGCCTTATTGGATAAGGTAGTCAATATTCCAGTTATACAGATTACAGTCTTAGTAATCTTGTTCATTCTAGTTTCTATGTTTAGTTTATCGGCTCAGACGCCCCGCAAGGACAGCGGGGCCGATGGGCTTCTTACTGTATCAGGGATAGTCTTATCAGCAATGGACGGTAAACCAATAGCAGGTGTATCGGTCACCATAGCAGATGAAAAGGGGAGAGCATCCACCAAAAACGATGGCTCCTTTACCATCAAAGTAATAGCTGAAAATAGCAAGATCATATTCTCCCATCTAGGATACAATGCCCAGTCCTTGAGTTATACTGTAGGGGTATCAATGGACGTTCGGTTGATACCTATTGATAATAAACTGGATGAAGTGGAGGTATTCAATACGGGTTATCAGCGTATTTCAAAGGAAAGGACGGGAGGGAGTGTCGATGTGTTGGACCAAAAGCTGATCGACAGGTCAGTTTCTTCCAACATACTGTCGCGAATAAATGGGCTTACAACAGGGCTGCAACTGCCCAAGATCAATAGCAACGAGGGCGGAAATCAACCCGAATTTACCATCCGGGGCAAAAGTACATTATTTGCCAATGCAGAACCACTGATCATTGTGGATGGTTTTCCCTACGATGGTGGTCTGAGTTCGCTAAATCCTGCGGATATCGCTTCGATATCGATCTTAAAAGATGCAGCGGCAGCTTCTATATGGGGAGCTCGCTCTGGCAATGGCGTCGTTGTTATCAGTACTAAACAAGGCAATAAAGACCGACTTTCCTTATCTGCTGAAGTGATCCAGAGCATCGCCGGTAAACCTGATCTCTATTATAGCAAATCCATATCGAGCACTGACTTTATTGATGTGGAGAAGTTCCTCTATGAAAAGGGCGCTTACAATACTCGCTTGAAGACGGGCTACCAGCCCGTATCGCCGGTGGTGGAGCTATTGGATAAAATGAGCAAAGGTCAATTATCTGATGAACTAGGCAACGAGATGATTAATGCTTACCGCTTAAAAGACAGTCGTATACAGCGATTGAAATATTTATATAGGATCCCGCTCGAACAGCAATATAATCTAGCGATTTCAAGACCTTTTAAGGACGGCATTTTTTATATTTCGGGCGGTCTCAATCGAGTAGATCAGGCAACGAAATATTCCCAAATTGAGCGCAAGACACTCCTGATGAAATACGATCAGCGCTTTTTGGGCGATCGGCTCAATTTTTCCTTTCAGACCAATCTGACAGATACAAAAACGCAGAATGCGCAGAGCAGCTCAGCAATGTATCCTTACGAAGAACTGGTCTCTGCCGATGGTTCGCCAGTAGCAATAACTGGCGGTATGCGTAATAGCTATGTGGATACTATCGGCAATGGGAACCTGCTTGACTGGCACTATAATCCATTGACGGATCTCGGTAAAGGGCTGTCTACCAGTTCGCTGTTCAACCTACGGCTGAATGGTGGAATAGATGCCAAAATCTTACCATTCCTGACAGCCAGTGTTAAGTACCAGTATAGCAAATCCATAGGGGATGATCTTATGCGTTATGCAGAGGATTCCTATTACGTGCGAAATATGGTCAACACGTTTACACGGTATGATAACGCTACAGCTAAATATGTACAACAAATACCAGTCGGGGAAAATCGCACAATCAGTCACTTGCGTGGGACTTCGTATTTGTGGCGCGGGCAACTGGCTTTGGATAAGAAGATCAACAAAGACCATCACGTAACAGCGCTAATGGCGATGGAATTGTCGGATGCTAGGAGTGAAGTTGATAAGAAGCAGCTGTTTGGCTATGATCCCTCTACTGCGACATCAGCGACAATAGACCATATCAATGCCTTGCCGCGTATCTATGGGGGTAGTCAGGTCATCAATAATGGAAATTACCAGAATTGGCATGTAGATCGTTACCGTTCGTATCTGCTAAATGCCGCCTATAGTTACAAAAGTATTTATGACGTATATGGGAGCATCCGTAGAGATGAATCTAATCTATTTGGTGTAGCAACCAACCAAAAGGGGGTGCCGCTCTGGTCGGCAGGCGGTGCTTATAATGCCAAGCGGGATTTGCTAAATTCAGTGCATTGGCTGTCTGAATTGAGGCTTCGTTCTTCCTATGGTGTACAGGGAAATGTAGATAAGACGATGTCGGCCTGGTTAACAGCAAGGTATCAGACATCTAAAAATGGGTATCAAAATTTATATGCTACAATCCTTAATCCGCCTAATCCATCGTTGCGTTGGGAAAAGACAAGGGTCACCAATATTGGCTTAGACTTAGGGATATATAACCAGCGTATTGTGTTGCATTTTGATCATTACTGGAAAAAGGGAAATGATTTGATCGGCAATGGACCGATAGCACCGCAGACTGGACTGATCCAGTACAAAGGTAATGTGGCCGATACCGAAATTGAAGGGTTTGATCTCTCGCTGACCAGCAAAAACTTAACAGGGGCCTTCCAGTGGCAGTCGGTATTTAATTTTTCAAAAGCTAAGGACAAGGTTGTTCACTATCTGGTCAAACAGGCAAGTAATTTTAGCTATATGACCACTAATTATCTCAACCCGTATGAAGGATTTCCGCAATCGGCATTATTTAGCTTCCCTTATGCTGGGTTGGACAATGAAGGTAATCCGATAGGCTATTTGAATGGTGTGGAGAGTAAAGATTATAGTGCCATACTCAATAATAAGGAGTTGGAGAATATCCAATTCCATGGGCCCCGTATACCGCCTTTTTTCGGGTCATTTAGAAATGATTTTAGCTATGGTCGCTTGTATGCTAGTTTTAATATCATGTATCAGTTTGGCGGATATTTTAGGCGCATATCCTTAAGCAATACAGACCTTTATAGTCCGACTGTGATGGGTGCTGCGATATACGATTACGATAAGCGCTGGCAACAGGCTGGGGACGAAGTGTCGACAAGTGTACCTGCGCTAATCTATCCTACAAACTCGTCGCGGAGCAATCTGTATGCTTACAGTACTGCGTTGGTTGAAAAGTCTGACATCGTCCGTCTGCAAGATATACAGATCGGTTGGCGTTTAATAGACTATTTCCGATGGATGAAGTCATTGGACCTGACTTTTGTGGTCGATAATGTAGGCATTCTCTGGCGGGCCAATAAACAGGGCTTAGATCCAAATGTATATCAGTCGGCCTATCCCGTGCCAAGGCAATTCAGCCTAAGGCTAAAAACAACTTTTTAATGATTAAAAGATATTAAGATGAAAAAGCAGCTTTTTATATATGTATTGTCCTTGCTATTATGCATGGGCTGTGCAAAGTCTTTTTTGGAAGAGAAACCCGATGCGAGTATAGTAAATCCAAAGACTTTAAACGATTGCAGACGTCTTCTAGATAACGATGGTCAGTTAGTGCAGGGATTAAACTATTGGTTTCCGTCTTTGGGGCAGTTGGCTTCTGATGAATATTACTATAACAAGGCGACCTGGGAGTCGACAGTATTTGTACAGGAACGGAATTCTTATATCTGGAAAGATGATATCTACGAAGGCAATCCGCAGATCAGCGAATGGAACAATTGCTACTACGCTATTTATGTATGCAATGTTGTCCTTGATGTATTGAACAAGATCGAGGTTACTGCCGCGAATAGGGATGAATACAATGATATCAAAGGTACGGCATTATTTTTCAGGGCAATGTGGAATTTCGCGCTTGCCGAAACATTTTGTCTGCCTTACGATCAGAAGACTGCTGCAAATGAGTTTGGGATTCCATTGCGCTACTCACCGAATATTGATCAATTGGAGAAGAGGGCGTCGCTTGAGGCCACCTATAATAGCATCGTGAAGGATATGGAAGAGTCTGTTGGGCTGTTGCAAAACAAGATCCCTTCGACTTTTAGGAATAGACCTTGTACCGTTGCTGCAGAGGCTATGCTGGCAAGGATTTATTTGGTTATGGGTGATTTTGGAAAAGCTTTGCAATATAGCGAGAAGTCGTACAATACATACAATGTCCTATTGGATTATAATAAACTTGTGTTAGACGGTGATGCAATTTTCGATCGGAATAACGCGGAAATTTTGGTGATGTGCACCCAGCAAGGTTACCTATCAACTGCCGTTGGAAGATTTGCTCCGAATAGTTTTGTGGATTCGACTTTAATCGCTCTCTATCACCCCAAAGACCTACGGTTAAAAGCATATTTCACATTTACCGAAGATGGAAAAGCCAATAGAAAGAATCTCTATACGACAGGGCTAAATGGAACGAATTGTTTTAATGGAGCGGCGACCGATGAGGTCTTGCTGATATTCGCGGAATGTAAAGCTAGGACTGGCGATCTTGATGGAACAAAAATATTGTTGGACAATCTCTATAAAAATCGTTTTGCTGCAGGCAACATACCAAGAGTCAATTTTAATACTAGTAAAGATGCCATTCAACAGGTGTTGGATGAGCGCCGCAAGGAACTTCTTTTTCGGGGGATGCGCTGGTCGGATGTCCGTCGATTAAATGTGGAGGGTCGGAATATAAGTTTTAAAAGAATATTGGGCGATAAGGAATATATACTGCCGCCCAAAAGCTTAAAATATGCATTTTTATTACCAATACAGGAAATACAGTTCAGTGGATTAACACAAAACAAAAGATAGAATATGGGAAAAAACAAATGGAGATTATTTATGCTAGGCATATTGATCGTTTTAATATCGGTTACATTTCAAAATGTATCAGCAACAATAAAATTGAATACAACGCAGCTTGATAGCACGATGGCTTATCCTTTTGAATTAAAAGATAGGAATGGAAAGCTTATACGTATGGTAGATTTTAAAGGTAAGGTAGTCGTGATCGACTTTTGGATTAATCGATGTGGCCCTTGTATGGTCATGTCTGAACCACTTGCAAAAATCAGAAAATATTATGAATCCAATAAAGACGTCGTTTTTATTGACATCAATCTGGATGACAATGTTGATGTATGGAAAAATTGTTTAGATAACGGTGATGTGCTAATGCACAAAAAGTATTACTATACTGATTCTTTATCCATTTCTTTAAGCACAGCTCCAAAAGGATTTTATCATCCAATTACAAGTTATTATAACATGGAGGGGGTGCCCCGTTGGATCATAGTCGGCAAAGAGGGGGAAATCGTAGAAAGAAATCCCCCTCGGCCGTTGCCTGAAAAGAATGGGATAGAATCCGCTGGGTCGCTAAGATTTAAAGCGCTTATCAACGAATATTTGCTATCCAGTTCAAAAAAGACTAAGGAGCGGTAGCGAAATCGCCATCGAATTCTCCTTGTCTAACAGGTTGCGGTGATGGAGCCTGATTTTGGGGAATTGTCAAGTCATTACTTTCAATTTCCCAAAGACAGGTGTTTGGCGTGGTTGGTTTACATTCTCCACTGCTTTCGTCCACCATACGGTATTCTCCGTCGACTAATTTGTAAAGATGAGTATCTGCTTTTTTAAAGCTATTGAACCCAAAGAATGAAGCGACTGCAATGGCCACAGCTACTGTGGCTTTTGCATTAAATTTAAATTGTTTCATAACATCGTTTATGAATGATAATAATTTGATAGTTGGCTCTGTTTTAAATCCCAATGGAGCGAAAGGTAAGCCAATCCTTTACATGTCTTTTGGCAGACGTGCCCTTCCACCAGGCCAGCCTAGGGCTCAGTTTCCGCTGTAGCGATTAGCACTAATATCTTTCAGGTTACGCAGGTATTAGCTCGTTTCCTTATTCTATCTAATAGCAATCCGACAATAGCAAATACAGCGATAATTCCATTAATCCAAAGATGTCCTTTCCAATCGGTAGGGAACTCCAGCGTACAATAGCATGGAATAAATCCCCACTTTCTTTTTAACACAAGCGTGATATACCAGGAGAAAGCGATCATAAGCAAGATCGTTAGCAAGAATCCATACCGCCTTGTTTTTTCGAAAATAAAGAGTACAGCTGCACTAAGCTGAATTAGGGGTAAGAGGTACGACAATACAATCCCATACTTATCCTCGAAAGGCTGATCTAGCATAGCTTGTCTAAAAGCTGAATAGTCAAATAGCTTTCTTGAAGCGACCACAACCCATAGGCATAGCAGCATGTAAGTGATCATTTGTACTGCGAATTCGCGGGGATGCTTTTTAGCGAAAGAGATAAGTTCGGCACATTTTGTCTTTAAATGCGCCAAGAGTACCCCGTGTCTGCTTCCTGGACTTGACACCGGAACTGTATGGTCGATAGGGTTATTTATCTTGTTCATGGTACTAACTATTTACATGCTGCCTCTGATTATTTATTCACTGTTGTTTTATTATTTTGATCCCGCATTTTATTATTTATTGCGTATATTATTCCTTTGTCGCCGTGCTCTTGTGTCTAACATCTTGTACCAAAGTTCGCCAGTAAAAAGCAGGTGGAATTGACCGAATCTGGAGAGTAGTATATACAGGTTTGGAATAATGAATAGGTATAGCAATGAAAAATCCCCCGGGAAGGGGACGTTACGGTTAAATGTTCAAAGTTATTGTGGTGGCTTCTCGAATAATCTCGTCGATGAATGAAAGACATTCGTTTTCACTTTTAAAATTTGGCGAAATTTTCCGATCTACTCGATAAAGAACATGATCGCGTATTTCGTCTTCGTCAAAAACAGAACAGATAATTACATATTTATTTGTCAAGTCAATCTTCGAAAGAAGATGATTTACTTCAAAATAATCACCACCGCTGCTCAAGATCAGTATCTCGGCTTTAGCAGCAGACAGTTCCAGCGTTTCCTCACGAATTTCTATTAAACGTGGGTGTTTGGTGAGGGTTGTCACGATATCCACTTTTGATAGATTGATCTTTTGCCATGCCACATAGCTATAGCTCGTTTTAATGGGCAATGGCTGCCGTGGCGCCTCTACCTTTCTCGCATGGGACAATAGAAAATAAAGCATACCTTTTGGAGAATAAATGTTGCCAGCAGCATTTGCTGCCTTGAGTACCTCTTCATCAAGCTGATAATTTTCAGGGAAATAGGAGGCGGCTATTTCGATAAAAATATCTAGCGGACCATATTTCCAGGCTCTATATTTTCTACAGACTTTTCTCGCAATAATCGTGCTTTTGTCAGCTGGCTCAGCTACAAAAAGTTGTCCGATCGCTCTGAAAAATTTTCCGGTTTTTTGAATGATTTCTCTCATGTTTTTAGGTTACTAGGTTAATTTAATAATAAATTCTATAAATAGTCTTGGGTATACCGCTTAAAAAACTCCGTTGCGGTCATGCCCGTTTTCTTTTTAAAGAAGCGGGTAAAGCTGCTGGGTGAGGAGTAGCCCAGTTCATAAGCGATCGCATCGGTATGCATACCATCCAAGATATATTTCTTGGCGAGATCCAGCATAAAATCTATTTTCAGCTCTTGAGGGCTTAGCCTATAATTACTCTGGATAAGTTGATGTAGATAGTCCATACTGATCCCGAGCTGCCAGGCAATATCTTCTAGTTTAAAATCCTGACCATGCTCGGCTACAACCTGCTTAATGGCTGCATGGGCTTCTTTGGATTTTATGTAGGATTCCGAAATCTTGTCATATTCTTCAAAGATCTTTTCCTTCGATAGCTGGATCAGTTTCTTGATACCCCAAAGGATATTGATCTCGCTGTCCAGGTCACCTTTTTTGATGTTTGCCGAAATGGTTTTCATCAATGAAATAGTTCTGGTACCGGCACGAAAATCGACGCTGCACCATACATGCGGATCTTGTTGTCGATAGGCATGGATCAATGGATGAAGAAAGTGGAAGGGACGCTCGTTGCCATCGCGGAAAATGCTGCCGCGGAAATAAAAATTAACGATGGTATAGCTGCCAGTAGGAATATGTAATTCATAATCACCTGTGGGTAAGTAGAAGTAACGGCCGCGATTGCAAGAGATGCTGTAGCTGATCTGCTTCTGGATATCCCTGATCTGAATGGCACGATCTTTCGTGAGCAGATAAAAGATATGCATATCCGAACGCGTGACTTGTATAGGAATAACGATGTCGCCGGGCAGATGCAGATCCAATATATTGATGTAGCCGAGCATGCCGTCAAACTGCTGCAGGCAGGCCTGTCCATTTTGGTTTTCGTAATGTTGATAGTCCGCATTGGACATGCTTATTCGCGGCTGTAGCGTATCAGTTCTAGGACTGAGTGGCTCGCCAAATACCTGTGCGAGATCGATCTGTAATGTTTTCTTCATAATGGGGTATAGGTCAATATAATCCCCCCGGTCAGGATTTCGGAATGATCGGGGGAATTGGTTTTGGATAACGTAGGATTGGATTACTGCTGCGGATCAGGGTAGTAAATCCGTATAAACAGTGGTGTCAGCAGCGCTGTCGTAACGCCATCCTGCCATTCATCGAGGCCGTGAACCATGAGCTCCTTAAATTCTGGATCTTCCTCATCACCCTTCTCGTCTTTTTGAAATTGAAGCACATTGCCTTGCATCAGGTAATTGCTGATAGCCGTGCCAAGTTCTTCTCGGAGCCCAGCGGAAAGCTTGTTATAAAGCTGGTACACCTGATGGGACTGCAAGTTAAAATTATGCTCCATCCAGACTGCAAAGTCGTCTTTAAGAAGTTCCATTTCTAGTGCTCGCTCCGCTAGTGGCAGAGCGAGGAGCATGGCTACTTTTTGCGCCACGCCTGCATTGTCAAAGTTCTCTTTCATTCAAATTGTATTTTTGCAAATATTTATTTAAATAGATCAAATTAGCAACCGCCGTGTCCTAACCTCCGGGATTTTGGAGGAAAGTCTTCTTTTGAGCGAATGAATTTTGCTTAATATTTGATTTTATTTAGTAAATTGGGTATGGGAACCAGTATAAACCTAAGCCATTAAGAGAGCTTGACGTAGCATATGAAAGTATTAAAACTAATTGTGGAGAGTTTACTCATCTCCATGCTTTTTAATTTAATCGGAAATCACGGTATTTATCTGAATCGATTTTGGACACAGACCTATTGGATGTGGACAGTGGGATTTGCAATTGCGATTGGTACCGCGGTAGTTTTCACGCAGATGTTTCTTAAAGCCTTTTGGACTTATTGGCAGAAGCAGTATCCTGATTTGACACTCATGCGCAAGGGGAGGATCATGACCAAGAGTATACCCAAAGGTCAACTCTTCTGTGCAATTCTTGCTACAACTATACCGATTCTATCGATTTATCTCTACATAATCTATTGTATCGCTTCGGTGCGCAGCGAAGATACGTACAGCTTGTTAAGAAGCTATCTGTTGCATTATATGCCTATCATTAGTACGGGCTGTGTAGCTTACGTAAGCTATGTTTTTCTTAACGGCAAATTATGGTGGCTGACAACTGAAAATGTGATGGCACTATTAGGTAAAGAGATTATAGCGCAACGTAGCCTTGTTGAAAATACAACAGAAAAAGAGGAGGCCATAGCGCCTCCAAGTGCATTGGATAGGACTATCGTCATCGGATCACTCTATGATGTGCTGTACAACCATTCGCCATTCAGTCCCAATACTTTGGGGGCGGATGCTGTGCGTATGTTTGATGTTCCTTTTTATTTTTCCCAAAAAAGAAAAAAGGAAGTCATCCTCATCAACGGTATCCGCCTGGAGGCTCATCACTACGTGCAAGAGCTAGAAAGATTGGGGCTTGATAAATGGTATTTTCGCATCAATAGCACCTGTAGGGTAAATATGATGCACGTGCGTCAACCGATAATGCCAAATGCCACTTACCTAGAGTTCCGCAAGGAAGTGTTTGACAGTCTAAAGTTGAATATGACGGAATTGGAGATCAGCAACCTGCTGCAGATAACCGAATGGATGCGCAAAGAAAAAAAGCTAAAGGATTTTTTGGATAACGTCAATAAGCTAGAGCATGAGGGATGGGATTACCTTATTCGGCTCAATTGAATCATCCCACTTTATAAACTTAGATAGACCGAGCGCAGTAGACAACAAGTCTGCTGCTGAGCTGGATTTCGGCGGTTAGTCGAACTAACCTCACCCGTTTATGTTTTTTGTTAAAGGATCTCCTGATCAGCAGGAGATTAATCCTCATTTTGTGTCCAATGCGACAGGTATTCGCCTAAAAATCCACTATTCTTTTCAACTAAAACCAAGCAACGAAAATACGACGCTAGAAGCTAAGCTGGACCGTATCCTTGACCTGCTGCAGGAACAGCGGTATACGGAGCTCCAAAAGCTGACAGGTACGATGACCATCCACGAAGTCGCCTATTTTTTGAGCAAAAGTGTGCGCACCATCGAACGTCGTATCGCCCAGGGCCTACTCAAGGCTACCTATAAAGAGGGCAATGCGGATCTCTTCCTCAAAAAAGATGTGGTGCAGCTGTATGTGACCGAATATAAAAAATGGCCGCGGCAAATGCCTTAAATCCCGATACTGTTCGTACCTGCTTCGTATTGCCTTCGGAGATAAACTAAAGAGAAACCACTGTTAAACCACTGCTGAACAGTAATTCCCTGTTCGGAGACTGGTCAAGGTCTGTTCGGCATCTGTACAAGATCTATTGCTGATCCGAAGCAGGTACGGAGCTGGTCCGAAGCAATGGTCAAAGACTGTTGCTCGAGTGCGTATTTTTTGAAGTACCAGACGAGTGCTTATCTGGAATATGCCGGACTGCACGACTGATTTTGTGCCTGCTTTTGTCCGGTCTCCGACAGCCCGCCGACAAAAGCCGGGCTACCGCCGACGAGTCTCCGCCAACCTGTTTTACGCTATTGACAAGGGGCTGTTTGATGTGGTATGTTTGTCGAAGTAAAGCAATACATACCGGTATAAATGAAAGCTTTATGGGATTTAACTTTTTAAATAAAACAACATGGCAACAATCAACAATGGTGTAATCGGAAGAGCAAGTGGTAAAGTGGGCGCAGTGATAGCATCGTCCTGGAAATCTATCAACTACCTTAAAGGTTTGCCCAAAAAGCGGACGAAGGGGATGTCCGAGGAACAGCTGATCCAACAGGACCGTTTTCTGAAAATCTCCAAATTTCTGATGCCCATCACGCCGATCTTGCAGGTGGGGTTTGGGCTGTCCAAAACCGATAAGATGACGCCCACAAACGTGGCGCTGCAGCTCAATATCGCCCAGGCGGTAACCGGTACTTATCCAAACTTTAGCTTGGATTACAGCAAGATCGAAATCAGTACAGGCTCTTACCTCAATGGCGGTGGCATGGAGGCTGCTGTGGATAGCGGAATTCTTTCTATCTACTGGGATACCATCCTGAACAGCCTTTACAAGACCAAGGCCGACGATCAGGTCATTATTCTGGTCTATTCGCCTGAAAAGGATGAATTTATGACGGCACCTACACCGCCGACCCGTGCCGTCGGTACAATAGACATCCAGATTCCGGCCCACTTACTCGGTGGCAAGGGGCATGTCTGGATCTTCTTTACAGACCGCAAGGCCGAGAAAGTATCCAAAAGTACGTATCTGGGTGAATTTGACCTGGCTTAGCAGCTGATGGAGTAATTGAACGGGAGGAGCATGCGGCTCCTCCTGATTTTTGAACACAAAACGAAAAGATATGCTGGTGATTTCTGAGTTTAAAAAGCAGGCTAAAGATCCGACACGTAGGGAGGCTGCGCAGGAGCGCTTTCGGCTGGCACGCCGGTTTTTAAATCCACTCTATCCACTCATCATCAAAGGTTTTGCCCATAGCAAATGCACGGTGCAGGCGGCTTTTGGTCGCGCCATGTCACATACGCTGACGAATGTGATACAGGGTGAATATCCGGATTTTGAGATAGCGCCCGCCCTTGCTAAAATCAGCAATGGCATGTTGTCTCCGCTCGAGGTGAATACCTGTGTACGCGCATCCAATACGATTCAACTGAGCTGGAACGTAACCGAATCCGCCATCAAAGATTATAGCCAATGGGACGATCAGGTCATACTCTGCGCTTATGATATTATTGGTGAGCAGGCCGCGATCAATGAACAACAGGTGTTGCGGCGGGATGTCCAGATGACTATCGAGCTGCCATCCATCCTGCATGATAGGCCGGTGCACCTGTACCTGTTCCTACATGATCGTGATGAAAACCTGTATTCCAGAAGTCAATACCTCGGTCTTTTCTAATTAATAGCTAGCGTATGAAATCAACGATAAAAGTACTTCGTACAAAACAGGGCAGGCATAGCACACTGTCCGAGATCTACGTGAACAATCAATTTGTCTGCTACGGGCTGGAGAATATCCCGCGGCCGGTGAAAATAAGGGGTGAGACCGCCATACCTACCGGACATTACCCGCTGGGTTTTAACCGCGACGGAGCAATGAATGGCCGTTACTACGACGACTATCCAAAATTGCACCGTGGTATGCTTGAAATACTTGATATACCAAACTTTAGCTACGTCTACTTCCACAAAGGGAATAGCTACAAAGAAACTGCTGGCTGTGTGCTAGTGGGCAATCAGTATGTACTGGAAGATGGTGATTATCGCCTGCTAGCCTCGGGCGTCGCCTACAAAAAGTTTTACCCGCTTGTGGTCGACCTGATGCTGCAGGGACTGGTCGAAGTACAAGTTGAGTGAACATAGGTTTCTGCTAAATAATTGATCGCCCTTAAAAAAGTAATCATGAAAAAGACCTTCAATAAAATAGGACAGGTGCTGCAGTTGGTCTTGGCGGCACCTGTTAAGCTGCCAGGTAAGGTGGGGAATGTCATAAAATACCTGGCCCTGGGGCTTGGCATCGTCGAAACGGTATTGGATGAGGCTAAGTCACAGTCGGAGGTAGACGATAAGGATGCTTCGGTGGATGAGAACGGTTGGAAGCCGGCATCTGAATTGGAAAGCGATAAGTTTACTTCGGAGGGCGTTGGAGATAATATGTCCGCTAAGAACGGAGCCGAAAATACTAGGGAAAGGAGCGTGAGGGATGAAAGTGAATGATATCCGCGTCTCAGCCATTGGCGGAACAATCTGTTCCATTTGGGCCAGTATCTCGCTGGGGGATGTGCTGCAAACTGCCCTGACGGCTGCACTAGGTACCTTGGTCAGTTTCGCAACGAGTAGGCTACTGGCGAAGCTGGGTAAACGGAAACGATGAATAGGGCAAATAAGGCGCACAGGATTGTGCGCCTTATCACAGGATATCGCCTTTAAGGCTAAAAGCCTGCCGTATCTTTGCTCGCAGCTCAATATAGCAGCGTTTAATAATGCTATCTTAGCTTGTAGCAATCCTTCTTCTAAATTCGAGCGGCGAGATTTCCGTTTTCTTTTTGAATAGGCGATTGAGTGACTGCGGCTGTTCAAAACCGAGCTGATAGGCGATCTCCGCAACGGAAAGTTCGGACCGTGACAGCAGATCCTTTGCCTTTTCAATGAGTTTATGTTGGATATGGTTCTGTGCGCTCTCTCCGGTCTGCGAACGTAATAAATCGCTTAAATAGTTTTTCGACATGTTGAGCCGCTCGGCAAAATAGCCCACCTGGGGTAAACCGCTACGCCCGGTTTCATCGTTGATGTACTCATCCAGCAGCTGTTCGAAGCGACTGACCAGGGGAACATTGTGCACTTTACGGGTAATAAACTGCCTGTTGTAGAACCGCTGCGAATAGACCAGCAGCAGGTCGATAAAACTGACAATGGCATCCTGGCTATAGCTGTCAATCGGACTGTCATATTCGCTCAAAATCCCTTTTCCGATATTTCGGATCTGTTCTTTTTCCCGGTCGGACAGAAAAAGTGCTTCGTTGACTTCATAGTCGAAAAAACTATAGCTGCCGATTTTGTTGGCCAGATCGTAGGTGCGGATAAAGTCGGGATGAAAAACAAGGGAATATCCGACTTCGGCAGAGGCAGTCGTGGGGTCAACGCTGATGGTCTGCCCGGGTTTAAAGAAGGTCATCAGGCCTTCCCTAAAATCGTATTGATGGGGTCCATACCGCAATACGCATTGCGCATCTTCTTTGACAGAAATGCAGTATAGGTTAAGCTGAAAGGTGGTCTCGACCGATGGATGCGTAGGTTTGTTCTGTGAGAAATCGCTGATGCTAAAAAGCGGATGCCGGGGTTTGGGCAGCTGCAGCGCTTCATGATAGTCGGCGATGCTATTGACCCTGATCAGTACTGATTCTTTCTTTGACATGCTTATATTGCCTGTTAATTGATAAACGAATTTAAGTAAAATGCCATGCGCTTTCTGCAACCATGGCATTTATATTTTTTTAGGACTGCAAGGGTCTGCTGACATCTCGCGATCCTGTATCTAGGCCAATGGGCAGTATCGCTTCAATGCGTTGTAGTTCTTGGTCGGTCAGGAGGATGTCGGTTGCGGCGATATTCTGCTCCACATAGCGCACTCTTTTTGTGCCCGGTATTGGCACGATTCCCTTCTGGATGAGCCAGGCCAGAGCCAGCTGGGACGAGGTGACGCCTTTTTCTCTGCCGATTTGTTCGAGCTCGCGGACCAGATCGAGGTTTTTATAAAACTGCTCACCCTGAAACCGGGGGATCAGTCTGCGGAAATCATCTTCGGGGATATCGTCCGGCGATTTGATCTCACCGGTAATAAATCCGCGGCCCAGAGGGGAGTAGGCCACGAGGCCGATACCCAGCTCCTGAGTCAGATCGTATACACCATTGGTCTCCACTTCGCGTCCGAATAGGGAGATTTCATTCTGTACAGCGCTGATCGGGAAGGTCGCATGTGCTTTTTGGATCTGTTCGGCACTGACTTCTGAAATGCCTAGATACCTGACCTTGCCCGCTGTCACCAGTTCGCCCATGGCACCGACAGTTTCCTCAATCGGTACATTGGGATCGGGGCGGTGCATATAATAGAGGTCAATTACATCGGTGTCGAGGTTTTTTAGCGAACGCTCGACAGACTTCCGGATATAATCCGGACGGCCGTTGATGCGCCAGGTCACCTGATCGTTATCATCAATCTCAAAGCCGAATTTGCTGGCCAGGATAAATTGATCGCGTTGGCCACGTATAGCTTTGGAAATCAATCTTTCGTTTGCAAATGGACCGTACAGATCGGCTGTATCCAAAAAGTTGCCGCCCAGTTCCAGTGACCGGTGGATGGTAGCGATAGATTCCTTCTCGTCGGCCTTGCCGTAGATATCGCCTGTGGATGCAAAACTGCTCATCCCCATGCAGCCTAAGCCGATCATCGGAATTTCAAGTCCCTGCTCGCCTAATTTTCTTGTTTTCATCTGCTTCTCATTTTTGTTAACCAAATTTACGGCGTAGGACCGGTCGCAGACTTACCCCAATTACAGAATGTTGTAACTGAATTACAGATCTTAACAGGTTGTTTCCGTTTAATACCAGATGACCAGTGGCAGTTTATTCTAATTGCCACGAAATAGCAATTCGGTTAAGCGACTCTGAATTTTTCTTTATAAGCATCTTCGAGGTACTGTCCCCAGGAAGAATATGATCCCACGGTTATGCTGATCGAGGAGAGGCATGAGGAGATAAAAAGGTTGTTTGGGCGGTAAAAACAGGAAGAAAGAATAGAAAGCATAGGTCAGGTTTTCGCTTTGGGGGCTGTTGCCGCTAACCGTGCGCGCCTTATTTGTGATGCAAAATCTTTACTTTTTATCTTTTTTTAATTTCCGAAAATAGCCGATCGACATCTTTTTTAGCGAATAGGCCAGTTCCCTCCGCCATTGTTGTCGCTGAGCCGCATGCAATTCCCATCTGAAGGACATGTTCGAGATCGCCTTGTTGCGCTAAGACAGACACCATGCCGGCGACCATACTGTCACCAGCTCCCACAGTACTACGTACTTTTACGACTGGGGAAGGTAGCTGGATTTTTTCTGTTTTTGAATACAATATAGCGCCCTGTGCACCTAGGGAGACCACGATAAGCGTAGCTTTCCCCTTCGAAATTAGCTGCTGGGCGGCTATATCCAGATCGGAATGCTCCAATTCCTCTTTTCCAACAAGAGCTGCGAGCTCGCCGGCATTCGGTTTGATTAAAAAGACACCTTCCTCCAATGCAAGGCGAAGTGCATCGCCAGATGTATCAACTATTATTTTACTGCCCTTCGTTTTGTACTTATTGATCATTGATCGTATAAACTCGGGCGGCATACCAGCGGGCATACTACCGCTGATAACGACAAAATCAGGTATATCCGTGAGTTCCTCAATCGAAGTCCTAATCCCATCCAGTTCGTTGGATTCAACTTGTTCCCCTGGAAACCCGAATCGATATTGCTGATTGGTTGCGCTGTCGACCACAATAAAGTTTTCGCGGGTCTCGCCGTTCACCCGTATAGGATCTACAGCAATATCTTCCAGCTTCAATAAGCTTTCGAGTAAACTGCCTGTCTTTCCTCCGGATGTAAACAAAGCAGTCGAAGCCAAACCAAGTCTTTTCAAGGCGCGAGATACGTTAATTCCGCCGCCACCGGGTTCATATACAGGTGCTTCACAGCGCAATTTCTTTTCAGGAACGATATGTTGTACGCTGGTACTCTTGTCTACGGATGGGTTCAGGGTTATTGTTAATATAGATTTTGCCATTTGTTTATATTATAAATGTGAATCATTGCTGTTGGTAGACGAGGTCTTTGCTCAGGCAGTGTTCTTCCCAGGGTAGTGTTATAAGCCGGCTATGCGCGTTAGGGAGAATGATACTTTTTGATGTTGGCAGGTAAAAATGGTTTTTGTTACCACTGATAAGGGTATCGCGTAGATCGGGAATCTTTTTGAGGTTGCGCTGTAAGGCGGCAAAAAATGCTTTTGCGGATTTGTCCGCGTGCTTCATAATCTGCCGTAAGTGGATGATTTCTCTTGTCCGGTCCGTTTCATAACCACCGCTTCCTGCAATGGTATATTCGGCTACAGGCGAGTCATAGAAGACACCTGAATCTACGCTGGTTTCCTGATCTGAAAAAGGATAGGTGGACAGGAAAAAACCATGATAATCCGCTGATGAAAAGCTTTTTAAGAATGCTAACTCATTTTCCTTGCTATATTTCACATAACTCCGTTTGCCTGAACGACGGTTTATCTTCTCAATATAGGCGTGCGCCCGATGTTTTTCCATCGTTTCATCGCAATGCTGAAAAAATAGCTCCGCAGGTATAGCAATCCAAAAGTATTGGCCCATTTTTTTTCTGTATTTAATTTAACATATATGGTTTGGCGCTGAAATCAAATTTTACACGTTTATCCATGTTGGTTTGTATGCAAGTTGATATAAAATAAGCCGTAATGTTATACTAACGAAGTTAATGAAAGTATGGCTAAATCTTTAACAAGAGTGGACGAAAATATCCGGGCCTCCAATGGACGGTATAATTATTTTGTTTACTTGTGCTAGCGCGAGTTGTTGTGGAATATACTCAATTGTTTGATTTTCGTAATCTATTGCTTCGATTTAGTTATTACTGACATCTATTGAAGTTCTAATTTTGTCCTATAAATAAATTAGATATGGAAACAAATAAAGTATGGTTTATAACGGGGGCTTCCAAGGGAATGGGGTTGTCGTTGGTAAAAAAACTTATCGTAGCGGGGTATAGCGTAGCAGCAACAAGTCGAAAATCTCAGCGTTTAATAGACGCCGTCGGACATGTTGAGGGGCCACGGTTCTTACCGCTGGAAGTCGATTTGACAAGTGAGAAATCCATCAACGAAGCGTTTGAACGTACGGTTGCACACTTTGGGAAAATCGATGTTTTGGTGAATAATGCAGGCTATGGGATCGGCGGAGCTGTAGAAGAAATAAATCAGGAAGAGATCAACGATAGTTTTAACATTAACGTAATGGCTGTAATTAAGACGATGCAGTCTGCGATGCCTTACTTCAGGCAGCAGAAATCGGGCAATATTATCAACATATCGTCTATTGCGGGGTTTGCCCCGGGAATTGGCTGGGCGATGTATGCTGCTACGAAATATGCGGTGACAGGACTTTCAGAGGTTATGGCAGAAGATGTGAAGGAGTTTGGCGTTAAAGTGACGATGGTGGCTCCGGGGGCATTCCGGACGGAGTTTCTGGACGAAAACTCCCTTGTTTTTGCTGAAAAGAAAATTGATGGCTATACTGCGGTGAGAAGCTCCCACGAAAAATATGCAGCCATGAACGGATCTCAAATCGGTAATCCGGAATTGCTGGCTCAGGTTTTTATAGATCTGGTAAAGAATCCCAACCCGCCTGTACGGCTCTACCTCGGAAGCGATGCCTACAAAAGGGCAACGGAAAAAGTTGAATTGCTTTCAGAAGAATTAGAAAGCAATAAGTATATTTCTTATTCCACTGATTTTAATTGAAAATCTCATACTTAAAATAAAAAGCGTTGTCATTACTGAGTGACAGCGTTTTTTATTTGATTTTCGTACATTTATACTATGGAAAAAATGCAGTCGCTGGAGGGGTTTTACCAATCTAAATTTGACCGGATACCCGAAAATTTCCGTCATGGGGTAGGGCATTTCAATGTTTTTAAAATAGATGAATATATAGGGAAGCATGCTAAGCCAGTGGTCTACAGCAGGAAGGATTATTTTAAGATAACCCTGATTATCGGTAGAAACCGAATACATTATGCTGACAAGGTCATTGAAATTAAAAAGCAGGCCTTATTTTTTACGAATCCGCAGATCCCTTACAAATTTGAATGGATTGACGATTATAAAGCTGGATTTTTTTGTGTTTTTACGGCATCATTTTTTCACCATTTTGGCAACCTAAACGATTACGAAGTCTTTAAAACCAACGTCTTACCTGTTTTTGAGCTGACAGATGAGCAATTGGAAGATATAAAGCAGATATACATAAAGATGCAGGCTGGATTAGAGTCGGATTATGCACATAAATATGATCTGCTCAGAAATCTCGTGTTTGATCTACTTCATTACACGCATAGGATGAAAACGGCTTCTAAAGTTGAAAAGCAGCAGGCGAATGCTTCTCAACGCATTACGCATATGTTCCTCGAGCTTTTAGAGCGTCAGTTTCCGATTGAAGATGTGAGGCAGCGGATCTGCTTTCGATCGCCCGGCGAATTCGCGGGGCAGCTTTCCGTCCATATCAATCACCTTAATCGCGCCGTCAAAGAGACTACTGAAAAAACAACCTCCGCAATTATTGCGGAGCGTCTGTTACAGGAGGCTAAAATATTACTGAGACATACCGAATGGAATGTCTCGGAAATCGCTTATTCTTTAGGTTTTAAAGAGGCTACTCATTTTAATAATTTCTTCAAAAAAGCGATGCAGATGACACCAATCCACTTTCGGGAAATTAATTGATTGGCCTAGGTATCTCTTCTACCAGAATTTCGTTTCCAGCCTTATCGTAATATATACAGCGCATCTTGTCCAAAAAGACAGTCCATTTTTCGATACCACATGTTGCAGACATCGCCATAAAAGTGGGGTAGTCTGTTTTGCCATTTTGATGCTCTTTTAAACCTTTTTTAAACTGCTCTGCATCAACAGTATTACCAATGGTCAATGGTTCATGACTAGCTGGAGAGCTGGCTTTGTAATGATTATCTCCATAATAATCACTGTGACCATCCGAAACAAAAACGTCGTAAGCGGCAACACCTAATTTTTTGATGTCCTGGATATAGGCAGGAAAGTCCGCGCCTGATTTTACGTTGCTATGAGCAGCTTTTATTTGTTCTATTGTAAACATGTTTTCTTGATTTACACGTGTTAACCCCTCTCCAATATTCTCCCATTTGGTAGTTAAGTAAATAAACTAAAGAAACAAAGCGCCAACCAAGGTTGCAGAGGTTATCTTATTTTTTATAATCTTAATAGCACTAAAGATAATGAAAACAGACGTGTAATAATGCTTGAACAGTTCAAAAAACACCCGGATAAATTTATAAAAATTTCCAACGATGAATTTGTCGATGTAACCGGATATTTCGAGCGGCAGCGGCTTAAGAAGAAAGAAAACGTATTGACCGAAGGGCAGATCTGCAAAGCAAGTTATTTTGTACTGGAAGGAATTCTACGAAAATTTTTTATCAATGAAAAGGGTGTGCAGCAGACGACTGAATTCGCGATTGAAAATTGGTGGATGACAGAGACCTTCTCTTATATCAATCAGACCGCCACAGAATTTTACATCCAGGCAGTACAGCCTACGGAAGTGCTGGTCATTCGCCAGCATGCCTTCGATGATCTACTGGAAAAGCACCCGGTCATGGAGAAGTATTTTCGCATGGTGTACCAGAAAGCGTATGCTGCTGCACAGATGCGTGTCAAGCTGCTTTACGAGCACTCCAGGGAGGAGCTATACCATCAATTCCTCAAAAACCAGCCTGCATTTCTGCAGCGCTTACCTCAATATCTCGTAGCTTCCTATCTGGGCTTTACACCGGAGTATCTCAGCGAAATCCGCAAAAGAATTTTTCTTAAACCCGTTTAAGTTTTTCTGGTTCTCCATTTTCCAATTTTGTAGTAGCAAAACAAAAAATAAGAATCATGGAAAAACGAATCAACATCAGCACCCATAATTATGAAATCAGTTCTTGGTTTCCTTAAATTGGGCAGGTGTAACACCTACCAATTTTTTAAACAAACGGGTAAAATATGAAGGGCTTTCAAATCCCAGATCATAGGCAATGCCAGATATGTTGCTGTCCGATCCTAGCAATAGATTTTTCGCCTCTTTGATTAGGTAAATATGGACATGTTCGAGAGCGGTTTTTCCGGTTTCCTGTTTAAGAAGGTCGCTCAGATACCTGCTTGATAAAAAAAGTTCTCCCGCAAGGTAATTTACGGTGGGCAAACCTTCTTTAAGGTGCAGCTTCTTATCAAAATAGTTCTGTAATACTGTCTGAAACCTTTTTAGCGTGGTTCCCGAAACGTTATTACTTCGATCCACAAACTGTCTTTTATAAAAGCGGTCGGAATATTTTAGGATGGAATCAATATGTGACAGTATAATTTCACGGCTGAATTCATCTGAGTTTTCGTCATATTCCTTGCGTATTTTTTCATAGAGTTCCCACATGATAAGCTCCTCAGCAGGAGATAGGTGCAGGGCTTCATTTATTTCATACTCAAAATAGCCATAGTTTTTGATTTGGTCATGCAGAATATGGCCGGCCAGATAATCCTCATGAAAAAATATAACAAAACCCTTTTCGGCAAACTGTACATTACTGACCTCAATAATTTGCCTTGGCTTCATAAAAACGGTAGATCCATTACTATGGTCATATTTCGTTTTCCCATATAGCACATAGCCCGATTTAATCTTTTTCAGAGCAACCATATAAAAGTCTCCGGTGAACCTGTCTTCTCCGACCGAATAGGTCATAAGTTCTTTACAGGTCATCAGGCTCAATAGTGGATGCTTGGGAGTTTCAAAGCCACTTTTTTCATGAAGTTCGGTTATGCTTTTATAATGATTGATCTTTTCCAATGTCTCTAATTTTAGGCATTTGCTTGTTGAAATGTTTCAAAATTACATTTTCGTAAATCTGTGCTATTCTTCCGCTGATATGGAGTAGAGCAGAGGCTGGTTCTGGATATAACTTTGTCTTATCAAAATAACAAATAATAATTTAAACAATAACAACATGGCAAAGACAATTTTTATAACAGGAGCAACTTCAGGATTTGGAAAACTTTGGACAGAAGCACTGTTGCAACGTGGGGACAACGTGGTGGCAACTTCCAGAAAAGCGAATGCTTTTACAGCATTATCAGAAAAGTATGGTGATCAATTTTTACCGTTACAGCTGGATATTACCGATAGAGAAGCTGTATTTGCTACCGTAAACAAAGCCAAGGAACATTTCGGTCAGCTTGATGTAGTGATCAACAATGCTGGGTATGGCGTTTTTGGTGCAGTGGAAGAAATCGGTGAAAAAGTAGCCCGGGATGTTTTTGATGCAAATCTGTTCGGAACACTATGGGTGACACAGGCGGCACTGCCGATCCTCAGAGCACAGGGACATGGGCATATCATCCAGCTTTCAAGTGTACTGGGCGTATGGAGCCTTCCTACTTTAGGCATTTACAACGCCACAAAATTTGCGGTGGAAGGATTGAGTGAAGCGCTAGCCAGTGAGGTAAAAGATTTTGGCATCCATGTAACGCTGATCGAACCAAATGGCTATAAAACAGAATTTGGAGGAAGCTCAGCAGTATTTGGCGATCAGTTGGATGTGTATAATCCGCTGAAAGAAAGCCTAACTAAAATTGAAGGACTTGGCCCTGATGATTACGGTACTCCGGAAGCTACTGTTCCTGCAATCTTAAAACTGATTGACAGTGAAAATCCACCGTTAAGATTATTCCTCGGTAAATTGGGTTATGTCAAAACAGAAAGGGTGTATGGTGAAAAACTTCAACAGTGGAAGGAATGGAAAGATGTTTCAGAAGCAGCGCACGGATAATCCCGTGCTTTTTTACACATAGTTAAACATCGTTATGAAAGCCCAAAAAATAGAATATTTACACATCAGCACCCTGCTCGCCTTTATCCTCATTCCACTTGGAGGACTTACCACCGATATTTATATTCCCTCGCTGCCGGCGATGGCAGGTGATCTGGGCGTTTCAATGCAGCAGGTACAGCTTTCTTTATTGCTTTTCATGATAAGCTCCGGACTCAGCCAACTTTTTATCGGTAGTATCCTGGATAGCTTTGGGAGATACAGGATCAACCTGTTTGCCCTTATTGTATTTTCAATCGCCAGTTTTATTATCGCACTGGTTCCCCATATCGGTGTGATCTATGGAATGCGGATAACACAGGGAATAACAGTATCGCTGATCATTGTTGGAAAGAGGGCATTCTTTGTGGATATGTACAGTGGTGAAAAGCTGAAGCACTACACGAGCTTGTTTTCGATTGTATGGGCAACGGCTCCTATTGTCGCACCATTTATTGGCGGATATCTACAAGTAACATTTGGCTGGCAGTCGAATTTTTATCTATTGGGCTTTTTGACAGCAGCTGTTCTGTTTTTCGAGTGGAGATATACCGGTGAATCGCTCCAGAAATTCCAGTCCTTTAACCGGAAGCAGATCCTAAATGTCTATTCAGGTATGCTTAAAACAGCGGATTTTAGTGTAGGGCTGCTTATTATCGGACTGAGCTATTCACTACTCGTTATTTACGGTGTCAGCAGTCCGTTTATTATAGAAAAAGTGTATGGTTATTCACCTGTTGTGACAGGCTACAGTTCACTGGGTTCAGGAATTGCGCTGATGCTGGGCGGAATCACCTCAAAGGTGTTGATAAACAAAAATCTATTCTTAAAAATCAATACAGCCGTGATCCTACAATTGATTTTCGCAGGCCTGATGACCATTATATCATTTGGAGGGAAAGGATTTTATGTACTGCTTATTTTTACGCTGCTTATTCATTTCCTTTCCGGCTTTATTTTTAATAATGTCTATGCATACTGTTTACAGCGTTTTAGCAAGAATGCAGGAGTGGCAAGCGGGCTGACCGGCGGCGGTATTTACGTCATTAGCTCCATTGCCGGTTACGGCCTGATCAATTTATTTGAGATAAAAAATGTTCAGAGCATTGCAATGGTTAATCTACTGATCGTGGTTTTGACTTTCCTTGGGATTTTTATTTTTAAAAGATCAGTCGTTAGATGGGATGAAATTGAAAGATTCAAGTAAACAATAATAAATAATAAGAATATGAAAACTATTACAGTTCCAAAAAAAGAACAATTGAGCGAAGAAGCTCAGGTCATTTTAACGTCGGTAGAGAAAAAAATGGGCAAGATCCCGAACCTGTATGCTACTATCGGATACTCTTCATCAGCTTTAAAATCGATGCTGGAAACAGAAGCAGCCTTAGCGCATCATTCTTCTTACACCGCAAAGGAAAGGGAAGCGATCAACTTGGTTGTGTCCCAGGTAAATGCTTGTGATTACTGTCTTGCTGCACATACCATGCTGGCTAAATTAAATGGTTTTAGTGAGGAGGACACTTTAGCAATCAGAAGGGGAAGTGTTGGGGATGTTAAATTGGATGCCATTATAAAACTTACCCAATCGATCGCAAACAATAAAGGTAATGCCGGAAATGCTGCACTGGAAGACTTCTATAAAGCTGGTTTGGATGAGAAGGCGCTCGTAGAACTTACAGCCTTGGTTGCTCTTCGAAGTTTTACGAATTATGTTTTTGCAAATACCCAGATCCCGATTGATTTTCCGGCAGCAAAAAGTTTATAATAAGTGTTTAATTGAAGTGTTGGTGAGAGCTCCTTTTAGAAATTGAAGGAGCTCTTTTTAAAAAAGATCCACCACATTTACAATTATTACGAATAAGTAAGACGAGTTAGGCACCTAATGGTATACCGTAATTATGTGCTATTCTTCAGCTGAAATGAGTTAGTGTATGAGTATGGATAACGATAATTTTGGATTAACAAAAAAAGAAAAAATAATGAGTAAAATAATTTTTATAACAGGAGCTTCCAAAGGATTTGGAAAATTATGGGCTGAGGCCTTGCTTAAAAGAGGCGATAAAGTTGCTGCTTCGGCTAGAAATACCGATGCGTTGCAGGATTTAAAAGAGAAGTACGGTGACAGCATTCTTCCTGTGAAACTGGATGTCAACAACCGTACAGAAGTTTTTGAAGTGGTGGAGAAAGTAGAAAAACACTTTGGAAGAATTGATGTTTTGATTAATAATGCTGGTTTTGGTTTATTTGGAACGACGGAAGAAACAACAGAACAGCAGGCGAGAGACCAAATGGAAACTAATTTTTTTGGTTCACTTTGGGTAGCACAAGCAATTTTACCGGTGATGAGAAAACAAAGAAGTGGACATATTATTCAGATTTCCAGCTTTTTGGGATTAACGACGCTACCGCTTTTAGGATTATACAATGCTTCAAAGTTTGCAGTCGAAGGATTAATTGAAACGATTGGTTCAGAAACAGCACATTTAGGAATCAAAACCACATTAATTGAACCTAATGGATTTGCAACGGATTGGGCGGGAGCTTCAGCGGTTCAGACTTCCTCGGATATTACCGATTACAATCCAGTACGAGAGGCATTTGCGGAAACAGGGGATAACCCTGATACATGGGGAAAACCTGAAGCGACAGTAGAGCCAGTTTTGAATCTTATTGACAATCAAAATCCTCCACAAAGATTATTGTTCGGTAAAATTGCATATCACGTTGTCAATGAGGTTTACACCAAAAGATTGAATGATATCCAAAATTGGAAAGAGGTCAGCATTGCCGCACATGGGCACTAGATTTATTAGGAATGATGCGCGCAAAAAAAATGTTTTCTTGCTACAGTTGTACTGGTTTGCTTTTTTAGCTTAACTTCAGAGAATCAGTTGTAATAGAAAGAGATTGTCGAACATTCGATAAAAAAATAAAATGAAACATTATAAAACCCTTACAGAATTGCACAGCGGAAATGGCTGGGACGCTCCGGAGCACCCGCTCTTTAGTATGATTGGCTGTCAGGCGGCCTGTCCGTTGGGAAATAGGGAATTTACCACAGATTGCTACATCATCGCTTTCAAAAAAATAAAATCAGGGATGTTTATGTATGGACGTACAAAATACGACCACGATAATGGCTGTCTATTTTTTACCAAACCACGGCAGATCATTGAAATGAAAGACCTTGAATTTGAAGAAAAAGGCTATATGTTGATGATTCACGAAGATTATCTGAACGGTCACGAGCTCTTTAAAAGCATTAACAATTATGGCTTCTTTGACTACGATGTAACGGAAGCGCTGCAACTTTCTCCAAAAGAAGAGCAGATTATTCTGGAGCTTCATGCGAAAATTCAGGGTGAATATTTTAATAATCCCGATGAATACAGCCGTGAGATTATCTTGAGTCATATATCATCGATTTTGAAATATGCACAGCGCTTTTACAAAAGACAGTTTATCGACCGAGAACAGGTTATTGGAAAAACAGTATCAAGATTTAATGATATCCTTAAAAAATATATTGGTGAAGGAGGTCTGGAAAAAAACGGGTTGCCAAGCGTTACCTATATTGCCGAACAGCTGTTTATTTCGCCACGTTATTTAAGTGACGTACTGAAACAGGAAACAGGAAAAACTGCTTTGGATCTCATTCATATATTTTTGATTTCGGAGGCTAAAAATCTATTGAGATTGGGAGAGAAGGGAGTTGCGGAAATAGCCTATCACTTAGGATTCGAGAATGCTTCTTACTTTACAAAATTATTTAAGAAACAGACAGGTCTGAGACCTTTGGAATTCAGAAAATCACAGCTAAACTAATTACTGCAATTCTTCTTGTTAAAGTCACAATGAAACTTCATTAGTTTCATTGTGACTTTTTTAATGATCCGATCCACGGATAATTACCACTATGATGACTTTTTCGTTGGTGGCGAACAAGCAACTTTTGCTTAAAGAAGAGCTAAACATTTCTGGATGATCCTCCGTTACTGGAGGATTTTACATTTCTGTACATCTGTGCTATTCTTTCCGTAAAATGAACTATTTATCTGCTGCAGTGCAATATAACTTTGCTATATCAACAACACATCAAGTTATGAAGGTAAAAATTGGATTGATAACATTTATAGCAGCCGTTTCATCGGTAAAAGCACAGCTCATTCCCGTCGCAAGTTCAACGGTCGTTTGGAATGGCGTAACAACAAATAGCGAAGGCAGGATCTTCGTTAATTTCCCCAGAATCGAGGGTGATAAAGGTATGAGGATCGGAGAGGTTCTTAAAAATGGAAAAATCATTCCCTATCCAAATGAAGAGTGGAACAATTGGAAGTTGGGAGCAGACACAGATGAGAAGTTCGTAAGAACCAATTCTCTGAGAATAGGGCCGGACGGTTTGCTTTGGATAGTAGATACAGGGACACCATCAATGGGACAAAAGCCATTAGTAGGAAATGCGTTGAAATTGGTTTCGATTGACATTAAAACCAATACCGTACAACAGATTATTCCGCTTTCGAGAATCGCAAAACCTTCGACTTTCATTGATGATTTAAGAATTTCAGGAAACACGATTTATCTGACAGATGCCGGCGAACCAGCTTTAATAATCGTAGATAAAACAACCGGAAAAGGTAGAAGGGTTCTTGAAAATCATCCTTCAACCACCGATAACTTACCGATAAAAGCGGAAGGAAAAGTTATGGAAGATGAAAAAGGCAATGAAGTGAGAATCCACGCTGACCAATTAGAAATTTCTCCTGATGGAAAATGGCTTTATTTTCAGCCTGCAAGCGGCCCACTTTGGAGAGTGCAAACACAATATCTGAATGATGAAAATCTCTCCGAAAAAGAATTGGCTTCCAAACTCAAATTATTCTATAAAACTCCATCAACAGGAGGGACAGCTATCGATGCAGATGGAAATATCTACGTAAGCGATGTCAATAAAAGTGAAATCATCAAAATATCACCGGAAGGAAAAGAAAGCCTGGTCATTAAAGATAAAAGATTGCTTTGGGCAGACGCTTTATGGATTGATGACGACGGATATCTGTGGATTCCGACAGGCCAACTGAACCGTTTGGCGGCGTTTGAGAACGGAAAAAGTAAAGTGACATTTCCGGTTGTGATTTATAAATTGAAAATCAATGCTAAACCGCTAAGAAATTGAACACATTTAAAGATTTAAGTTAAAGTAATTCAAATAAATAACATTAAAAAATATCAATATTATGAAAGCAATTGTATTAAAAGAAGCCGGAAATGTAGACAATTTAGCATACGTAGAACTGGCAAAACCAAGAATTAACGAAGGTGAAGTATTAGTTAAAGTAATAGCCATAAGCATCAATCCGGTAGATGTAAAAAGCCGTGGCGGAAAAGGAGTTTACGGAAAAATTAAAACAGAAAATCCATTGATTTTGGGTTGGGATATTTCCGGAATAGTAGAAGAAACTAAAAGTTCAGCTTTTAAAGTTGGCGATGAAGTTTTCGGAATGGTCAATTTTCCAGGCCACGGAAAGGCGTATGCAGAATATGTCGCAGCTCCGGCCAATCAATTAGCCATAAAGCCCAAAAATATCTCTTTTGAAGACGCCGCGGCTTCCACTTTGGTTGCGCTAACTGCGTATCAGGCTTTGGTTCACCATGCAAATGTTCAGCAAGGGCAAAATGTTTTGGTCCATGCAGCTTCTGGTGGAGTAGGACATATCGCTGTACAGATTGCCAAATATTTAGGGGCGAAAGTGACGGGAACTTCTTCCCCAAAAAATAAAGATTTTGTCTTGAGTTTAGGTGCAGATTCACATATCGATTATCACGTCTTCGACTGGAAATCAGCAGGCAGAACTTTTGATTTTGTATTGGATACAATTGGAGGTAACAATATCGACCATTCGCTTGAAGTGACCAAAGAAGGCGGTTCCATCATCAGTATTCCGACAGGTCTGAACGAAGATGTAACTTCAAAAGCAGAATCCAAAGGTGTGAACGGTTATTTTATTCTTGTACAGTCAAGCGGAGAGGATATGAAACAGATCGCTTCTTTATTGGAAAGTGGCGTTGTAAAACCTCATGTTTCCAAATCTTTTCCCTTTGAGCAAATGAGAGCAGCGCATCTTGAACAGGAAACGGGGAGAACGGTTGGTAAAATCGTGATTACGCTATAAATTGTTTCAGCATTAGAATCAGCACTTTACTGTACCTAGAATCCTTTTTATATGCTCTTCGCGGTTGTAGCGCCGAGCCTGGCCTTCTATCTGCAGTCGACGCTCTGGTAGCACGGATCGGGTATATTAGATGATGTATTATTAGCGGGATAACATAAGAGCCTTTTGTAAAAAAGGCTCTTATGTTATCTCGGCGAAATACGCAAAAAGAATTTTTCTTAAACCCGTTTAAGTTTTTCGGGCTCTTCATTTTCCAATTTTGTAGTAGCAAAACAAAAAATAAGAATCATGGAAAAACGAATCGACATCAGCACAACAGAACCACAGGCATTCAAAGCAATGTTGGGATTGGAAGGTTATCTTTCGAAAATTGAGATCGCGCAAACGCTTAAAGAGCTCGTCAAAATCCGAGCGTCACAGATCAACAACTGTGCGTACTGTATCAGCATGCACACCAAGGACGCCATTAAAAACGGTGAAAGACCGGAGCGTATCTTTTTGTTGAGTGCCTGGAGGGAAGCGACCAAATTTTTTACCGAAGAGGAGCAGGCCATACTGGCAATGACAGAGGAAATAACCCTTATCCACCAGCAGGGATTAAGTGAAGAGACCTACAGTAAGGCATCCCAATTTTTTACTGAAAATCAGATTGCTCAGATCATTATGCTCATCGTGACCATCAATGGCTGGAACCGCATTGCTTTGAGTACTCATCTGGAAATAGAAGATTAAAGATCAGGAATACAGGGGTCTGTGGATATAAACCAGATGTATTACTTTATATCCCTTTATGGCAAAAACCCTAAAGGACACATGAATGTCAAAACAGGGCATTTCAAAAATTTGATCGGCACTAGTTTCCAAAAAATTAGGACAAGGCCCGGTAACATCATTGGAACGGAACGAATTCTAGTACAACATCGCAAACCTTCGGAATAGAACCGAAAAGTGAACTCCACAACAAAGAAAATTTGAACTGCACAACAAAACGGCGTAACAGTTGTTCCACGAATTTTGTAGAAGAATAAAAACTAAGAGATATGTGGACAAAAAATAATATACCTGATTTATCAGGGAAAATAGCAATCGTGACGGGATCAAACACGGGCATAGGGTTTGAAACAGCAAAAGCATTGTTTGAAGCAGGTGCACAGGTGACCATCGCTGCACGAGATGTGGAAAAAGCAAAAAATGCGATCCAAAAAATCCAATCCGACACGGCTGGGACCGGAACATTCGACTATGGAAAGCTCGATCTCGCCAACATTGGACAGGTTCGGGAATTTGCAGATCTCTTTGTGCAAAAGCATACAAAACTGGATATACTCATCAACAATGCCGGAGTAATGGTGCCTCCAGCTGCTAAAACGGAGGACGGATTTGAATTGCAGTTCGGTGTAAACTTTATGGGGCATTTTGCGCTGACAGGATATCTGCTGCCGCTGCTTAAGCAGACCGCTAACGCCCGGGTAGTAACACTTTCCAGTGGGGCGGCTACTTTGGTGGATAGCATAGATTTTGACAACCTCAGACTGGAAAAGCGCTATGATGAATGGCGTGAATATGCGGTGAGCAAGCTGGCAGATATCTTGTTTAGCTATGAGCTGGACAGGAGATTCAAAAATGCCCGTATGTCAGCCATTTCTGTGGCGGCGCATCCCGGCGTCACGCGAACCGATCTACAGCGGAATATCCCGGGTGAAAATCTGGAAGGCATGTTTGCTGCATATGATCAGGTGATGGATCCCTGGCAGGGAGCTTTGCCCAGCTTATTTGCAGCGACAGATGCGTCGGCTGAAGGCGGGAAATTCTACGGCCCGGATGGTCCGAAAGAATATGCGGGATATCCGGCGCTATCAAATCATCATACCGCAGCGATGAACGATGAAGCGCTTGCCAAAAGGCTCTGGGAATATGCGGAAAACGCCATACAATTGACCTACAAATTCTAATAGTTGATCTACGAATTCAAATAATTGATCCGAAATGAACAATCAAACAGTTTTAGTAACCGGTGGTACCGGATTTTTAGGCGTTAATACTATTCTTGCACTACTTGAGCGGGGATTTACCGTAAGAACAACACTGCGCACGCTCGCCCGAAAAAACGAGATTCTAGATGCCCTTACAGCAGGAGGCATCAGCACGTTTGATCAGCTGTCTTTTTATGAGGCGGATCTGCTTTCCGACAGCGGTTGGGATGAAGCGGCACAGGGATGTGACTATGTCCTGCATGTGGCATCGCCATTTGTCGCCGAGCAGCCCAAAAACGAAAACGAGCTGATTATTCCTGCAAGAGAAGGTACGTTGAGAGCGTTGAGAGCGGCGAAAAAAGCAGGGGTTAAGCGTGTCGTGCTCACATCCTCTTTTGCTGCGATCGGTTATAGCATCGATCCCAAAAATCATGTTTTTACAGAGCTCGACTGGACCGATGAAAACGCGCCGATACAGCCCTACATAAAGTCAAAAACAATTGCAGAAAAGGCCGCTTGGCAATTTATGGAGGATGCATCCACAGCGATGGAGCTAACGGTCATCAATCCCGTCGGAATTTTTGGTCCCATCCTCGGCGGTATTTCCTCCGCCTCGCTGGATACTGTCGTTAAGGGCATTGTTGACGGACTCGTCAAGGAAAATGCACCATTTACATTTGGTGTGGTAGACGTACGCGATGTCGCTGATATCCATATTAAAGCGATGTTACACCCTGAAGCGGGCGGACAACGGTTTCTGGCAACTTCGGAAGGGGCAATGTCTTTTTATGATGTAGCCGAACTGATCAAAAAAGAACGCCCCAAACTGGGCGGAAAAATTGCTGCCCTGCAACCTACACCACCCCAAGAGTATACAAAGATGTCCAACAAAAAAGCGACAGAAATGCTCGGCTGGCAGCCCCGTGCGAAAGAACAGGCGATACTTGCAAGCGTGGACAGTTTAAAATTCAGTCAGGCACAGGATTAAACGCTAGGGATCAGTATATTTGGTAATCCATGAAAGTAAACAACATCCAATCCTGTCATCTGGGTCCGGAGATCTCTCCCGAAAATTATATACCGGAAAACTATTTTCTCTACTTATTGAAGGGAGATATGAAGGCTTATGATGGCGAAAAAAACTACAGCATGAAACCGGGCGACTATTGTATCGCCCGGAAAAATCATTTGGTACGTTATACGAAATACAAGGACAATGATGAATTTGAAAAAATCATCATTACCCTGGATGAGGAATTCCTGAAGCGCTTTCTTGAACGCCATGTTTATGAAATCCGGCCATCAGCCATCGGCGACGCCTTTATTTTTATTCCAGAAAATAAGCTCATCAAGAATTTTATAACATCCCTGGAATCGTATTATACCGGCGATCTGGAGATCAGTGCAGATTTTGTTGATGTCAAGAGAGAGGAATTACTGATTATTCTATTGAAATCGAATCCTGACCTCATTCATATATTGTTCAATTTCTCGTTACCTGATCGGATTAATTTAAAGGAATACATGAACAAAAATTTTAGGTTTAACATCAGCCTGGAAAAGTTTGCATTTTTTACGGGGAGGAGCCTATCGACCTTCAAGCGGGATTTTCAGCGTGTATTCGGAATGGCTCCGGGTACCTGGCTCAAGAAAAAAAGATTGCAGGAGGCCTATTTTCAAATTGCCGAGCAATCCAGAAAGCCGAGTGATGTCTATCTCGAAGTAGGGTTTGAAGATCTCTCGCATTTTTCTTTTGCATTCAAGAAAGAATTCGGAAAGACACCAAATGAGATCGCAAAGCCCGTCTCAAATCGGATTTAACACCAAGTAGCAAAAGTCCAACTAAAATCCAGTTGGCTGTGAGCGGCTAAACCTTATCCTCTACAATCATTTTTCGATGTTCTCTACCCCAGTTAATCATTTCCGAAATAATATTCCCGAAAGTCCTGCAATATCCAGTGGGTTCATATTCGATTAAGACAGGTGTGTCGGGATAAACAGTTCGTTTAACCAACTTATTTAATTCCATATCTTTCAGTTCTTTTGAAAGCATTCTTGTGGTAATCCCGGGGATACTTCTTTCAATTTCGCGAAAACGTCGGTTGCCGTTGCAAAGCGAATTAATGACAGGGATTCGCCACTTGCCACCAATGAAATAAAGGGTGTCCTGCAACGCTCTAAGTTCTTCTGTCTGATCTCTTTCCATGGCTACAAAGTTAAGTGATATAATGGATGATATTGATATACTCAGTTATACTGATAACAAAAGTATACCATTTCTCTGATAAATTTGTAGAAAAAAATTAAAGAAATGAAAAAGTTGAATAACAAATTAGCCATTGTAACAGGTGGAAACAGCGGAATAGGCTATGCCACCGCAAAAGAGTTAATCGCCGAAGGAGCCAATGTCATTATCACCGGAAGACGAAAAGAAGCCATTGAGAAGGCTGCTGCAGAGCTAGGAGCTATTTCTTTTGTGGCGGATCAGGGGAAATTGGAAGATATTGAAAATTTCAGAATCCATGTCGAAAAGGAATTCGGAAAAATTGACATCCTGTTTATTAATGCAGGCATCACCGGAAGTTTAGGTCCGATCGAACATATGAGTGCCGAAAATTTTGACAATGTAATTGGTATTAATTTCAGAGGAGCTTATTTTACTTTGAGCAAATTTATTCCCCTGTTGAACGATGGTGCTTCAGTGGTATTTCTTTCATCCAACGTCGCGACCACCTCTAAACCGAATAGTTCGATTTACCAGGCAAGCAAAGCAGCATTGAATTCCATTGCGAAGACCGCTGCTGCAGAATTAGCACCAAGAAAAATCAGGGTAAATTTAGTAAGTCCTGGGCCTACAAAAACAGAGATTATGACGAAAGCAGGGTTGGACAAAAAAACATTGGAAGGTCTTGATGAATGGTTAATCAGCGGAATCCCTTTACAAAAAATGGGAACTGCTGAAGATGTTGCCAAAGCTGTTATTTATCTGTCAGATAACCATGTCGCAAGTTTCATGACCGGAACGGAAATCCTTATTGATGGTGGAATGGTTTTATAATTGGGGCTTTATTTTTTGGAATGTAAGTGCTGGAACCTTGAATTAATTCCAGCACTTTCTATTGATATACACCAACTACCGAACGTATCGATCTTTAAGATATCCAGCTCAGCAAAGGTCTGTATTCCTGAGGGCTTAACTTAATGCGGTATTCAGTGCCCAGTCCTCAAAATGAGCCTTGCCGGCACAATATGCTCCAGCAGGTACGAGCAATGATTTGGGAACAATGAGATGCATATATTTGCTATCGTCATCAGAAACTACTCTTATGTGCTTCCCGGTGATCGCTATATATTTTGCTACAAAATCGTCCATATTCGCCCTTGTAGGCCCCGCAATTTCTACCTTACCATTTTTAGGCTCCTCGATTGCAAACTGCACAATGTAGTCTGCGACATCTTCCAGGGCAATGGGCTGGTAGTCGATCTTGGAAACAAATACCTCGTCACCCTGGCCCTGAACGGCAATGATAGCATCAGTATGCTCATAGAACTGTGTCGAACGAATGATGGTATAAGGTATTCCAGAGTTCTTGATGTTGTCTTCCTGATATTTCTTTGCGCGAAGATATCCGATCTCCAGCGCATCGTCCGTTCCGACAATGGAAAGTACGAGGTGATGCCTGATGTTTGCAGCCAGCTCCGCTTTTACCAGATTTTTTCCTGCGGTCTGAAAAAAATGAATTGCATTTTCTTCTTCAGGAGAGGAGGAATTAGATAGATCGATTACGATCTCTGTATTTTCCAGCGCCTGGGAGAGACCTTCGCCCGTCATGAGATCCACGCCATGTGAAGGCGAGCCAATGACCACCCGATGACCGAGGTTTGCCAGTTTTTTTGTGACCAGCCTTCCAGTAAGACCTGTACCACCGATTACTAAGATTTTCATATCTGAACTATTTAAAATTGTAAATTAAAATAAGCTGCGTACCTGCACGCCGAATGGATTTCCAAACCAGCATCGCCAGTATCCGTCAGGCCCTTTCTTGGCGTAATCGCTTGAAGTTCCGGTAATATTTACTTTTTCGCCGTTATTGCCTTTTCCAGCGATTTTCCAATGCAGGATCAATAAGGCCAGATTATCGGTTGAATAAATATTCCGGGCAACAATTTCTATCGGCAATCCAAACCCGAACGACTGCTGCAGCTCACGGGCGATCGCTATTTTTCCGCGTCTGGGCTCACCGCTGTTACTGATAACGACTGCATCATCCTCATAGAAACCGAGCATGGTTTCCATATCCCTGGAGTTAAAATGATCCAAAAGAGAATCGACAATTCCTTCAGGTGTGGTTGATAATTTATAAGTTGGATTCTCTGCTAAATTATGACCTTCCATAAGACCTATGAATTAATATTATACGATATACTATGCTGTACAGTGTATCTATAGTGCAAAATTGATCAAAAAATGAATGCCGGAAAACTGACAAACAAGGGTAAAAGGTGGACAAAAAAAGAAGCCGTGTTTGAGTTGAATAGTATAAGATTGTCTAATCCAGGTCTGGATTGGAGCGTAGTGTTTTTCTGTAATCGCCAGGTGATCGGCCAGTTTTTTTTGTAAAAAGCCTGATAAAGTACTTGGTGTCTTTATAGCCTAGCTGCACCGCAATTTCCTTAATACTCAATTGTGAATAATAGAGCAGGCGCTGTGCCTCGCTCAGTATTTCCTTCTGGATCAGTGCCGATGCGGATAAGCCCGTCACCATTTTAACGACATCGTTCAGGTGGGCCACGGTGATATTTAACTGCTGGGCATATGCAGTGGGCCGTTTAAGGCTGTGGTAATCACGCTTGACGAGATTTCTGAATTCGTTGACGATACTCATAATCCGGGGGCTGTAACTTATGGAGGCAGCGGTGGATCTGCGATCGTGACAAATTACCGCCTGGGTTATAAATGCTGAAAGCAGTGGCTGCTGCACTTCCTTATTGGCAGTTTTGTTTATACTGTCCAAATTTATTAGCGAGTCCAGAATGGACGTAAACCATTGTTGTTCGGGCGCTGAGAGGGAAAATATAAGGGTTTCATTTAAAGATGCATCAAGCATGTCTTTGGCTGACCTGGTCATGTGACGGCCTTCGAAGGAAATGTAATAACCGGATGCGCCTAAAACCGTGGTGATCTGATGGACCTGATGCGGAGGGCAGACAAAAAGCGTTCCCGCGGGCATGATCAGCTGTTCAAAATCAAATAGGACTTCCAGCTGTCCAGCTTCAACAAGCATGCAGGTATAGTGGTCATGCCGATGCGGATTCAGTGCTTTTAGGATACCCGGAGTTGAACCATCCCATATTCCAACAGCCATACTGCTGCTGGAATCCATGCAGTTCACTAAAATAGAATCTCTTTTTGGCATGCGGCGTAATTTTAAGTTCAAATTTAGTTCATATACTTTAAGAATTACTATAGATTACGTTTTATGATCTTGATTTTTCTATTATTTAGTACGCCACTTTGTGCTGTTCCAAAAGTGATCTAATCTATGTGAACCATAAAAAATCATTATATGAGGAAAGTTGCTCAAAAAGTGAGGTTTGCCGGAATTGTGCTTCAAAAGTTGAACTTACGTGATGTGTTATCTGCAGCTGGGTATCATCGAGCTGTTGGTGCTGAGGAAATCATCAAATGTCAATGCTAAAGGCTACTTATCATTATGTTTTTCATAATTTGTCCTCGCACTTGTCAGTTCTTCGGTATGACGTGCAATCCATAACCAGAGTGGTGTGACTTGGACCAAAAGACCTTTACCTAGCTCGGTGAGCTCATATTCAACTCTTGGTGGTACCTCAGGAAAAACGCTTCTTGATATCAACCCATCTCTTTCTAGTTCCCGTAAACATTTTGTCAGCATCCGCTGACTGATACCCTTAATATGGCTTTCCAAATTCGAAAAGCGCATCCTACCGTCAATTCCAAGAGCATGAATAACAAAAAGTGACCATTTATTACCAATATGATTAAGTATATCACGTTTCAGGTCTTCCTGGTCTTTGTTCAGCACTTTGCAAATATCATCCCAGGCCGCAGCTATTTCGTTATCAGTCATTGTTCTATCTTTTTTAGTTAAAACGCGCTTGTTGCTTTTTAAAGATAGTTTATTTTGACAATAGAACTTCTAAGAAACGAAAATTAATCTGCCTAATTCTCAAAAGACTAACATCGATGTAAGCAGCTCACATCGAGATAACTTATTGTTTGACAGCATTGGACTCCGTAACTTTGCTTAAGAAAGAGGAACTTAATCCATTAGTAATGGATTAAGTTCCTGACAAATTTTTTTTGAAATGAAAAACACATCAATTTTAATATTGGGAGCAGGTGAATTAGGAGTGCCTGTCATCCGTCATATGGCAAATAAAGCCAAAAACTACAGCGGTACAACAGTTACAGTTCTGCTTAGAGAAGCAACCATAAATTCTGAAGATGCAGATAAGAAAAAGATTATAGCCGAACTCAGAGAATTGGGTGTTAATTTACTTGCAGGAGATCTGTCTGCTTCCTCTTCAGAGCTTGTCGCTATTTTTAAAAATTACGATGCTGTTGTTTCTTGTACGGGCTATGGAAGCGGTGCCGGCGGTTTTCAGCTGAAGCTGGCAAATGCTGTTTTGGATGCTGGAGTGAAAAGATATTTTCCGTGGCAGTTTGGAGTTGATTTTGAAGTGATAGGCCGGGGGAGTGCTCAGGATCTATTTGACGAACAGCTCGATGTACGTGAGCTTCTTCGATCACAAAATGCTACAAAATGGGTTATTATTTCCACCGGTATGTTTACCAGCTATCTTTTTGAACCCTTTTTCGGCCTTTTGGATATGGAGAAGAAATCTTTCAATGCTATTGGGGGCTGGGATACTGCGGTTACTGTCACAACGCCTGAGGATATCGGAAAACTTACCGCTGAGATATTTTTTGCTGAGCCAGCGATTGAGAATGAGATCGTTTATATTGGTGGAGATACGATCACCTATGGACAGTTGGTGGATATCGCTGAATCGCTTTCAGGGCAAAAGTATGATCGTACACTTTCGGATATGAAGGAAATACAGCAGGACCTTAAAGATGATCCTACTAATTTCGTGAAAAAATACCGTTCAATCTTTGGTGCCGGTAGAGGTGTTTCTTGGCCATTGGAGGTGACATACAATTTCAAACATGGTATTGAAATGATTTCCGCAGCACAATGGGCAAAGGATAATATTGACTGGGATTCTTTTAATAAATAGCACGTAGTTATTTATTCGGTAACTTAACCACGTACCGTATTCAGCAGATCGTGCGGATACCCGAGGCTAATGGAGCTTAATTTATCCAGCTTCGTTCGTTCTTCTGGAGTTAACGTGACATCTGCTGCTTTTATAATTTCCTCAAATTGATTGCTATTCCGTGCTCCCAATAACGGGAATGCCTCTTTTGATAAATTCCATGCAAAAGCGATCTGACCGGGAGTTGCATTATATTTTTCCGCGATTGCTACCAGTTCATCAATGATCAGTTTGGTTTTCTCGTCTTCCGAATATTCAAAGCCAGAAGAATGGCTGATTCGCCCGGCTTCTCCCTTTCTATATTTTGCGGTGAGTAGTCCGCCAGCTAGTGGCGAGTACATCATCAAACCAAGACCAAATTCCTTTGCCATTGGGATCAGTTCACGGTCTGCTGTACGTTGCAACAAACTATATTCAATTTGTAAAGCACTGAGTTTTGTTGCTGATGCAATGGCCGATGCCTTCCATGCCGGGAAATTACTGAGCCCCGCATACACTATTTTCCCTTCGCTGACCAGATCTTGAAGTCCCAAGGCTATTTCTTCCAATGGAGTTACACCATCATCATAATGAGGCATATAAATATCGATGTAGTCCGTCTTAAGCCTTTTTAGACTTTGTTCAACAGCCTGCCGCATAGATTTACGGTTATTCCCAAAATTACTGATTGCAGGGTTGGGATCACTACTTCGGGTATATTTTGAACAGATAATAAAATTATTTCGCTGTCCCTTTAAATAGTTACCAACGATTTCTTCTGCCTCCCCAAATTGATAGACATCCGATATATCGATAAAATTACCACCCGCATCTGCATAAGCTGTTAAAATCTTTTTTGACTCTTCGGGATCGGCTCCATAGCCTTTTCTTGTTCCAAAGTTGGCGGCTCCCAAAATTATTTCACTGGCATGCAGTCCTGTTTTTGATCCAAATAACTTGTATTTCATATTTTTATATTTACTTTGCCGCTAAGTTAAGGGCATCAAGTAACCGTGTCAATTACGGATAAATTTATCTATACCCACTTTATGCCTTCGTAAAATATATCAGCTATGTACGAAAAAAAGCTTCCGGTTAATTTAGATTGCGGTTTACACCTGTTTTTGCAGGTGGTTCAGGGCAAATGGAAAATAAACCTGCTCTGGGCCATTCATTCAGGTATCAAGCGTCCGGGTGAGTTGCAGCGGAAAATCCCCAATGCAACCCGACGTGTACTTGATGCGCAGCTTGGTCAATTGATTGAACATGGATTAATCAATAAAGTCGTCTTTGATCAGCTTCCGCTGAAAGTAGAATATGAACTGACTGGGCTAGGGGAAAGCCTTATACCAGTCATTGCGGTAACGGCCCAATGGGGTGAGGATCATAGAAATGAATTGGAAAAGATTTTGTAAGAAATCCCGCTCATTAAAGGAAATACATGCTTAAGACGCTATTATAAACTTAAAAAACACCAAACAGTCAAACCATTTGGTGTTATTCTTTGAAATGCAGGTTATTTTACTTCGTAAACAGTGCTTTTCGCAAAACAGTCGCTGCATCCAGCACAGATTCCTGTACAGCGTGGATATGCGCTAGCGGATTCAGCATCCCGTAATCGTGAATAAAGCCTTTATACTCTGTAAGAGTCGTTGGAACACCGGCATCATCCAATTTTCTTCCATAGGCGACACCCTCGTCATGCAGAATATCATTCTCGGCAACCTGAACAAGTGCAGGAGGCAAACCTTTCAGCTCTTCCAGAGAAGCTTTCAGTGGGGACGCGTATTTGTTGTCGCGTTCTTTTAAGTCAGGCAGATAATTATCCCACATCCATTTCATCAACGGCGTTGTTAAAAACCGTTCCTGTGCAAATTTTGTGTACGATGCTCTGCTGAAGTCGGAGTCTGTTACGGGCCACAAAAGTACCTGCTGTTTTAGCTTGGGACCATTTTTGTCTTTGGCCATCAATGCCACCACTGCTGCCATATTTCCACCGACACTGTTTCCGGCAACAGCAAGCCTGCTCGCGTCGACCCCGATTTCTTTTCCATGCTCGGCGACCCATTTCGTTGCGGCATAAGCCTGATTGATGGCTACGGGAAATCTGGCTTCCGGAGATGGGGTATAATCCGGGAACACGGCTACTGCACCACTGTTGACAACAAGGTCACGAACCAGTCTTTTGTGGGTAGGATAGTCTCCCAAAACCCATCCACCGCCGTGGAAGAACATAAATACGGGTAGTCCGGCCTGTGCACCTTTGGGTTTTACGATATGTATTTTTACGGTCTGCCCGTCCTGAGTAATGGTTCTGTCTGATTCCTGGATATCGGAGTAATCGAAGCTTACCGAATTTTGGGCGCCCACCAATACCAATCTGGCGTCTTTTGGTGAGAGGGTTTCCAGCGGTTTTCCGTCGCCGCTGTTCAACGCTTTTAAGAATGCTCTTGTTTCCCGGCCGATATTGGGGTCATGAGATGCGGGGTTTGATTGTGCCATGATATTGAAACTTAAGACGGTAAGTGCCGCCAATGTTAAAACTTTTGAATAGATTGATTTCATTGTAAAACATCCTGCATGGGGAGCAGCAAGTAGTTCTTCGGGATTTGTTCCGACGCCTTCAGCGAAACGGCTGTTGAATGAATACTGGGTCTGTTTCAAAACGGAACTTTGTGTGGTCAGATGTCCGTTTCCATCTTTGATGGTGCCGTTCCAAACGGCGGTAGCGTTACGTTTCATACTCTTTGTTTTTGATTGTTAATTTCTTATAGAACAAAGGTATGTCATATAAGTAATCCAAATAAAGAGCAAAAAGTCGATATAAATTGTACTTTTTTCCTTTTCTGGCCTAATTTTTAATTTCTTTTCGAAAAGCCGCGGGAGTTTTTCCTGATTTCTGCGTAAAGATCCGGTTGAAGTAAGCCGGGTCTTCATACCCCAATTGATAGGCGATTTCCTTTATGGTAAGCTCGCTGTAAAGGAGCAGACGTTTAGCTTCAAGGACAATCCTGTTTTTGATCATCTCGTTCGGATTTTCAAGGTTGAGTTTATGGAATTTGTTGGAAAGCGTTTTTGGAGCCAGGTTTAGCAGGTCCGCATAATCGGCCACGCTGTGTTTTTCCTTGTAATGAATATTGACCAGTCGGCTGAAGTTCCTGAAAAAATCCTGATCCGTGCTGACGAGGTCGAGCGTTTCATTTTGGAGGTTCTGCTTTTTCCACTGCCGCGTTGCACGGATGATTATCTGCTTGAGGTATGTTCGGATCATTTCTTCAGATGAACGGTCCTGAGCATGAAGCTCATCGCCGATCTGAGCGAATAATTGCGATATGCTATGCAGCTCATCGCCGCGCAGGTCTACTGTCGGATTCTCAAAAATATTATTGAACAAGAGTCCGTCGCAGGCAACCTCCTCATCATGAATCTGAATACAGTAGAAATCTCGGTTGTAATGAATTAAAAAGGCTTTATCTTCATTGGCCGACTGAATGTCAAGATATTGATTGGTATTGATGAAAAGCAAGGTGGGATTTTGGGTTTCATAAGCAGTGAAGTCCACCGTTAGTGCGTAACCCGCTGGAATGAGCAATACTTTGATGTAATGGCGGAAAGTTTCGCCGTTCACAAGATCTAGCGAAGAGGAATCGAAAGAAATCAGCCCTAATTTTTTATGGTTGGATTCGAAAATGGAAGTAGCATTGTTCATAAGGACGTTTGTTAATGTTCAAATGTATCTCTTTTGCTGATAAAACTAAAATAAGCGATACAATTTCCAGGCTATAAAAAAATAGGGCTGTTCCGGTTATTCACAATCGTCTCTGGACGTATTGATCTGTAAAATGTCATTCTTGGTTATGGTAGAATAGCTAGTTGTCGCTTTTTTTTAGGATTAGTGTGTGCTTGTTTACTGCTAAGCGCTGGCTATTCCTCTTTTTATAAACTATGGTAAATACGATAGCAAAGGCAATGGTAGATCCCCTCAATATGTTCGCGTAAACACCTCCTAAAGATGTATTGTCAAAATCGAACAAAATCCAGGTCAAGTTCATCAGCGTATGCGTCCATATCGGAATCCATAAGTTATAATTCCATTCCGTAAAAAGCCAGGCAAAAAAGACTGCTCCCAGAAATGTGAGCATAAAAATGCCCATCATCCTGTTGATATCTTGGCTCTGATATAAATGCCCGGAAGCAAATAGGACTGCACCAAAAAATATCGCTGGAATAAAACCCAGTTTTGTCTTTCGGAATAACTGGCCAAAAAGAAAACCCCTGAAATATAATTCTTCCATAAAACCGGCGATAACTGTTTGTGCAATCAAGGTCTGCATACTGATCTCCTTATTCAGACCGAAGATAAAAAGACCTCCAGCCAGCATGGGCGACACAAAAAGGAGACTTAATGTTATTCCCGTCGCAAAATTGCCAGAAAGGCCCAGACTTTTAAATACTCGTTCGCGCTTGCTGAGGACGTAAGTTCCTAGAAAAATAGGTACTCCGATGATGAAATAAGTAAGTATATAGCTCAATAGCCCTTGCCGGGTAAGTGTATCGAGTTCTCTTTTGATGGGGCCGAAAAATAAAAACAGCATATAATAAAGAGAGAAGCTTACTACAACAACAAGTATTACGCTTAACGTTGGGCCGGTTTTCATAACATGGAGATTAGTTTTTTACACGATAGCAAATAAACATCTTGTGATAGCTTATTTTTAAATTTGGTCAGTAACAATCAATGTCTCAAATATAAAACATTGATTGTTATATACCAATTATTCATCATTGTGCATTAAGTCGCTTTCGGAGCTATGTGCCTTGCAAATACTACAATGACTAGATGACCGAATGTTTATTTTAATACAAACGATCTAAATTTCAAGCTGTTCTAGCTAATAAGACAGAATTTCGTTTCTGCTGATTGTTAAGGATGGCTGAATGGGGGATTCAGCCTCCTTTAACACCAATGTTTTGCTGATAAAATAGCTCACAGAATTCCCAAGTTTTATAGGATAACCCAAGATGTAAAAATGATAATGCTAATATTATTATAATACGTATATTTACCTTGTTGACAAACACTTTTAAACCCAATCAATTGTATGATTAACTTGCACGGTACGGATTCTACCTTTACAGTATCCCAAAAGCATCTCGCGCAAGCGCTCGCACAGGCACGTATGGGCTTCTGGGAAGTAAGCTTACTGGAAAAAAATTACATGTCCTGTACTGATCAATGCAAAAGAAATTTTGGTTGGGATATAGCAAGGGAATTTAGCTATAGTGATTTGTTGGGCTGTATTGTGGATGAAGACCGGGAGGCAATGCAGGCGAGTGTCGCGAGGTCTATTGAACTACAGATACCCTATATTGCGCAGTATCGTGTAAGGCATGGTGATGATAGCATCCATTGGATTGAGGCACGTGGATGGGTTACTTATGACGAGAATGGCTGCCCGCAGGTCATTGCGGGAACGACGCTTGATATTACAGAGAAGAAGGAGCTGGAAATTTTACGCGATGAGATGTTGAGCATCGCCATGCATGAAATTAAGACACCGCTATCATCCGTAAAAGGAACCCTGCAGCTTCTGAACAGGCAGTTGACAGCGCAAGAAAATGCTTTGTCAAATAAACTCGTAGAAAATGCGCTTAAAGCCACTGACCGTATTAATCGTCTTCTCAATGAGATGGTAGCCCCCGTGATGGTAATGGCCAAAGGAATCGAACTCGATAAATCCACGATAGATTTGACCCAGCTTATCCTTGAAATAAGCCAAAATGCTGCGCTCATATTTCCCGAAAGTGAGCTGCACTTACATTTGCCCGATGATACCGTATTTCTGGACGCGGACGGTTATCGAATCGGACAGGTAATTACCAACCTGATCAATAATGCTATTAAATATAGTGATAAAAAATCACCCATACACATCACGATGACAGCAGATCAGCATGAAATATCCGTACTGATAAGCGACCTTGGGATGGGAATAAAGCCTGAGGATAGAAAAAAAGTATTTGAGAAGTTTTATCGCTCCAATGGACACAATCATATCGAAGGTTTCGGTATCGGGCTTTTTCTATGCGCCGATATCATATTGCGCCATGGTGGTCAGATCCATGTGCTCGATAAAGAGGGGCCGGGCACCGATATCGCTTTTACCCTTCCATTAAATAATACCGCTAATCATTTAAATTATTAGGGCAAGTAAAGCGACTAGTAGGGCGGGAATCATAATGATCAGTCCCAATTTGAGGAACCTCCATGCGCTGATATCGTAGCCATGGCGCCTAAGTTCTTTGAGCCATAAGATTGTTGCCAGTGATCCCGTAACGGACAGGTTCGGACCCAGATCTACACCGATTAGTATCGCGCTCCTAACAATATCGGGCAGCTGGATCTGAGATAGCGCAGTTCCGGCAATCAGACCGGCGGGCAGGTTATTGATCACATTGCTTCCGACGCCTATAGCGATGCCTGCCAGCCACGTTGTTTTTGCCGGTGCCGCTTCCGCATTGGCAGACAGGTGCTGTGCCAGCATACCGATCAAACCTGTTTGCTGTACAGCTTCAACCAGTACAAACAGTCCTGCTACCAGCGGAATGACAGACCATGAAATATGACGGAAAAACGCAATTGGATTTTTTCTTTCGGCGAGTGACACCAATAATGCCGTGCTGACGCCGGCAATCGCGGTCGGAACGCCGAGATCCCATTTTTTAGCCGAGGCCAGCATTAGCAGCAATGAAGTGAAGATGATGCTCGCCAGTGCCATCTTACCGCCACGAGGAAGTCGTTCTATAGCCATATCAGACCGCAAAGTAGGGGCTAAGTTATTCTTCTGGGTCAAATAGAGTATCAGAAAGGTGACTCCGATAGAAAGTATGGACGGTAGCGTATAACGTGCAAGCCAGCTCGCCAAGGATGGCATATGATCGCCATAGATCACCAGATTGGCGGGGTTGGATATAGGCAGTACGAAGGATGCTGCATTGGCAATAAATGCACAGATGAGCAGGTAGGGCAACGGATTTTTCACTTTTGCCTTTGATGCTGCCACTGCTACAGCTGGCGTGAGCACAACTGCCGTAGCATCGTTTGACATAAAGATCGTAACGACGGTACCGACTAGGTAAATAAGCACAAAAAGTTTCGTCGTCGAACCCGCTGAAAGTTTGATGGCATGGGAGGCGAGCCAGTCAAACAGACCCTCGCGCCGCGCCGACTCCGCCAAACTCATCATTCCTATCAGGAAGAGGTAAACATCAAGCCCCTTGCCGATACCTGTCCAGGCGGCTTGGAATGAGATCAGTCCGAAGAGTAATAATAGGATGGCACCAGTGGTAGCCCAAATGGCTTCCTGGATCTTAAATGGCCGGATGATAACCCCCGCAGTAGCAAATGCCGCGATGAGGAAAATGTAAAAATTGGAACTCATTCTTTATGTGGTCATAAAATAATCAAAACTATAACAGTTCGAATGGTGTTATTCACCTGATCTTACGTTAAAATTGATTATTTCAAAAAGCGGGCTGCTGCATGTAGCCCGCTTTTAATTTTTCATGGAAATATACGTAATAATAAGAAACGAAAATTGTACTAAAGAAAAACTGTTACTCTTTAATAATGGAAAAAATAGCGAATATTCAAGCAACAGGACAAGTTGTAAAAGAAGCCGTTCCTCGACATTTTGAACTGATGGAATATCTAGGTACAGATGAAGCTGGAGAAGCAATCCGGGTTTATGTTTATCGGATCGAAAAAATCTCCAAGAAAAAGCTGATCGAGCTAAATTGTATTAGCAGTGTGTAGTACTTTTGATTGTTTGACCATATTTTTTAATAAATTGCCTATTTTGTGCTAAAAGGCCATAGTTAGAGGAAAGGATAGGTGTTTTAGGGTGGTAACCCAGCAAAGTCATATTAATAAAGCAGTAAATTGAGCCAACATAATCATGAAGAGGAAAATAATTATTTGCGAGGACGATACACTTATATTAGATGTGTTGGGGCTTGCATTAGCGAACGAAAACCAGGAGGTCATATCCGTTGCCCATAGCCCGGAACTCATGGATACGATAGACGAAAGACAACCTGACCTGTTGATTGTGGATCTACAGATGCCGTGGCTGGCCGGAGACGACATTGTGCGGCAACTCAAGGCATCCGAAAAATACAGCTCAATAAAAGTGATTATGATGTCGGCGAGCCTTCAAGGCAAAGCGATAGCTGATGCTTGTGGGGCCGACGCTTTCTTGGCCAAACCATTTGAACTGGATGAACTTGAATTTTTAGTGGCTAAATTATGTCCGCCCGGGTTAATTGATATTTTATAAGCATTTATTATGGCTCTAACATTTGTATGGAGCAAGTAATTGCAACATGATGTTTACAAAAGCTTTCGTTACGTCAATGTTACAATGGTCTACTGCGTCATTGTTTATATTTGTAGTGTACGCAAATCAAAATGCTGTGCATTAGATATCATACAACCTATGTTAAGACGAGTTATATTTCAATTTCTCTTACTGATAAGTGCGATGCTACTGATCGTGAAGCCTTTGATCGGATTTTCATTATATCATCAGGCAAAGACCCAAGGCGAGAATGAGTTTATCACCGTTATCAAGGCCTTTAGTAAACGAAAACAGGAATACCTGGATTGGGTTGATGTTAAAGATAGTGTCTGTCTGACGCTCTCGCCACTTCGTCACTTTGTCGCTAAAGTAAGGGAGTTTTTTATTACCCACTTTTTCAACACCTTCTTTCCGAATTCCAGCATGTTTTCGATTGGTAACTTGCTATCCAAAATAATATTGCCGCTGGAACGGCTATACCTGCGTAATCTTCAGCTGACTTTATGATAAAAAAGCCATTTTAATCGTATTGAGTGGGTCCCAATGGGACCGCAAACATTCATTTATCTTAAAATAAGCTTTTTATATGTTTCAAAAACTTGTCCTTATGGGGCATGTGCTGCTCTGCTGTAGCTTCTTTAGCTATGGACAGGAGAGTCATGTACCTATCAAACTCAACCAGCTGCTGTCTTCGGTAACGCAGCATGCGCCATCCTTACGTACCGACTACGTGCGTACACAGGTGCAGCAGGCCCGCGCTGCAGAAGTCAAAAACAACCGTCTGCCGAGCCTACAGCTGTCGTATCAGGCAGACGTTGGCTCCAATAATAATGTGCCGGGGCCTTACTTCGGATTTGGCCTCGTGCCGACCAATAATGGCGGTATACGTCCCGCTAATAATTATCAGGCTGTGAGCAGCAATCTTGGCATTGCCGCCTTCCAGTGGGAGGTCTATAATTTTGGTCAATTTAAAGCCCAGGACCAGCTCGCGCAGGCGGAGGTGGCCGTGGAGAACCGTCGTTTTGAACAGTCGAAATATGACTTACAGTCCTTCACGATCTATAGTTATCTGCAGTTATTGAAATTGCATGACCTGATTGAAATCCAATCGCGCAGTATAGCCCGAAATCAGGAAATACGTCAATCGATATTTGCGCTGGTCAAAAGTGGTATCCGGGCGGGCGTGGATACCAGCATGGCCGATGCTGAAATATCCCGTAGCCAGCTTGGCCTCATTGAACTGGACAATCAGCAACAGCAATTACAAATTCAACTGGCTACTTTGGCGGGTATGCGGCCAGCGCAGATTGTAGCGGATACCACTGCCGAAAAGATCCTGTTCGAGCAGGTAAAAAACGCGCCTATTGAACTCGATGGCGGCCGTCAGCATCCTATGGTAGCCTATTATAATGCGTTGTTCGACAAGACGAAGATGGAAGAAAAGCTGGTTGCCAACAGCTACCGTCCCAAGCTGTTTCTCTCGGGGGCTGTATGGGGCAGGGCATCCAGTGTACATAGCGATAATAGTTATGGTTCGCTAACCGACGGCTTTGGTCTACAGCGTGGTAATTACCTCGTTGGTCTGGGAATCAACTACAACCTGTTTGATTTGCGCCGCAAAAAGGTAAAACTCCATACGCAGCGTCTTATGGTGGATGAGGCTGGTCAAAAGCTACAGGAACAACAGGCCAACATCGCCATGAATATTGCACAGTCTACCACTGAAGTGGCAACTGCTGAAAGACGTCTGAAGGAAATTCCGCGTCAGACCAAAGCTGCCAATGTGGCCTACCGCCAGAAATTTTCCCTGTATAAAAATGGGCTGATCGATATTGTGGAGGTCAACGTTGCCCAGAACATGCTCAATCAGGCAGAGCGCGATTACATCACCGCCAAGTATAATTATTATCTGGCATTGTTCCACCAGGTGGTGGCACAGAACAATGTCGATGGCTTTCTTCAACTTTTTAACTAATCACTTATGTCACTAGTCACAGCTGCTTTACGAAGGCCGATTACCACAGTGATCATCACCCTCAGCCTGCTGCTCTTTTCGGTCCTCGCTGTACTGAAAATACCGATTGATATCTTTCCGCAGCTCAATTCACCGACCATTTACGTCATTGAATCTTACGGCGGGATGTCCCCACAGCAGATGGAAGGTTTTTTCTCCTCCCGGATGCAGGATCAGTTTCTCTATGTCAACGGAATCAAAAATATATCCGCCAAAAATATTCAGGGGCTTACGCTCCTAAAACTTAGTTTCTACGAAAATACCGATATGGCCGAAGCCTCAGCGCAGGTAGCGCTGCAGGTAAACCGGGCCATGAAGTTTTTTCCGCCAGGGGCATTGCCGCCACAGGTGGTCCGTTTTGATGCTTCCTCTTTACCCGTGGGTCAGCTGGTGCTTTCTTCCAAGACAAGAAGCCTCAAGGAGATCTACGATATGGCGAGCACGCTGGTACGCCCCATGTTTTCTGCAGTACCGGGCCTCTCCGCACCGCCGCCCTTTGGAGCCAACTCCAGGACGATCACGGTCAATGTAGACCCCAATAAATTACGGAGCTACAACCTGACCGCCGATGAGGTGGTAATGGCATTGTCGAAATTTAACGTGATGTCCCCATCGGGTAACCTGCACCTCAACAACACAATGTATGTGACCACGATCAATTCACTGATCAAGAATGTTGCAGATTTTGCTGATATCCCTATTCTGACAAAAAATGGAACCCCGATTTATATCAAAGATGTCGCACGCGTATCGGACGCCTCGGATGTGACGGTAAGTTATGCGCTCATCAATGGTCGGCGCTCCGTTTATATTCCTGCCGTTAAGACATCGGATGCGTCCACCTGGGCAGTAGTCAGCAACCTAAAGGCTAAGCTTCCGGAAATCCAGAATCTGCTGCCAGAGGATGTGAAGGTGTCTTATGAATTTGACCAGTCCGTAGCGGTTATGAATTCAGTGCAGAGTCTTTTGCACGAAGGGGGGCTCGGTGCTTTGCTTACCGGTCTCATGGTACTCTTGTTTCTGCGCGACTGGCGAAGCAGCTTGATTGTGATCGTCACCATACCAGTATCCATTCTGATTGGCGTCCTGCTGCTGACATTGTTTGGCCAGACCATCAATATTATGACCTTGAGCGGTTTGGCCCTAGCCATTGGTATCCTTGTCGATCAGGCCACGGTGACCATCGAAAGCATACACCAGCATCAGGAACAGGGTACGCACAAGCGTAAGGCGATCTATAAGGCCTGTCAGGAGATTTCCGTGCCGCTGCTCTTGATCCTGTTCTGTATTTTGGCGGTTTTTGCACCTTCTTTTATGATGACGGGGATTCCCCGGGCGATGTTTTTGCCACTTTCTTTATCGATTGGATTGACGATGATCGCTTCGTACTTTATGGCCCAGACCTTGGTACCTATTTTATCCAACTGGCTGCTCAAAGAGCATCATATCGGTCATTTCAAGTCCGACTCGCCGGGCTTTTTCGATAAGATCAAAAAACGTTATCGCTTCGGCTTATACCGCTCCATGCGCCATAAGGGCAAAGTCATCATCGCTTATCTGTTGCTCACGCTGGCGCTATCGGCAGCGGCATTTGTGTACATCGGCAAGGATATGATGCCCAAGGTTAACAATGGGCAGTTTCAGCTCAGGATCAAAGAGCCCGATGGAACCAGGCTGGAGCGAACCGAAGAGTCCGTCAAACAGGTGCTGCAGGTAATCGATAGTACGGTCAACCATCAGGTTGCCATCAGTTCGGCCTATGTTGGCCTGGTGCCCAGCAGCTATGGCGTCAGCAACCTTTATGTATTCAACACCGGAACGCACGAAGCCGTGATCCAGGTGAACCTAAATGCGGACTACCATGTGAATATGGACGAACTCAAAGATGTCTTACGACGAAATATCCATTATAAACTGCCCAAATTGCGCCTGAATTTTGAGCCTATCGATATGACCGAAAAGATTATGAGCCAGGGGGCTGCAACACCGATCGAGGTGCGCATAGCCGGAAAGAAAATGGACGAACTGAAGGTCTATGCCGATCAGGTTGTCAGCGCATTGCGGCACATCGACTATCTACGGGATGTGCAGATCGCGCAACCACTCAGACTACCCACCATTTCCATTGCCATAGATCGTCTCAAAGCCTCCCAGCTAGGTCTGCAGATGGATGATATTGCACGATCGGTAACAGCCAGCACTTCCTCGAGCCGGTTTACACAGAAAATCCAATGGCTCGACGAAAACAATACCTATACCTATCAGGTACAGGTGCAGGTGCCTGAATATGTGATGAACACGATGGACGAGCTGCGCGAAATTCCGCTCGTGAAAGGGCAGCTCACACCGACCTTGGGCGATATAGCCAGTTTCAATACACAATATCTACCAGGTGAGTATGACCGGCAGGGGCCAAGGCGGTATTTGACCGTGATGGCAAATATCCATAAGAAAGACCTGGGGACAGCAACAGCGGATGTGCAACAAGCTATTCGTGAACTCCCGGCTCCGCCGCGTGGTGTTGTAGTGGAAATGAAAGGGATGTCGACACTATTGCTCGATACCATGGGTAGTTTGCAGTTGGGGCTTGCCTGTGCAGTTGTTGTTATATTTCTACTACTGGCAGCGAATTATCAAAGTGTGAAGCTTTCGCTAACCGCATTGGTGACTATTCCTGCAGTGATCCTAGGATCCTTGGCGATGCTATTGCTCACAGGGTCGACGCTCAATCTGCAATCCTACATGGGGATGATTATGTCTACTGGTGTCTCCGTAGCCAACGCCATTTTGATCGTGTCCAATGCTGAAGCACTGCGATTGGATTTCCGCAATGCCAGGACGGCAGCGCTGGCCAGCGCAACAACGCGGCTACGGCCGATCCTGATGACCAGTATGGCAATGATTGCCGGCATGATTCCCATGGCCATGGGAATGGGGGAGACGGGTGAGCAGGCGGCACCATTGGGCCGGGCCGTGATCGGCGGTCTATTTGCCTCCACATTTGCTGCCCTATTTATCCTGCCGCTCCTGTTTGTGTGGATGAAGGAAAAATCCACGTTCGATTCCGAATCACTATTGCCGCAGGACGAACCCGATCATCGAAAGTTACTGGTGGAAAAAGACAAGTATAGTGTAAACTAAAAAAAATGTAGTGTTCTTCCCGAATCGAAACCCAGCAGTATAAACTGGTAGGATAAAGACAGAAATTACTATGCATCAGAAAGAGAATTGTATTTAAAGATAAAATCGCCAAAGGCAGCATGTATGCCTTAAAGACACAATTGAGTAATGAACAAGAATATCAAACGGATGAAAAAAATAGGCTATTTACTAGTACTGACAGGATTACTTTCCGCTTGCGGTCACACCGAAAAGCCCATTGACCTGACGCCGAAAAATCCGGCTAAGGCCAGCACCTATCAGACCACAGTCATACAAGAGAAAGTCATGTCCAGCAGTGTGCGTTTACCCGGTAAGCTCAAACCTTTTAATGAGGTAAATATCTATGCCAAAATGAACAGCTTCGTCAAGCATATCTTGGTGGACAGAGGTACAGTTGTCAAAAAGGGACAGCTGCTGATGCAGCTGGAGGCGCCAGAAATGCTCGCTGCGGTGCAGGCCGCGCATTCACGTTTTGTGCAGGCACAGGAAACCGCTTCTGCGAGTAAGGATAAATATAAAAGGCTCAAAAATGCCGCACAGGAGGAAGGGGCAGTATCACCACTTGATCTGGACAATGCGCTATCAAAGATGAAAGCTGACGAAGCGGTAGCCATGTCGGAAAAAGCAAATGTAGAAGAAGTTGAAATGTTGCAGTCTTACCTGAATATCAAAGCGCCATTCAATGGTGTGATTGTACAGCGTAACGTCTCCGAGGGAGCACTGGTCGGACCGGGAAAAGGAAATGATCAACCCCTGTTGATCCTGCAAGATCTCAATAAATTAAGATTGGAAGTGCAGATCCCCGAGAACTATGTCGATAAAGTCGACCTCTCGAAAAAGGTCGCTTACCGTTTTAATAACACCCCGAATAAGGTGTTTGAAGGGATGATAGCCCGTTCAGCGAATTCCTTGGGCGCCATGCAGTCTGAAGCGATAGAGGTCGATGTCGCCAACTCGGATAACAAACTCAAACCCGGTTTATACTGCGAGGTCGATATTCCACTGTCTGCCGGAGCCAATTCGTTATTGGTACCTTCCAATAGTATTGTACGTTCGACAGAAAGGCAGTATGTGATCCAGCTTATAGATGGTAAGACACATTTTGTGGATATCAAAGAAGGGGTATCCACACATGATTCTACCGAAGTTTTTGGAAAGTTAAACAGGAGTGATCAGATCTTGCTGCATGCCAATGACGAAATCAAAGAGGGAGTCAAACTTCCCTTGGATAAGTAGGTATACATCATTATCTCCAAAAAGTATGAAAGGTCCTTTTGGGCCTTTCATTGCTTACATTGTATTTTATAAAGAAACGCTTGTTTACTAGTTAAGACTAGGAAAATACCTTCGGTTAAAAGTTGCAACTATCATGAGATCAACCTCAAAAAATGGCTGGCATAAATAAGCTGGCATAAATAATAAGGCTAGGCGTTTCTATATGAAATCCGTATATGAAGGGGAGTCGCTTCTGCTTCCGTTCCTCCATCGAGCCATTCCTCGAGTCCGTAAACACTAAGCGCTGTGAAATCTGGATCCTCATCTTTCTTTTCGTCTTTTTGAACTTGAAGTACATTGTCTTCCATGATGTAATTGCTGATAGCAGTTCCAAGTTTTTGACCGAGCCCAGCGGGAAGTTTGTTAAGTTTATACGACTGATTGGAAGTCAGGTTAAAGTTGTGTTCCATCCAACCCACAAAATTATCTTTCATAAGCTGTAGCGCTAGTGCCCGATCTACCCTAGGTAGCGCGAGAAGTGTGGCAACTTTAGCTGCCAAACCAACGTCGTCTAAGTTTTCTTTCATAAAAATTCTCTTTTGGCAAATATTTATTTTAAAGATTACTTAAACGAATGCGAAGGAATAACCTCCGTGATTTTGGAGGATAATCTTCTTTTTGAAGATTCAATTTTGCTTAATACTTGATTAATTTTAATAAATTAGATATTTAAACAATATAAACCTTAGTCTAATAACAGTATTTGGTGGAATGATATGAAAATGTTAAGATTATTCGTTGAGAGCTTTTTCGTCTCTTCGATTTTTAATTTAATTGCAAGTAATGGATTTAAGTTAAATAGAATTTGGACGCAAGCCTATTGGACCTGGACATTGGCATTTGCTTTG
>JALAGS010000044.1 GCA_022712315.1 Sphingobacterium sp. | reverse complement strand
GACCATTATGTGACTTTGATCAGTACTGGTTAGCCATTTTAAAATCCGATATCATTTTTTGAAAAACTCAATAAATTAAGGCTTTCGAAGCTAATTGAAAATATCCGCTCCACAGGCTAAACCTAAGCAAACATTAAAAGAGCCTTAGACAATAGAATATAATGCCGCAGAAAGGCTAAAACGAATCAAAAAAAGAATGCAAAATTACACCATCTATTATTGAATTCAACACAAGTCATCGCTTTCTCGCAATCAGTGCAATTATATTGCCCGTTAACTTTTAGTCTATGAAAACCGTAGGACAACAACAAATATTCAGCATCAACAGCATTAACCATTAATTAAATTAATAACAAAACAAACTAAAAATCAAATCAATACAAAGTTCAAATAAAGCATAAATAGATGTAGATAAATCATTAATTTCATCTTCAGAATAAATTTTATTCCCATCTTTGTCCATATGCTGAATTACTTTTATCCTTTTATTCTGGCGATGCATTCTTTATGGCGATGGGAAGTATTGATCATACTGACCGTTAGCCTCTCGATATTTTTTTACAAGAAAAATAAACAGCTTCCATTCTCCCCTATCGATCAATGGCTATTAAAAACAACGGTTATTTCTTTTTGTATTCAGCTATGTTTAGGTTTTAGCCTCTATCTATTAAGCCCCATTACACAGTATTTCATGCAGCATGTTAGCAAGTCAATTCACCTCAGACAAATCCGCTTCTTCGGGATGGAACACAGCAGTATGATGATTATTGCGGCAATTTGCTTGACTATCGGTGCTCTAAAAAGCACAAACGCCGATACGAATGATCGACGTTTTAAAATATTATTAATCTGGTTTGGCCTAGCATTCTTGATCGTACTAAGCTCCATCCCTTGGGAATTCTCTCCCTTAACAAGCAGACCTAGTTTTCGATCATTTTTTTAGCTATTTTTCCAGTTAGCTTTTCTTTTACTGCGCATAGCATCCATTCCTTCTTTGAAATCGGCCGTTTGGCGTAAATCTGCTAGCGCATCTAGGAGAAAGCTATATTTGTCATCAAAAGGTTGCTCTTTTAACCTCCGAAGTGCACTAAAACCTTTTGATATAGCCACAGGGGCATTATCAAGGATCGTATTTTTCAATTCGGTCAATGCCTTTTCCTCAACATCCAAAATTCCGTACAAGATTTCCTTTTCTAAAGCCTCTTGCGCAGAAAAAGAGGCTCCTCTGATACAGAGATCCATCGCTTTTCTTTCAGGCATATATTCCAGAAGCAAAGCCAATACCTGAAATGGAAAGAGTCCAATTTTGACTTCTGGTAAAGAAAAACGTACTTGAGGAAAAGCATATAAATACGTACAGGATAACGCAATCAAAAAACCACCGGCAATAACATCCCCTCTGACAACACAGATAGAGGGTTTGTCTAACCCAGCAAATAACTCAGCCAGGGATTTTTCTACCCGAGGAATTGCAGGATTACCCACATCCATTGCAGGGTCTTCAAAAGCTTTCAGATCCATCCCCGCACAGAATACGGGGCCTTCAGCCTCCACTTGCACTAAACGTACATCAGGGTTGCTATTCGCGATATTCAATACATAAGCTATCTCACTAACCATAGTCGGGCTAAAAGCATTCCTTTTTTCCGAACGAGCCAGCGTCATCGTAAGCACATGCTGTTCGATAGTTACTTTTATAAAATTTAGTTTTTCCATCTAAAAATTCTACAAAATCAATTGTCTGAAACTCTGTTCAAGGGCTACTACCTCGGCTACACTACCTCGCCGGAAATAGTTCAACAGCAATTCAGAAGGAATATTTCCAACCAAATCATCCTTGGCAAATGGGCAGCCCCCATAACCTAACAATGCTCCTTCAAATTTACGACATCCAGCGTGATAAGCCGCCTCTATCTTTGCAAGGCTATCTTCCCGCTTGGCGTGAAAATGCGCGCCTATCTCAAGCATTGGGAAACGGGATTTGACATGACCAAAGAGCTCCGAAATCTGATTTGCATCAGCTTCCGATGTCGTATCCGCCAATGAAAATTCACGAATCCCAAGATCCAATAATCGTTCCACCCACTCTTCCACCAATAAGGGTGACCAAGCATCGTGATAGGGATTTCCAAAAGCCATACTGATGTAGACCACCATAGATTTATGGGCAGAATCCGCCAACACTTTCATCTGTTTTAACTGCTGATAAGACATCGCTAAATCCATATTAGTATTTCGCAGCTGGAATGTTTCAGATATTGAAAATGGATATCCAAAAAAATCGATTTTTTCCTCCTGAACAGCTTCTTGCACCCCTCTAAGATTTGCTACAATAGCCAGTAACTTTACCTTTTCATTCTTGTTGATCCCTTTTAATACCGTTTTTGTATCTGCCAGCTGCGGCACTGCTTTCGGCGAGACAAAAGAGCCAAAATCGATCACATCAAACAGCCCACTTTCAATTAATGTATTGATATGTTTAATTTTTTTGTCTGTTTCAATAACGTTGTGAAGCCCTTGAATAGCATCTCTTGGACAATCAACCAATACTACCTGATCCTTCATATTGTATTACAAAATATCTTTCTCAATTTCTCTAGCGATCACCATTTTCTGAATACTAGAAGTACCTTCGCCTATCGTACATAACTTCGCATCTCTAAAAAACTTTTCTGCTGGATAGTCCTTTGTAAATCCATATCCACCAAAGATCTGCACCGCTTCGTTTGAGACACTGACAGCCGCTTCAGAAGCATAGAGCTTCGCCATCGCACCGATCTTAGAAACACGGTCTCCGTGATCCTTTAAATAACCCGCCTGCCTAGTCAGCAATTCACTTGCCTCGACCTGTGTCGCCATATCAGCTAACGCAAAAGAAACGGCCTGAAAGTCATAAATCTTCTTTCCAAACTGCTCCCTCTCGTTTGCATATTTCAGCGCACACTCATACGCTCCACGCGCAATACCCAAAGAGAGTGCGGCAATAGAAATACGCCCCCCATCCAATAACTTTAGGGCTTGCACAAAACCCTGCCCTTCCTCACCTATAAGTTGATCTCGATGAATTCTACAATTGTCGAAAAATAAACAAGCTGTTTCTGACGCCCGCATTCCCAATTTATTTTCTTTTTTACCAGCAGTAAATCCCGAAATCCCCTTTTCCACGATAAAAGCCGACATGCCTTTTTTATCACCTTTAGCACCTGTTCGGGCAATAACTATGGCAACGTTCGAACTAATTGCATGTGTAATAAAGTTTTTAGATCCATTTAAAACATAATAATCACCATCTTTTTCCGCGAATGTCGTCATTCCTCCTGCATCCGAACCCGACCCCGTTTCGGTAAGGCCCCATGCGCCTATCCATTCAGCTGTGGCTAGCTTCGGAAGATAAAGTCTCTTTTGTTCCTCGTTTGCAAAGCTCAATATATGATTTGTACACAGTGAATTATGGGCAGCAACGGATAAGCCTATGGAACCACAGACCTTGGAAATCTCATCGAGCACGGTAATGTATTCTTGGTAACCTAAACCTGATCCACCATACTCTTCCGGAACAATAACTCCCATAAAGCCATGTTCGCCTAACTTTTTAAAAACTTCTATCGGAAATAATTGGGCTTCGTCCCATTCCATCACATAAGGTTTGATATGATACTGCGCGAAATCTCGTGCACTTTGTCTGATCATATCCATTTGTTGTTTATTTTCAATAAACATAAGCATGAAT
>JALAGS010000043.1 GCA_022712315.1 Sphingobacterium sp. | reverse complement strand
TTGAAATGTAGTATTATTGAATAAAGAAATAACTGACTTAAAATAACAAAGGACTTGATTCCACAAGTCCTTTGTTATCAAATAGTACATAAAAACTAATAGCGAAACTCTTTCACTACTTCAATGGCATATTTTACATTGTCAAAAGGAATATCCGGCATAATACCATGTCCCAGGTTGAAAATAAAGCCATTTTCGCCTCTCATCCGTTCAAATAAGTCTATGATTTTCTTTTTGATAACAGATTTATCCGCGTATAGAACAAATGGATCCAAATTCCCTTGGACAGCAATACCTTGTGGCAGAGATTGCTTCATATTTTTCAAATCTGCATTCCAATCGATAGAGACAACATCAGGTTGCGCGTCGACCATCATTGGTGCAAAAACGGAAGATCCTTTACAAAAAGAAATAACTGGAATATCCTTACGATTCAACTTAGCGATAATCTGCTTATTATAATAATGCGAAAAATCACGATAATCATTCCATGATAAAGCCAAAGCCCAGCTATCAAATAATTGAATCGCATTTACACCAGCAGCAATCTGCATATTTAGATATTCAACCGTTACATCGGCGATCTTTTGAAGAATCATATGCGCCAATTCAGGCTGATTATTCAACATCAACTTAGTCAGCTTAAAATCTTTTGAAGATCCACCTTCAACCAAATAACTCAAGATCGTAAATGGGGCTCCTGCAAATCCGATTAGGGGAATACGATTATCAAGACGCTGTTGGATTACTTTGATGGCATCGGCAACATACTGCAATTTATCCAAGCAGTTGGTAGACAAAGCTTCCGCATCCTTTACAGAACGAACTGGATTAGAAAAACGAGGACCAACACCTTGTTCAAAGGACAGATCCCCTCCCATCGCTTCAGCCGTAACTAAAATATCTGAGAATAAAATAGCGGCATCAATACCCAATAAATCCACTGGAAGCATGGTGACATCTGCGGCGATTTCTGGGGTTTTACACATTTCCAAGAAGGAATATTTATTTTTTATATCCCAGTATTCCTTCATAAAGCGTCCAGCTTGACGCATCATCCACACAGGAGGTCTTTCCGTTTGCTGCGAAAATGCAGCTCTAATCAATAAGTCGTTTTGTAAAGTAGTACTCACTATAAATGTTTTGAAATTTCGTTTTCTATTTTTGTAATAATGCTATTCTGTCTAGCTGTCAAATGTAATTTGTTAGCAACATCTGTATATGCTCTCGCTCTTTGATAATCCAACTTTCGAAGTGCTATATTTGCCAGATTAATCATGACCATGCCTTTCTCATTATCTTTTTTCCAAGGCAAGCGAGATGCAAGCTGAAAATGATACTCTGCTTCATCAACACGCTCCTCTTTCAGCGCAATATTCCCCATCATGAATTCATAAAAATTCCGTCTGCCTTTACGCAGTGTGTCTGGGTTCTTTATCTCCGCTAGCAAGCTTTTTGTTTTTTCATAATCTTGTCTATGAAAAGCCTGTGTCGCCAAAAAAACAGATCCCTCTCTGAAATGGCTCCAGATTAAATACCCTATCCCTCCAGCAATTAATACAGAAGTCTGGTAGTATCCATGATATAAGCCATAGCCCAAAAATAATGCGGCAATAAAAATAACGGCTATTCTAGCCTTGATTGTCATCATCTCTTTTTCCTACGTGTTATTGTCGGTAAACTTATAACCAACACCTCTAATGGAATGGAAATAAATAGGATGTTTTTGATCAGGTTCGAAATATTTTCGGAAAGTTAGGATAAAGTTGTCGATCGTACGTGTCGATGGATAAACATCGTAATTCCATACCGTCTCTAATATTTGCTCACGCGATACAGCCTCATTACGTCTTTCAATCAACAGCTTCAATAACATCGTTTCTTTCTTGGTCAAAGAAGTGATGGTACCATCCGCATGATGCAGTTCATAAGAATTAAAATAGATCGTCTTATCACCGATTTGGTAGGAATTTAACTCCTTCAAATCGTCCGGTTTCATACCACGACGCACCAGATTTCCTACACGAAGGATCAGTTCCTCCAAGTTGAAAGGCTTTACCAAATAATCGTCAGCCCCCTTCTTAAGGCCTGTAATTCGATCCTCACTGCTATTTTTCGCAGTTAAAAACATGATAGGAACTTCAGTGTTTTGCAGTCGAATAGTTTCAGCAACTTGGAATCCATCAATTTCCGGAATCATCACATCTAAAACCACCAAGTTGAAACGTTCTTCTTTAAATACTTTTAATGCTTTTTTTCCGTCGGTAGCCGTAGTGACACGGTAGCCTTCCATTTCGAGATTCAACTTGATAGCTTCTAGCAAGTGTTCTTCATCTTCGACAAGTAATATTCTTTGTTTACTTTGCATTTCTTTCAAATGTTACTTCAAAAATACTCCCTTTAGGAGTGTTATCTTTAACTTTTATGGTCGCGTCGTGTTTCTGCAACACGGTTTTCACGATATATAACCCCAAACCTGTACCTTTGGTTTTCCGTGTCGCTTCACTTCCCACGCGATAAAACTTATTAAAGATAAGTTTTTTCTCTTCATCACTGATACCGATACCATGGTCAGCAACAGAAAAAATTATTTTATTATTCTCCGTATATAATTTTACATCCACCATAGCACAAGCCGGTGAATACTTAATAGCATTTTCAATTAAATTAGTAACCACATTACTTATCGCAAACTTATCAGCATGAATAATAATGTCCGCTTCCAAATAAGGTTTCAAAACTTGCGAACTACAAGAATTTTTTTGCAGCCTGTCAACGATCTGCTCTACCAAAGAAGTAAAATTAAAATCTTCTTTCGGCATACTGTAATTGCGGCTGTCCAATTTGGTAGTCATCAACACATTTTCCACTAAATCATCTAAACGTTCGATATCTTTTAGTGAATTCCGCAAGAATGTCTGCTGCTGTTCCTTATCCAGATCGCGTCTCAAAATCGTTTGAATATACAATTTGACAGAAGCCAAGGGTGATTTCAGTTCATGTGTAATAGCCAAAAGAAAATTCTGCTGTTGCTGTAATAATTTTTGTTCTCTTTCAACCAGTCGCTTCAAGCGCCATGCTCCCCATAAAAAGATAATCAAAAAGAATATTCCTTCTCCTATGATCATGTTCTTTTTACTAGGGTCAAAGCGAATAAACATCACACCCCACCAAATCAGTTGCATAACCGCGTAGAACAATAGAAAATAAAAGAGTAACAGCGCTTTCTTCATGTGACAAAAATAGGTATTCACCCATGTATTCGGAAATATCCGAAGGATTATGACACAAAGAAGAAAATTAACCGATTTCCAATAAGACTAAAATTGCGTAACAATCAAACAGGCCCTAAATGAATCCCCTTATCGATAAAATTTATCTTTAACTTCATCCATACCTAACAGGACAGATTTGCATTTTCAGGCAAATTTATTTTAGTTTTGTATATGTTTAATCACGAAAAAAAAGACATTTTCTTTGATCTAGATCATACGATATGGGATTTTGACAAGAATGCCGAAGAAAGTCTGCACGAACTATATTTTAAATACAAATTTGATCACTTGTTCAACCAAGATTCATCCACTCGTTTTATAGAAACTTATACGGTTAATAATCATCGACTTTGGGGACTCTATCATCACGGAAAGATCTCAAAACCGGAATTAAGGAAAGCACGGTTTGCAAATACATTTACCGAACTCGGTGTGGATCCTGAATTATTTCCTGAGGAATTTGAACTGGAATATCTCGCTATCTGCCCCCAGAAAACAAACCTGTTTCCCCACGCACATGAAACGCTTACTTATTTAGGTGACAGATACAATCTTCACTTAATTTCAAATGGCTTTAAAGAAGCTTGTGAGACCAAACTGGAAAAGAGCAACTTGCGTAAATATTTCAAAAATATTTTTATTTCAGAAGTCATCGGTGTGAACAAACCCGACCCCCGAATATTTGAGTTTGCTATGACGACTGCTCAAGCGCAGGCGCATCAATCACTGATGATTGGAGATAACCTTGATGCAGACATCCGTGGAGCTGTAAATGTAGGCATGGATGCCATTTTCTTTAATCCAAATGTCATCGAAAAACCAGCAGACGTATCGCATATGATCATCGATTTAAAAGAACTGCAATCGATACTATAGAAAATAGAAAAAGCAGCTTAAAGCTGCTTTTTCTATTTTAGAACCTTTACGGTAATATTCTTAAACCAGACATCATTTCCGTGATCCTGAAGACCGATAAGTCCTGATTTGCTATCGCCACCAACATGACTCAACAATTCAAAAGCCAAAGGCCATTTCTCTTCGCTGAATTTACTTTTTTGCAATAGATCGATCCACGACTTATCCCATAAAGTATATTCAACAACTTTTACACCATTTTGAAAATGCTCAACCTTTCCGTTATTTACTCTGATCTTAACTTTATTCCACTCACCATAAGGCTTGCCGTTTTGCGGTTTAGCAGGTATCATGTCGTATAATGAAGTGGATTTACGATTTCCGTCAACCCCCATTTTAGCATCAGGGTGGTTTTCATTATCCAAAACCTGACATTCTGGAGAAGAGATATAAATCGGTTGTCCTTCAACTTCTTTCGCTAAAAAGAAAATACCTGAGTTTGCTCCTTTAGCAACTTTCCACTCCAATTCCAATTCGAAATTCTTGAAATCATGTGCAAAGACCAAATCTCCACCTTCTTCTTTACCAACATTGGCTTGGCTGTCAAATTTGATCGCTCCTTCGTTAATCACCCACCTTTTTGGAACTACAGTCTTATCGTAGCCTCTCCATCCTTCCATAGAAGTACCATCAAAAATAACATAAGCACCGGCTTTGTTCTTTTTAAATTTCTTGATATCTACACGTGGTAAATCTAAGATTTTGTAAGCAGGAACCTCCTTTTTCGCTTGCGCTACGGCAGTATTAAGATGTGCTGAAAAAGCAATCACCGATACCGCAAGAACTGTTTTTAATAACTTCATTCTTTTTAGTTTTAGGTTTGTTTTAAAATTAAATTTAAGCATTTGGGCTTATAAAGAGGAATATTTTTTAATATTCCTCTCCTCCACCCATTTCATTTGTATTTGACACTTTCTTTTTTGATTTGTTTAAATCTTGACTACCGAATCTGTAAGAAAGTGATAGTGTGAACATTCTCTTCATCCAACGATGCTCAAAATTAGAACTTAATTGCGGTGTTTCAGTAGAGCCTTGCATTTTTCGTGTGTTAAATACATCCCTGACATTAAACATGATGGACGCTTTCTTATTTAGCACATCTTTTTTCAAAGCTATATCAACACCTTTCATTGCATTCATCTTTCCTTGTGCCATCACCCGTGAGGAATTATATTCGCCACGAACCTGAGCGGAGAACGTTGGCGTGAAACGATAATTAGCAGTTAAATTGGTATTGTACGCAAATCCATTGGATGCTTTAACGTTATAGGCCTCATTGGCCTTATAATTAATATTGATCAGATTCAGATTGAATGTAAAATCAAAGTCCTTTGTCGCATTGACTTTAGAAATAAATTCAAATCCGGAGAGATTTCTGCTTGTCAGGTTTTCCCATCGACTATAGGTTACGCTACTCAATGTGTCAACAAAATAAACATAAGGCTGCATCACCTCACTTGTATGATTAAAATATGCGGAGGAAATCAAATTCACCTTCCCAAAGGTTTTGGCAAAACTGAGTTCAAATCCGTGCACGTCCTCGGGTTTTAGATTTGGATTTCCCTGCCGTCTGTTCATATCATCCGACACATTCAAAAATGGGTTGACTTGCCATCCTCTCGCACGTTGCACCCTTCTGGAATAACTCAATTGAATCTTATCCCCATCTTCACCTACATTATAAGTCAAAAATACGGTAGGATATAACCTAAAGAAATCTTGTTTTGCTTTCGTCTCCTTATCGACCACATCCGGATCTTTTGAAAAATAGGTAGAACTCAGGTTAAACTGCTCTGCACGCAGACCGACTTGATAACCGATCTTATCCGACAGTTTGCCCTGATAATTTGCATATAAGGCATGAACAGTAGAAGTAAAATCAAAGTCATTGCTGATCCCGTAGTCGGTTAAATATTTCCCACTGGCAACAGCCAAAGTATCTGACAGCTGGGTGTCGAATGATTTCCTGATCTGAGAGCGATAGCCGGCCTCAAACTTACTATCTTCCGAGAAAGGTAAAACATAGTCTGCCTGTATATTTATATTTTTTCCATCTTCTGAGCTCACATTATTCCGGCCCGTACTAGGAGTTCCAGAATCAAATTGCTGTAAAAAAACATTCGTACCATCTTCTTTATCCCTTCCATAACTCGCATTTGCCGTAAGCTCCTCTCCAGACCTTTTAAATTGATGTCTAAAGTCCATCGTAAACTCGTAGCCCAAATCATCTTCGAGCTGTCTAGAGGTTCTTGTACTCGTACCAGATAAGGTTGGGTGATTAATATAACGATACCACAAGTCCTCTCCACGATTATTATCCCTTACGCTAACATTACCAGAAAGACTCAATGAAGTCTTATCGGAAAGATTATAATCCACTCCTGCTTTTATCGTATGGCTATTACCTTTTCTTGATGATTCTGAATTATTTGATATCTCGCTATTGTTGTTTTTAAATATATTATCCACAGCCCCGCTTCCAACCATATGGCGCTTGTTGAAATTATAAGATCCAAAATAATTAAACTTCCTGTCCCGATAATTCAAAGTCAATCCAGCCATATAATTATCATATGACCCAGCGGAAGTATTTACAGATCCATTTAATCCCGTCCTTACATTTTTCTTAAGAACAATATTGATTATCCCTGTCTGACCTTCCGCGTCATATTTAGAGGAAGGGTTGGTAATAACCTCAACTTTATCAATTGAATTGGCTGGTAGACTTTGTAGCAAAGAAGTAACATCACTCCCCGCAAGGGCTGATTCCCGCCCATCTATTAGGATCTTCACACTACTTGATCCACGCAAACTGACAGATCCGTCCTGATCAACTTGCAAAGTGGGCACATTCGCTAACACATCGGTTGCCGTCCCGCCCGCACTGACCAGGCTCTCCCCTACATTGAAGGTTTTACGGTCTATACCGATTTGCATTGCCGGAGCTCTCGCCTCGATAACCACTTCATTCAGTAGATTACCCGTAGATTTCAAAGCAATTCGACCCAGATCTTTGCTTTTAGTACCGACAACCTCCACACCTTCAATAGTTTGTGTTTCGTAGCCGATATAAGTGATACGAAGATTATATTTACCAGGTTTTATATCAGCTAACAAAAGAAATCCTTGATCAACGGACTGAGCACCTTTAACAAAGGAACTATTGCTGGCGTCCAGAAGTGCGGCACTAGCCGATGAAATAGGTTTAGAAGTTTCGCTATCGACTATAATAGCTTTGATCTGGCCTGTTTGAGCAAAAAGAACAAAAGGCAAAAAGAATAAAAATAAGAAAGATTTAAACGATTTAGCGTTAAAAAACATGCTTCAGCTTAGTTTATAGTTATAGTGCAAAGAAAACTAAAACTTATAGACAAAATTGAAGCGTAACCATATTATTACGGTAACAAAAGAATGGCAAATTACTCCACAGAGACTGTTAATCCTTCCGCTTTCAGGATCTTACGATAGATTTCCATTTCTGTATAGGTCCCTTCCAATACAGCACATTTACCTTCGGTATGAACCTTCCAGGCAATCTTTTCGGCTTGCTTCTCGGTATATTGCAAATGGTAGATGAGACAATGAATCACATGCTCAAATGTATTGGTTTCATCATTCCACAAAATAAGTCGATTAGACTCTTTCACAGAGGCTAATATCTCTTCTAACGTAAAGGTTTCTTCAGCAGTTTGGGTACCCATGCTGCAAAAATAGAATATTTTTTTCTAAATTAACGATAATATAAAAGGGAAGAATACAATCAATTAGCGGAATTTATTATGTTACAGTCAAAAATTGCTGGAATTGGCTATTATGTTCCAAAAAACGTATATACCAATAACGATCTCACACGCTTTATGGATACCAGTGACGAATGGATTCAGGAACGGACAGGTATTAAGGAACGTAGATATGCAGACCGAATTGGCGAAACCACCACGACGATGGGAGTCGAAGCTGCTAAAATTGCTATCGAGCGCGCGCATATTACAAATGAAGAGGTAGATTTTATCATCTTTGCAACCTTATCGCCGGATTATTACTTCCCGGGCTGCGCGGTCTTGCTCCAACGAGAAATGGGAATGAAAGAGGTGGGAGCGCTGGATATTAGAAACCAATGTTCAGGCTTCATATATGCCTTGTCCATCGCAGATCAATTTGTCAAAACGGGCATGTATAAAAATGTGCTTGTTGTAGGATCCGAAAAACACTCCTTTGCACTCGATTTTTCCACCAGGGGCCGTGCCGTCTCCGTTATTTTTGGTGATGGAGCAGGAGCCGTAGTTGTGCAGCCGACAGCGGAAGATGGCAAAGGGATTCTGAGCACCCATTTACATTCAGATGGAGCCGACGCCGAAAAGTTGGCCATGTATTACCCTGGAGCATCCAGTGGAATTTGGTTGGATAAAATACCAGATTGGCCAGATCAGGAATTGGGAGGATTATTGATGACTAAAGAGATGCTCGAAGACGGAACTGCATTTCCAAATATGGATGGACAGGCGGTCTTCAAAAAAGCTGTTGTCAAATTCCCTGAGGTCATCCATGAAGCCTTGGCGAAAAATAATTTAAAGACCAGTGATATCAGTTTATTGATTCCACATCAAGCCAATCTTCGTATCTCACAATTTATACAGAAAACACTTGGATTAAGAGAGGATCAAGTCTTCAACAATATCCAAAAATATGGAAACACAACTGCAGCCTCTATTCCTATCGCCTTATGTGAAGCTTGGGAAGAAGGAAAGATTAAAGAAGGAGACCTGGTTTGCTTAGCGGCTTTCGGTGCTGGGTTTACCTGGGGATCAGCCTTGATTCGATGGTAGAACATGCCCCAAATAAAAAAGGTGATAATCTTTCGATTATCACCTTTTCCATGTATTTCCGAATCAAAAATTATCCGTTTGACAAAGCAGCCGCACCGGATACGATCTCTGTCAATTCTGTTGTAATTGCAGCCTGACGTGCCTGGTTGTAGGATAGCTTTAGTGATTTCAATAAATCACCAGCGTTCTCTGTTGCTTTATCCATCGCTGTCATACGAGCTCCATGCTCAGAAGCATTCGAGTCTAAAACAGCTTTGTATAATTGAATCTTGATTGCTTTAGGAATCAACTCCTCGATAATCTTCTCTTTGGAAGGCTCGATGATATAATCCACCTCAGCTTCTATTTTTGCCTTATGCGTATGTTGTTTGTTTTCCTCAGCAGGTAATAATGGTAAAATCTGCTCTGCAGTCAACTCTTGAACTGCTGCATTTTTGAACTGGTTATAGACCACTTCAACACGATCAAAATTACCTTCTTTGAATTGTTCCATGATAAATTCAGTCACCACAGATACAGAACCAAAATTTAAATCCGAAAACAAATCAGAGTGATTAGCTACCACATTGAAGTTACGTTTCGAATAGAAGTCGTAACCCTTTTTACCAATACCAATGATACTCAAATTACCTTTTGCATGTTGCTCGGCATATTTGTTGAAGATCAAGTTATTGGTCGCTTTGATAACATTTGCGTTGAATGCTCCTGCCAAACCTCTGTTAGAAGAAACGACAACAATCAACACCTTATTTGGCTCGCGGTCTACTGTAAAAGGAGAATTACTTCCCTCCACACTAGCAGAAACATCCGCCAAAATATCTCTTAGTTTATTCGCATATGGGCGCAATTGTAAGATAGCGTTGGTAGCGCGCTTCAATTTAGCAGCCGAAACCATTTTCATAGCTTTCGTAATCTGCTGTGTTGATGATACCGAGGTAATCCGGTTTCTTACTTCTTTTAAATTTGCCATATTTGTTTTAAGTATTAAGTACCTAGTATTGAGTATTGAGCCTTGTCAATAGAACTCAATACCAAATACTCATTACTATTAATATTTTGATGCTAAATCCTTAGCTACTGTTTCTAATACTGCAGTCAACTCATCAGAGAACTTACCTGCTTTGAAAGCCGATAATACTTCTGGATGACGTTGTTCCAATTGAGTCAAGAATTCTTCTTCAAATTCTCTCACTTTATTAACAGGAACATTACGCAATAAACCTTTTGTTCCGATATAAATGATCGCAACTTGTTTCTCTACAGAAACTGGAGAGTACTGACCTTGTTTCAAGATCTCAACGTTACGAACACCTTTATCCAACACAGCTTTTGTAGCAGCATCTAGATCAGAACCAAATTTCGCAAAAGCTTCCAATTCGCGGTACTGAGCTTGATCTAACTTTAATGTACCAGATACTTTCTTCATCGGTTTGATCTGTGCGTTACCACCTACACGAGATACTGAGATACCTACGTTGATCGCTGGACGGATACCTGCGTTGAACAAGTTAGACTCCAAGAAGATCTGACCATCTGTAATTGAAATTACGTTTGTAGGGATATAAGCAGAAACGTCACCAGCTTGCGTTTCGATGATCGGAAGAGCAGTCAATGAACCACCACCTTTTACCAAATGTTTGATTGACTCAGGTAAATCATTCATGTTGCGCGCGATATCATCTGAAGAGTTGATTTTCGCTGCACGCTCTAATAAACGGCTGTGTAGATAGAATACGTCACCTGGGTATGCTTCGCGGCCCGGTGGACGACGCAATAACAAAGAAACTTCACGGTAAGCTACAGCTTGCTTAGACAAATCATCATAAACGATTAATGCCGGACGACCTGTATCACGGAAAAACTCCCCGACAGCAGCACCTGCCATTGGCGCATAGAATTGAAGTGGAGCAGGATCAGCAGCAGATGCAGCAACAACGACTGTATAAGCCATAGCACCTCTTTCCTCCAATGTACGTACGATATTTGCAACTGTAGAATTCTTTTGACCTACTGCGACGTAGATACAGAATACCGGTTGTCCCGCATCATAGAATTCTTTCTGGTTCAAGATAGTATCAATACAAACGGCAGTTTTACCTGTTTGACGGTCACCAATAACTAACTCACGTTGACCACGACCAACTGGAATCATCGCGTCAATCGCTTTAATACCTGTTTGTAATGGTTCAGTTACTGGCTGACGATAGATAACACCCGGAGCTTTACGCTCAATAGGCATTTCATACAAATCACCTTGAATAGGTCCTTTACCATCAATTGGCTGACCTAAAGTATTTACAACACGTCCCAACAAGCCTTCACCAACTTTGATGGATGCAATACGGTTAGTACGTTTAATAGTATCTCCTTCTTTGATTTCATCAGAAGGGCCTAAAAGTACAACACCGACGTTGTCTTCTTCTAAGTTTAATACAATACCTTGTAATCCGTTATCAAATTCAACCAACTCACCGGACTGAACTTTAGTTAAGCCGTAAATACGAGCAATACCGTCACCTACAGCAAGTACGGTACCCACTTCCTCTAGTTCGGCTTCTGATTTAAAGCCCGACAATTGTTCTCTTAGAATTGCCGAAACTTCATCTGGTCTTACCTCTATCATTTTAATTATTATAAGGGGTTTTTTGATTTATTTTACTTCAAGTATCAGAACAAATTAATTATTCTGATTCAAATATCTTTCCAATTTATTCAACTTACCAGCAATACTTGCATCAATTTGGCGATCACCAATATTGACTACAAATCCACCGATCAAACTATGATCAACTTTATTGATCAATATCACTTGAGCGTTGGTTTCTTTCGCAAGTACATCTTTCATCGCTGCCAAATTAGCTTCAGAAAGTGGTGCTGCAGATGTAACTGTAGCTTTCACAATTCCTTTTACCTCATTATACTCACGAATAAATTCTTGAGCAGTGGCATATACAATCTCGCCACGACCTTTATTGATCATGATCTTAAAGAACGCCAAGATATTTGGATTGATCTTATCTTTAAATAGCGCATCCAATATGTTTTTCTTCTTGTCCAAAGGAACAATAGGATTGGCAAAAACTGCTTGCAATTCTGTACTGGATTTTAAAACAGCGATGAATGAATCCATATCTGTCTTGATTGTTTCCAGTGAGCCTTGCTCGCCTGCCAAGTCTATTAATGACTTAGCATATCTCGATGCTACTTTAAATACTGACATAATTCTATTTCGTAATTTGAGTGACCGGATTAGTTCAATTTAACGTCATTAAGCAAATCTGCTACTAGCGCTTCTTGCTTTCCTTGGTCCTCAAATTCTTTGTTTAACACTTTACGAGCGATATCCAAAGACAAAGAAGAAACTTGATTTTTAACCTCAGCCAAAGCTTTGTTCTTTTGTTCGTTGATCTCGATTTTTGCCTGCGCAATAATTTTTGCACCTTCAGCCTGTGCCTGAGTTTTTGCTTCAGCTACGATCTTCTCTTTAAGTTCTTTTGCTTCCTTAAGGATAACATCGCGCTCAGCACGAGCTTCTTTTAGTAATTGTTCGTTCTCATTTGTTAAACGAGCCATTTCTAATTTAGCTTTTTCAGCAGCCTCTAAAGCACTTGCAATACCTTTTTCACGTTCGTCTAGGGCATCAACAATTGGTTTCCATGCGAATTTACCTAATAAAAAGATAATAACCACAAGGACGATGACCATCCAAAAAAACAAACCGTACGAAAACGAATGTATTAATTTATCCATTGTTATACTATATAATGATAATTCTTATTTTTTAAGATTCAGGAATAATATAACCTGCAACCAACCGTTGCAGGTTATACCATAAAACCGTTGTGACTATTTACCTAATAATAAAGCACCGAATGCTAAACCTTCAAGTAAGGCACCAATGATAATCATTGCAGTTTGGATTTTAGATGCTGCTTCTGGTTGACGAGCGATAGCTTCCATTGCAGAACCACCAATTTTACCTAAACCTAAACCTGCACCGATAACGATTAAACCGGCTCCAATTAAATTGTACATAATGTATGATTTGAATAATTAAAAAATTTACTAATTAATGATCGTGATGCTCTTCAACAGCCATACCGATAAACAGAGATGACAACATCGTAAAAATAAACGCTTGTAAGAACGCAACCAATAATTCAATAACCATCAAGAAGATTGTTAAGAACATAGAAACACCAATACTACCTACTACCGTCAATTGATGCTGCAATAAATAAACAATTGCAATCAATCCCATGACAACAGTGTGACCAGCGGTGATATTTGCAAACAAACGCACCATCAACGAGAATGGCTTTGTAAACAATCCCAATACCTCAATTGGTGCTAAGACAAATTTAAATGGAACCGGAACACCTGGCATCCAAAAAATATGTTTCCAATAGTTTGCGTTTGCTTTGATATTTACAATTAAAAATGTAAAAAGAGCCAAACATAAAGTTACTGTAATGTTACCTGTAACGTTAAACCCTAGCGGTGTCAAACCAACCAAGTTTAAAATCCAGATCAAAAAGAATACAGACAATAAATACGGCATAAATTCTTTGTATCGGTGACCAATATTTGGAATAGCCATCTCGTCACGCACATAGATAACCAAAGGCTCCAATACACGACCAACACCTTTCGGCAAATTGTTAGCCCCTTTTTTATACGTTTTAGCCAAACTGATAAATGCCCAGAACATTAAAAAGGCTGCCAAAAACAAACCTACAACACTTTTAGTGATCGAAAAATCCAACGGCATATCTACAGATGGATGAAAATCTGTTGCTTCGTGAATTTCATGAGAACCAACCACATAAGAAGTTTCAAATTCTTTCTTTTCTTCTTTTCCGTCCTCATTTACAGTCATAACATAACTGCCATCAGCATTTTTATGATACTCATGACCAGTCAAATTACCTGTGGCATCAGTTTTATAAATTTTCCCGTGGTACAATGCATAATACTGACCATCAACCTCAGCAACTTTATTACCGTGATCGAATGCCGAAGCCATAAAAACTTTCAAGCCGTTATCAATCAAAATGACGGGTAATGAAAAACCATAGTGTTTACCTGTCTCTTCATCCGAAAAGAAGCTAAAATAATAATCATCTTGTAAGTGATGCTCAATATGGCTATTGATTTCCTCAGCCTGCGATTTTTCTCCGTGTGCATCCTCATTCGCCTTTGTTAAAAATGGCGCAACTGCAAACAGAATAACTGCTAAAAATTGAAGTGTTCTTTTAAGACTCACGATACTACTATTATGTTATTTAAAATTTTTTGCGAAAATACTACATATAAAGCACAAAAGCTACTTTAATATTACATTTTTTTGAAAAAACTATCGTTTTCTCCCTTAGGATTTGTTTAAAGCCTTATAAGCAAATACAACATCGTAAAAAAGGAATAAAACGACAACGATCAAATAGTTATATTTTAAAATATCAGCCTGCGGTTTTGCCAGCCCATTATGGATAAATAAATAATTTAGGACAAACTTTAACGTCAATAATCCTAAAAAAACAAAACCGACATATTGCGGAAATTGCTGCGAACAGTAGCTTATTCCCACCATGATGATGGTGGACAAAATCAATTGAAAAGTATAAATCTCGTACAGCGGAAAGCCCAGATTATCTAACTGCTGTATTCCATCAAAAGACTTTAACAAAAAGAAATGAACGGCAAAAATCAATACCGCAACAAAAAATAAAATAAGAACCTGCTTTATATATACTATCATCTATCGTTTAATCGATTCACTTGCCTAATGACTTGGTACAGAGAAACCCCAATCCCGACGAGGGTGCAGATTTTCATCCATAATTGGTTATCAGCATGAAACTTTCCATCCAACCAATCTCCCAACAAATAAAATATGTAAATGGTAAAAACCATCTGGGTAGAAATAGTTGTCAACACAAGCCACTTGTTAGGATCTTTCTTGTCTTCCATAAGCAATCTTAAGGTTATCAATGGGCTTTTAACAAACTATATCACAATATTTGTTACAAATATACGCTATAAATTTTTATTGCCTACAATCCCAAAACTTTTTGTCCAATTTTAATATCTGGATAGTCAATATCTGCTCCCAACAGCATTTTAAGTTCCGAAGAGGATTTATCCGGATTAGCGCGTATCACCCCTAGAATACGATCCAACTTTTCTTGTTCGATCAATTCTGTCGCCTCGACTTCTGTACCAACAAAATTAATCAAATGTCCGTAAATCGTACCTGCAACCATCCCGCGCTTACCTGCTATATCAACAATACTCATCCCCTCCTTAAACATTTCCAGGGAAATTTCTTTTGTATCCAACTTTTTTGGTCCTTCCTCGTCTGCACTTTGCGTAGCTAATTCATCTTTTTCTTTGGTCTTCACACTGGCCGCAACGTCAAGCATAGCCGTTTGAAAATCTTCCCTTTTTGAAAGTGTTTCCGCAATAAGCAGACAATGCTGCAACTGCTCGCGCTTTCGCTTGTAATCGAGCAATAATGCTTTTAACTCGTCAATGTATTTCTTTGTACGTTTTCGTATCTGGTACTCTTCGATATGTTTGGTTAAAGCCTCAATCAGATCGACATCCATTTTCGGTAAAAACCAATTAACCGCAGCAGTAGAACGTTCACAGATGACATCATAATCGATCGCATTTTTATCCCGCAACAAATCATATAGTACAACAATAAATTTATGCGCAACTTTCTCCTGTGTCTGGAGCTGCTTGACTAATTGTTGGAAAAATAATACGGCCTGTTCCTTACCATCAATATTACGCTCTTCCAGTGATCTCAATAACTCTGAAGTCTCGGCCAATAGTCCGTCCCAGCGAAAACCGTGCATTAAAATCTGACCAAGATAATTCCGTTGGCATTGTTCCAGAATCTCATTGACGTTAGCCTGCCCCTGAGCACGCTGCGCAAATTCGACAACCTGGTAATCCGTACGGATAGCATAGGAAGGAATAATAGATTTTAAGACAAGTCCATCCAAACTCGTTAATCGGCTCAATGCAACATACACCTGTCCAGCGGCAAAAGAGGTTCCCGCATCAATAATTGCTTTCTGAAAGGTCAAACCCTGACTTTTATGAATAGTGATCGCCCAGGCCAAGCGAAGAGGAAATTGCGAAAATGTACCCAATATCTCCTCCTTGATCTGGTCTTGTCCCTTATCGTAATTATAACGAATATTTTCCCAGGTCTCCCTTTTGACGGTTACAGACTCCGATCCATCAGGGAATGTAACCGTTACTGTGCCATGTACGGTATCTATGTCCTTTACCGTACCGATCTTACCATTGTAATACTTGCGCTCATCTCCCGAATCGTTTCGAATAAACATGACTTGCGCTCCTATTTTCAATGACAATGTCTCCTCCGCAGGATAGGAACCCTGTGCAAAATCGTCCTTTACAACTGCCTTAAGGTTTAACATTTTACCTGACAATGAAGCCAACTTAGCGCCGTTGATCTCATCGGCATTTCGATTGTGGGAGGTCAACGTGATATATTGCTCTTCCTCATTCGGAACAAAGTCCTGTTGATAATAACCATTTAAGGTCTTGAGCATATCGCTTGTACATTGATTGTTCCGTATGGCATTCAGGATAGAAATAAAACCCTCATCTTGCTGACGATAAATTTTATTAAGCTCCAGCATTACCACTGGATTATCTCTCAAAATTTTGGCATTGAAAAAGAAAACAGAAGAATAATGATCCCGTAAAACATTCCACTCGGCATCCTTGACTACGGGTGGCAACTGGTATAAATCACCAATAAACAACACCTGTAACCCGCCAAAAGGGCGCATATCACGACGAACCGACTGTAGGATAACATTAATTGCGTCCAACGTATCAGCCCGAACCATCGAAACCTCGTCGATCACCAATAATTCAAGTTCCTGCAAGATGGCCCTACGCTGCTTGGTCAGTTTAATGGTACTGAATAGACGTGACTTATTGTAAATATGGCTATCCTGTTCGTCCCAACGCAATTCATAATCTTCAATAAAGGTCCCAAAAGGAAGCCAGAACAACGAGTGTAAAGTCGTTCCACCGGCGTTCATGGCGGCAACACCCGTAGGTGCCGTAATAGCCATTTTCTTATAGCTATGTTCACGGATATATTTCAAGAACGTCGTTTTCCCCGTACCAGCCTTACCTGTAATAAATAAGTTTTGGTTCGTTTGGTTAACGAAAGCAACAGCCTGCATAAATGCAGTATTTTCCCGATCGACTTGAAAGTTTGACATATCCTAAAATTAGATTGACCACAAAATTAGCGATTTCCTTTTTAACTTCTTGCCTAATATCCCAGCTAGGGATAGCCAAGCAACGCTTATTATAACGTATTTTTATAAAGCTAAAACGGTTAACTTAAAATATTAATGTATTTTTTTTATATTTAGCTGCTGAATTAACGAATAACAAATTTTTAGAATTTTTAACATGGCTATAGATAAAATCGCATTGTTTGAAAAAGTACAGGAGATGCTGACATCCAAAGGTTTTCGTATTGATAAATCAGATGCAGCACGTCCTTGGGGAGGATTCTTCGTGATTGATGAATCCCAGGCACAAGAATTCGCCAATGAATATTTCGGTGGAATGGATGTCCAGGAACTAAGAATCTCAGGAAAATTAAGTCCAAAAATTTTAATTGTTGCTCCTGAAAAGAGACTTTCATGGCAATATCACCACCGCCGTGCCGAAATCTGGCGTGTTATCCAAGGTAACGTAGGTGTGATGGTTTCTGACACTGATGAAGAGTCTGTTGTTTCTACATTGAAAGAAGGAGAAACAATTAGATTACGTCAAGGACAACGTCACCGCTTAATTGGATTGGACGGTTTCGGTATTTTGGCCGAAATCTGGCAACACACAGATGCAAACAACCCTTCTGATGAAGACGATATTGTTCGCGTGCAAGACGACTTTGGTAGATAATAAGCTATTACTGCCACAACGAAGATTCCCGATCAACAATTGGGAATCTTTGTTTTTTTATACCCCATAGAAACACCAGACCCATCAATTCATCCTAAGCAAACAAGACTATTTCATCACTTTTATTCCAGTTGACCTCCTCGCTAAGCTTACCTTTGTTTACCACAACACAATCCGTTAGAAGAGAAACTTAATTTTTATTATTTTAGTAGAGATATAATCAACTATGACATGATGAGCAACGACGACACCAAAAGAGGATCCAGTATATTAAACAGTCTGAAGAAGTTAATTTTTGAGGATGATCAGCCCCAGCAAGCTCCATCGGTACAAACATCGCCGACTCCAGCTCCTACAGCTGTTCCTGAAAAACCTACTATTCCGCCGGCATATTCATCGCCCTCGGAACCGGCTACAACTGGAAAAACACCTCCTCCAATCCCTATAACAGCCAATGATGGCACCGCCGATCTCAAAGAAATGAAAGTAAAGGTCTATGCCATTCTTGAAAAACTCAACGAACAAGGTGTGGATTTTTTTGAAGTTTGGAACGCCGCAGCAGCAATGGGAAAAGTAGAGGAAAATACATTAAAAGCGGCCTATACCTCACTGAAATTTGTAGACAGTTCGTTATCCAAGGATAAACTGATCGCAACTGGCACAAATTATGCTAATAAACTGAAAGAAACCATTGCCAAAGAATCGGAACAAAAACAGGCTGAAAAGAAAAAGACTGAACAGGACCGAACCATAGAGATTGCAAATCTGAACAATGAGATCAAAACAATCACAGAGAATATCGCCAGATTGCAAGATGATCTACAGAAAAAACAACTCGCACTGGGGCAGATTAATGAAAAGTACGAACCCAAAATTAAAGACATCGAACAAAAAATAAACATCGGTAATGCAGCTGTTGACGAGGTGGTCACCGAAATCAACAATGCATTGCGTATGATTAATCAATCAATAACATAAAAATAAATCAATGGAAAGAAAAGATCAGTATGTTAATATTCCCGCTGAGATAAAGACGCAACTTCCGATATTTCAAGTATTAGGCGATCATTTACCTGCGCAGCTAAAATCACCAGAAGCTAAGAAGACGATCTCGACAATTTTCTTTTGGGCACTTTTAATTGGGGGAGCATTTGCTTTTTTCAAATACTTACCCGTCATGTTGGAGTATGCCGGAAAAAGCATACTTTTTGTCGTATTCAGCATCATTCTAATTACCTTATTACTGCTGGCTCCTAAAATCATCGCGCTATTGCATAGACTTGGCACCGTCTTACTTTTTAAAGGTGAAAAATCAATCATTCGAAATAATCCAATAGAAACCTTACAATTGCTTTCAAGAGATGCCAAAGACACTCTTAAACGTGTGAAGGAAAAAATCAGCAATGTGGATGGAGTCCGCATCGATATGATTCAAAGTGGTGAAACTGCACAAAAGACGGCGGAAGAAAAATATACTTATGCCAAACGCTTTACAGCAGAAGCCGCGAATCTAGACGAAAAATCAAAAGAAGAAGCGAGCAAGAATAACGCAGAGAAAGCTAACGCTTATGCGAGAGATGCAAAGGAAACCCGTACCAAAGCTTTTCTATTGGGAAAAGAAGGCGAATCAGAAGAGCAAAATGCACGCAGCTATGTCCAATATGCCAATCAGTTCGCAAAAGTATTGGAAGTTCTGAAGGACAATGAAAGTGCCGCTCGCATTTATGTAAGCACCTTGGATAGCAGCATTTCTATTATTTCCAAGAAGCTGGAAGCGACTCAAAAAATGAAAAATGCGACCGACGGACTGGCCGATGTGTTCAACATCAAAGATGGCTGGGCATTCCAGGAGGCCATGAATGCCGCAACTGGTGCCATTAGTCAGAATATTGCTTCCATCCGATCCAATTTGGATTTCTTGGACCAAAACAACAACATTACTGTTGGAGGAACGCCTACACAGGGTGAGTTGGAAGAGTTTATCCGCAAGGTTGACGAGCGTAATCTCAATGTATTAAACGTTACGCAAATGGCCGATGCTAGCTATGAACTCAAACCTGAAGAAAAAGTGGACAAAGGATTTACATTACTTGATTAACTAACAAAAATCATATTACTTCAACATTATGGAAGAAAAATCAACATGGGCAAGATTGAGATGGCCTATCAAAGCAATTATTATCGCCTTACCTATTCTGGCAATCGGTTACTGGGCCATGCAATCGGGCAAATTTGATGCTACCCCCACTGTACAAACAGATTCGACCAGTCATCACAATGCCGCTGCAACTCCCTCATCGGGTTCGGAAAACACACGTTCATTCAACTATCAACCCGAAAAACCAGTTGACGGTGAGTACAAAGGCGTCGTTGAAGTTGGCGCTTCTGGTTTCAATTCCTTTGTTGTCAATATGGACAAAGAAAACCGTTGGGAGATCATTTCCAAAGATTTTGGAAAGTCTTTTGCCTATGAAGGATTGGCAAATACCGACGACATCCGCAAAGGCTTAAAAGATTATATCGGCATGATGCTGGATAAAGGCGTCAAATCCAAAAACATACATTTCGTCATTAGCTCTGGCGCTCAAAAAGAACCCAAAACAGCTGTAATCAGTGCCGAACTAAGAAAAATGGGATTTGTGGTCAACTTAGTTACTGCCGAGCAAGAAGGAAAATTGGCGTTAAAATCTGTACTTCCAAAAGCATATGAAGACAATTCTTTTGTCGTTGATATTGGCTCTGGTAATACTAAAATCTCGTGGATTGACGGTGACACCAAATCAGTAGAAGCACCGGGTGCAAAGTATTATGAGAAAGACCTTAAAGACGATGCTGTCTACACAGAGGTAAAGAAATTAGGTGAGAAGATTCCAGCAAATAAAAGAGAAGTTTGTTTTATTATAGGCGGGGTTCCATTCGAATTGGCTTCCCAAACTCGTCAGGGTGAAGAACGTTTTACTGTCCTGAACGATCCGACATCCTATAAAGCAGATAAAATAAAAACAAAAAGCGGTGTCAACATCTATAAAGCAATTAAAGATGCAACCAACTGCGACACCTTCGTCTTTGATTGGGATGCTAATTTCACTATTGGTTTCCTACTTTCATTAAACAAATAGTTCTTACTATTTTGTATAAAAAAGAGACTATCCAAAAAGCTTGGATAGTCTCTTTTCTATACAATTTTATACGTCCCTCCTCACAGTACCTTGTCAGCCACGCCATTCCTAAACGGTTTGGGCCGATTTTCCAGACATTTTCATTTTTTAAGATTACAGCATAAAACTCAAAATGTACAAAGCAATAATGACTGCCAAGACCAAAAAAGCGATTTTCCAGAAGCTATAAGGTCTTTGTCCATACACTTTACCGTTAAATGCATTGACCATAATCTGATAACTTTTTCCCTTGTATTGATATGCAGACAACCATACCGGTAAGAGAATATATTTCAATTTAATGGATTTAAAATCACTATCAATAGAATCAATATCCTGTGTATCTCCACCTATATCATTCTCCACCTGCCGCTCGATTTCCTGATCCATAATTGCCCGAGCTGATCCCGCAGCTTTCACATGATCCACACTAAAAGTTTCCGCGATAAATCCACTTAGGTATTGTTCATTGAAAGGCTTTAGATAGCCCAGGTTCCAAGGGCCAATTTTATCAGAGAACTTTTCAGGAAGAGATGTCGAGCCCGAAATGACAATATCTCTAAATTGACTGTAGATACTTCCAGATGCTGGATACCAATTTGTACGCCTTTCCTCGTATTCTTCCGTCTCGCCGTCTGAATTACGTCTAGTACGCGTCACATAATAGTACTCTCCACGTGATCCTACATAATCTGAGTGTACATCTGCGTCATAGGACCAAAAAGGCACATAAACTCCTTTTAAACGGTCATTCCTTGAATTAAAAATTCGCTTAAAGTCATTCGGAGCAAACCATACTTTACCGGCCCATTGTGTTAATAACCCAAAAGCACTTTTGTAATCGACGGAAAAAGGGACTAGACCATGTGGTTTAACAATACGCTTTAACTGATGGTCAATCACTAACGGTGAAGCACAAAAAGCACATAAATCTGCCGTAACATGAGGGTTCAAACGCGAATTGGCACCACAGTTACGACAATGCACCACCTCAGCCAAATAACTATAGCGTTCATCTGCAATGCCCTCCATCACCTGCCCAAAAACTTTATAATCTATTGATTCAATATGCCCATTTTCCGGCAGCTGATCAGTTATTTCATTTTTTGTTCCACAATAAGAACATGCCAAATAGGTTGTACCTGGCTGATAAGTCAAAACTGCACCACAGCCCTGACATTTTAACCCCTGCTCTATTTCAGAGGTTTTCTCTTCAAAACTCATAAAACTTCACTCATGCTGTTTCACTAAGCTCCTGGAATCGGAGGTGGATTTTTTGAAAATAGTGCTTTTAATTCGGCCACTTTATCCGCTTCAATCCAGTTTTCCAATCCCTCTTTCCACACCAAAGTTGATAGCGTCATCGTCCCCTCTTTTACCAAACCCTGCAGCTGTTCTTGATCAAATGGCCCTTCCTGTTTACCTTTTATCGCAAGATAATAAGCGACAGCTTTGGGCAACGGCGGTGGCCCAGCAGGCCCTGTCGATACTATTGAGTTGCTGCCAGCGGCGGCAGAAGGATTATTTCCATCAAAGCTATTTTGCTGAAATACGTTCCCCATTTGGCCGACCATCCCAGCACCAAGTCCAGCACCGAACCCCGCTCCGACAATCCCGCCGCTATTTGGATTTTCAGCCGCCTTTTCCATCGAATTCGCCGCTTGGAATTGCGCATAGGCTCCCAGATTACCGACCACGCCCATACTGCTCCGTTTATCAAGTGCTTTCTCAACCTCCTCGGGAAATGAAATATTTTCGATTAAGAATTTTGTTAAGCTCAAACCAATCTCCTCAAAATCCACAGCAATTTTTTGCTGTATCAAAGCCGAAACTTCATCATAATTTGAAGCAAGATCCAACGCTGGAATCTTAGATTCTGCAATAGCATCCATCCCCCGTGAAACAGCAATGTTCCGAAGCTGCTCGGTAATATCTTCCACTGTGAATACAGGTGTTGTTGCAACAAGCTGTTTCATAAAAACAGGAACATCTCTCACCTGAAAGGAAAAATTCCCAAAAGCCCGAAGCCGGATTGGTCCAAATTCAGGATCCCGCAGCATAATCGGGTTTTTAGTTCCCCATTTCTGATTAACAAATTGCCGAAGGTTGACAAAATAGATATCAGCTTTGAATGGGCTATTGAATCCATATTTCCAACCTCTGATCGTTGTCATGATGGGCATATTCTGCGTTGTGAGTTCGTAGCGCCCAGGCTGAAATACATCTGCAACCACACCTTCATTCAAGAAAACTGCCGCTTGTCCTTCCCGTACGGTCAATTGCGCTCCCATTTTGATTTCATTCTGATACCGCGGAAACTTCCACACAATCGTATCTGTGCTATTATCGACCCATTCGATAATATCGACAAACTCATTCCTGATTTTATCAAATAATCCCATAAATTATTCTCTTTACAATTACTTACACTAAATGTAAACATTTCCACGCAAACCAACAATTTTCTCCATCAGCTCACAAACTGCGGATATCTAAAAAATTTAGCGTTTTAAACTACTTATCGTAGTTTATTTTTTTTACTTTTGTTAGCTAAGTTCTACAAAAATTTATGAGTACATATAACGAAGACAGCATTAGGTCCCTGGATTGGAAAGAGCATATCCGCCTCCGTCCGGGAATGTACATTGGAAAATTGGGGGACGGTTCGGCCTATGACGATGGGATCTATGTTTTACTGAAAGAAGTTGTTGACAACTCGATTGATGAGTTTGTTATGGGCGCCGGTAAAACAATTGATATCACCGTAAACGAAAATAAAGTTTCGGTGCGCGATTATGGCCGTGGAATCCCGATTGGTTCCGTGGTTGATGTTGTTTCTAAAATCAATACGGGTGGTAAATATGATAGTAAGGCGTTCCAAAAGTCCGTCGGTTTAAATGGTGTCGGTACCAAAGCTGTGAATGCTTTGTCCAGCCAGTTTACCGTGCAGTCATACCGTCAAAATATAACACGCATTGCCCAATTCTCTAAAGGGGAATTAGTCAATGATGAACAAAAAGACACAACACAGCGAAATGGTACATCTGTAACATTCTATCCTGACGATTCTATTTTCAGAAATTACAAATATCGTCCCGAATTTGTAGAGAATATGATCTGGAACTATGTTTTTCTAAACTCAGGTCTGACGATCAACTTTAATGGGCAAAAGTTTATTTCTGAGCACGGACTAAAAGATCTATTGGAGCGGAATATTGATGCCGAATCCATGCGCTATCCGATTATCCACTTACGGGGGGATGATATTGAAATTGCGATGACTCACGGCCAGCAATATGGAGAAGAATACTATTCTTTTGTTAACGGTCAGCATACCACGCAGGGTGGAACACACCAGGCAGCCTTCCGTGAAGCACTAGTCAAAACAATCCGCGAGTTCTATAAAAAAGAATTTGACGCATCGGATATTCGCTCATCAATTATAGGTGCCATCGCTATCAAAGTGCAGGAACCTGTTTTTGAATCACAGACCAAAACAAAACTAGGATCTCAAAGTGTAGGCCCGGAAGGCCCTACGGTAAGAGGATTTATCAATGACTTTGTCAAAAAAGCATTGGACGATTACTTACATAAAAATCCGGCTACGGCAGATGCACTTCAAAAACGTATCCTACAATCTGAACGTGAACGTAAGGATATAGCTGGCATCAAAAAACTGGCGAATGAGAGAGCAAAGAAAGCCTCTTTGCACAATCGCAAACTACGTGACTGCAAAGTGCATTTCAGCGATAAAAATGAGCGCAATCAAGAAACAACCTTGTTTATCACTGAAGGGGATTCTGCATCCGGTTCCATTACCAAATCGCGCGATGTACAGACCCAGGCCGTATTCAGTCTCAAAGGAAAACCGTTAAACTCTTACGGTATGTCCAAAAAGATCGTTTATGAAAATGAAGAATTCAATCTCTTACAGCATGCCCTTAATATTGAGGATGGCCTGGATGGATTGCGCTACAACAATATTGTAATCGCTACCGATGCCGATGTGGATGGTATGCACATCCGTCTGTTGTTATTGACATTTTTCTTGCAGTTTTTTCCTGATCTAGTCAAAGCAGGACATGTTTCCATCTTACAGACACCACTTTTCCGTGTCCGTAATAAAAAGGAAACAATCTATTGTTACTCAGATGAAGAAAGACAAAAAGCCATTGCAAAGTTGGGAGCCAAACCTGAAATCACCCGATTCAAAGGTTTGGGTGAAATATCACCCTCCGAATTTGGATTATTTATCGGAAAAGATATCCGTCTTGACCCGGTTATCTTGTCTAAAGACAATAAAATTCAACAGCTATTAGAATATTACATGGGCAAAAACACACCAGACAGACAAAAACATATCGTCGAAAATCTACGTGTTGAAGTTGACCTAGAAGAAGAACTAACAAAAAAAGCGGGTTAAAATAACCCGCTTTTTTCGCAACCTACAACCACTTAATGCACAACCAAACCTTAATTCTGATCCAATGTCAAGATGCCGTTGGACTAGTCGCCAATATATCAAATACCCTGGCAAAATATCAGCTCAATATCGTCACCATGCGCGAATATGTGGATGAAGAAGCCAACAAATTCTTCGTGCGTGTTGTATGCAACGGCCTCGTAGCTGAACAAAAACTACTATCCGATTCCCTGTCCGAAGTACTTCCGCCATCCGCTCAAATACAGATCAACCCCAACAACCGTAAAAAAATCGTTGTTCTCGTCACCAAAGAACATCATTGTCTTGCCGATATCCTGGTACGCCAACATTTCGAAACTTGGGGTGCCGAAGTTCAGGCCGTAATTGGTAATTATGAATCACTTCGCTCCTTTACTGAAAAATTTGATATTCCATTTCATTGTATTTCACATGAAAACCTGACTAAGGAAATATTTGAAAAACAGCTGATAACACAAATCAAACAGTATAACTTTGACTTTATCATATTGGCAAAGTTCATGCGGATCTTATCGCCCGAATTTGTTAGTACCTTTGAAAATAAGCTGGTCAACATCCACCATTCATTTCTACCCGCATTTATTGGTGCCAATCCTTATAAACAGGCCCATGCACGCGGTGTCAAGATTATTGGTGCTACCGCCCATTTTGTTACAGACCAGCTTGATGAAGGTCCGATCATTGTCCAGGATATACGGCATGTCAATCATACCTACACTGTAAAAGATATGGTAACCGCCGGAAAGGAAATAGAAAAAGCCGTTTTGAGCAGGGCAATTCGTCTACTTAGTGAAGATCGGGTCATGCGCAACGATTACAAGACAATCGTCTTTGAATAGTGATTACAATCATCTCCAATCAAAACAACCATTACTTTTTTTTAGCGTTATTCTCAATTATTTCGTAAAAGAAATATTTAAGAATGACGCATACTTTTCATATCCCCGTACTAGGTCTGGCTTTCTCTATAGACTCTGCAGTCAAAGTCGCGCAATACGGAATTTCCTCCGTAATGTCTATTGTTGACGATGAACTCATAGAGCGCATACGTTACTACTATTGCGGACAATATCAAATCCCCTATCATCCGATAGCTAAAACAGAAGAAGATTACCGGGCAAAAAGAATTACAGCCTATCTCAATCTTGTACAATTTGTCGTTAACAGGCAAATAACAGCCCTAAAGCAACAACCCTTTACCGAAAGCTCAGAAGTAACCAAATATTTTCAGCTTCTACCAGATTCTCACCCTTCAAAACCGATCTATCATGCGATGGAGATTGAGACCAATCTCGCCATTAAAACGGAACTTCAAGATCTATTGATCAATTACTTGAAACCGGGAGATATCGATGTCAATATCATGTCCAAGGTAGACAAAATGAATTACAAGGATGGTAAGGTATTGGAGCAACAGCATTCCGATGCTTTAGCGGCCTTGCGAGGCTTTGCAAATTCAACCCTACATTCCTCCCTTATCCTTTCCGCAGGAATGAACCCGCATTTATATGCTTACCTCGCTGAATTACCGGCTTTCTTTCCCAATAGTGAAGGTGTATTTGAGAAAAAAGTCGCTTTAAAAGTAAGTGATTTCCGATCAGCTCTGATTCAGGCAAAATATCTCGCTAAACGAGGCGTTTGGGTTTCTGAATTCAGGGTAGAATCTGGTTTGAATTGCGGTGGCCATGCCTTCGCAACGGACGGATTTTTAATGGGTCCCATTCTAGAAGAATTTAAAGAGAAAAAGGAAAGTTTGAAGATAGAGCTTTTCGAGATATACAAGGAATATTGGGCAATGCAAAAGATGTATCTAACACAAGTTCCATCCATTAAGTATACAGTTCAAGGTGGTGTAGGTACCGCTTCGGAGCATCAGTTTATGCTGGACTATTATGGTTTTGATGCTGTCGGCTGGGGGTCTCCATTTCTGCTGGTTCCAGAAGCGACTACGGTAGATCAAGATACATTGAAGGCACTGGAGCTGGCCGAAAAAGACGACTTTTATTGTAGTGGAGCCTCTCCCCTAGGAATCCCATTCAATAATTTCAGACAAAGTAGTGCTGAGCAGCTGCGATTAGAACGGATAAAAAAAGGACGCCCCGGCAGCCCCTGTAAAAAAGAATATCTTATTTCGAATACAGAGTTTAGTGACAAACCGATCTGTACCGCATCACGTGTGTATCAGCGTCAAAAGATCCAGGAGCTACAGCGACAAAATCTGCCCGCAGCCGAATACGATAAAGCCTTTGACGCCATTACAGAAAAAACCTGCCTATGCGAAGGCCTCGCTGCACCGGCCTACCTCAAGTATAATATTCAAAAGACCAGAGAACAGACGGCAGTCTCCATTTGCCCGGGGCCAAACTTAGTTTGGTTCAAAAAACAATATTCATTACGGGAAATGATCGATCACATCTATGGCCGAATTTCAGTTTTTGAAAATGAAAACAGGCCATTTGTTCTTATCAATGAACTCAATCTTTATATCGATTATATTCAAAAATATGTAACGGACAATCAAAATATGATTAATGATAAAAAGATAAAATATGTCGCCAAATTCAAGGCACAGTTGCAGGCAGGGATCGCTTACTATGACAAGCTCATACAACACTTAGCACATATTCCCCAAAATATCACAGCCACGATACCTAAGCAGCTTGAACTTGCATCGCTACGTCTAAACGACATCCATATCCAATTCGAATAATAAAAACAAATGCGGGACGCTTATTCAAGTGTCCCGCATTATTAAAATCTTTCGATAAGTTTTACTTGGCTATTTTACGGAACTTACCAAATACCCCAAGCGGAAGTTTTGGACCTGCAGTTGCCTGTAAAAACAGTTCGCCTATTTCTAAGTTTTCCACTTTTGGAAAAGCTGTCTTAATTAAATTCTCAACAATAACAGAGGAGAAGCCTAATGAATAGGTATTCAAAATCAAGAAATGTTCTTTAGGATCCAATAGCTGAACAACCTCAGTCATCATTTCCATAATATGGTCTTCCAATTTCCATTTCTCGCCCTTTGGTCCATGGCCATATGCCGGAGGATCCAAAATAATCCCATTATATGTATTTCCTCTTTTCAGCTCACGCTTCACAAATTTCAACGCATCTTCAACAACCCAGCGAATATTATCCAAATTGGAAATTTCCATATTTTCATTCGCCCAAGTAACCACCTGCTTAATTGAATCAACGTGAGTCGTGTCTGCACCTGCTGCTTTGGCAATTAAAGACGCTCCGCCAGTGTAAGCAAAAAGATTTAAAACCTTTGGTTTCTCCGTTTTAAATGAACGAACCGATTCGGAAATATAGTCCCAATTCACGGCTTGCTCAGGAAATATCCCAACATGCTTAAAAGAAGTTAATCCCAGTCGAAATTTGATGGCTACATCATCATTTTTATATTGAATATGCCAACGGTCTTGGATCTTTGGATTTTTCTTCAACCACTCTCCAGAAGTAGCCGAACGCCCCTTGAATTTGATATGGTAACGTTTGTTCCATTCTGCATCGCCTAGTGCTTTAGGCCATACCGCCTGAGGCTCTGGACGGATAAGGATCAGATCACCAAAACGTTCCAGTTTTTCAAAATCACCACAGTCAATGAGTTCATAGTCTTTCCAATGCTGCGGGGTCAATAGTTGTATATTTGTTGCTGCCAAAATCAAAATTTTCCGACAAAACTAAGCTAAATTTCAATATAAAAGAAATTTGCATGATCCTAACATAGGTCAGAGGTGGAAATTAAGCATACTGAAACAGGGTTTACAGCTCTTATTCCCCCATAGAAGCTTTGGCACTTTTCATCAATGGACTCGCAAAAACAAAATTGTTTAATTCTTCTACATCCGAGCGCATCATATCCTTATTGGAGCCTTCCCAGAATTTCTCTCCCTTATAAAGAAACAAGATATACTCACCGATTCCCATCACAGAGTTCATGTCGTGGGTAACCACAACTGTCGTACATTTCAATTCTTGCGTAATTTTCAGAACCAATTCGTCAATAACGATGGAAGTTTCCGGATCCAATCCCGAATTGGGTTCATCACAAAAAAGGTATTTGGGATTCATACTGATTGCACGTGCAATTCCAACCCGCTTTTTCATTCCTCCGGAGAGTTCTGCAGGGAACAGTTTGTTCCTCCCTTCCAGATTAACCTGTTCCAGACAATGATTTGCGCGATCTAATTTCTCCGCTTTCGACATATCCGTAAACATATCCAAGGAAAACATAATATTCTGTTCGACTGTCATCGAATCAAATAATGCTGAATTTTGAAAGAGCATACCTATTTCTTTTCGGATAGGCACACGTTCTTCAAAATTCATCCGTGTGAAATCTTTTCCATCGAAAATTACTTTACCTTTCTCCGGCTGATGTAAACCCACGACACACTTCAATAAGGTACTCTTCCCAGAACCAGATCCCCCAATAATTAAGCTCACTTTTCCGGGTTCGAATTTTGCACTGATGCCTTTTAAAACATGGTTATCACCAAATGACTTGTTAATATCTTCGATTTGAATCATAAAATCTTTTTAAAGCATTAATGCTGTAATGACATAATCTGCAGCGAGGATTGTAATACACCCTACAACAACGGCCTCCGTACTTGCCTGCCCCACTTCCAGTGCCCCCCCCTTCACGTTATATCCTTTATACGCCGAGATAGAGGTAATGATAAAACCAAACACTACGGCTTTGACAAGCGCAACTGTTACTGTAAATCCGTTAAAACCGTCCTGAATACCCAAAATATAATCAGATTGCGTTACAGCACCCGAAAGGGATCCGCCCAACAAACCACCAACTAAAGCACAGACTATAGAAATAATAACCAGCATCGGAATCATGGTAATGCCCGCTAATATTTTAGGCAATATCAAATAACCGGGAGCATTGATCCCCATAATCTCCAATGCATCAATCTGCTCTGTAACACGCATGGACCCGATCTGAGAAGATATGGATGAACCAATTTTCCCCATCAATACCAATCCCGAAATCGTCGGCCCCAATTCCAAAATATTCGAATCCCTATTGATAGAACCTATAATAGAATTTGGAATCAAGTCCGAAACCATCTGAAAAGCAATTTGCATGGTCATAACTGCTCCAATAAACGTGGAAATTATAACAATAAGTCCCAGAGAACCTATACCAATATCAGTCATTGCCAATACGGTTTCTTTCCAATAAATCCGACCTTTCTCCGGTCTTTTGAAAACTGATTTCAGGAGTATGAGATATGCACCAATGTGATGAAAGATCATATTATCTATTTAATTTCAATGAATTATGCCGAATATAGACTGTAATTATCCCAATCTATCCATTAAAGGTAATTAATTCCGTTAAATATATAAACAAGCGAAAAGCCAAAAAGTAAACGAAAAACGAAATTACTTACCGACCAATTAGTCACATTTACCGATTTTTTATGTATAATAGCCTAAACATTCATACGGTATCTCCCAAAGCAACTTACTTTTGGGATATATTAACAAACGGAATTAGTTATGAATACACGAAGAATAACAACTGGTATCACCATTCTCTTTATAGGAGTTGTTTTATTATTATCACAGCTCAATACAATCTCATTTAACTGGGTAGGTATTTTTAGATACTGGCCTTTATTTATTGTCCTTGCCGGAATACGCATGCTGGTTCCGAAAGATCAGCAGATTGGTCAATTCGTCGCCATCGGTTCTACCGTAGTAATTTTAGGCTTTCTTACGTACATAGGATTGTCAACACCAAAGGAGCCTTTATTGACAGAGCTTTTAAAAAGTAAAACACTTGGGGTCAGAAATACCGACGATCCCAATGACAAAACAAACTATTCAACAGAAAAACTCACTGTACCGCTAAACGATAAAATCCATAGCGTGACTTTAAACCTGGATTTAGGAGCTACCTCATTAAGAAATGACAGCAGCACGACATCACAAATCTTCACGGCCTTTAACACCTCAAAAGAATACCTTTTGGGCGTTACAGTACACGATGACGCTGCGGATAAACTCGATATCAACCTGAAAGGTAAATTCAAAAACAAGGATTTTAACAGCAAAAATAACAACACCTATATCGCTTTAAATCCAAACATACGCTGGAATTTAAATTTCGATGTCGGTGCTATCGACGCGAATCTGGATCTCTCACCTTACAAAATTGAAACGTTGGATATTGATGCAGGAGCAACCAGTTTAAAACTAAAATTAGGCCAACCACAAGCCATGACTAAAATTTCTATGGATGCAGGAGCCTCTTCTATTGAAATTTCAATTCCGAAGAATGCAGCTTGCCGCATTACAAGTGACAATGCATTATCATCAACAGACTATGAGGGTGATTTCTTGAAAAGTGAAGGCGAGGTAAAATCTACAAACTACGATTCAGCAGCTCAAAAATTTGATTTCGACATCAACGGTGGAATCGCATCAATAAAAATCAGAAGATATTAATTGACACCTGATTTTTAGTCAAGAAAAGCTAACTTTGTGTTAGATATGGACACAAGTAATATGTTGACATTACCTGGAATCTATTGTAATTCTAAGGTAGATTATTCGAGATGGAAAACAAGGGAAATTCAAATTGGTGATATTCCCATGGGTGGAGATAATCCCATTCGTATTCAAAGTATGACTACAGTAGATACAATGGATACGATTGGGTCAGTTGAACAGACCATTCGAATGGTTGAAGCGGGTTGCGAATACGTTCGTATTACCGCTCCGAGTATAAAAGAAGCACAAAATTTAGCAAACATAAAAAATGAACTTCGCAAAAGAGGGTATAAAGTACCTTTAGTTGCGGATATTCATTTTACACCAAATGCGGCGGAGGTTGCGGCGCGTATTGTCGAGAAAGTAAGGGTCAATCCCGGCAATTATGCAGACAAGAAGAAATTCGATCAGTTATCCTACACTGACGAAGCCTATCAACTTGAGTTAGAACGCATATACCAAAAATTTACTCCGCTAGTAAATATCTGTAAGGAAAATGGTACCGCCATGCGCATCGGTACCAACCATGGTTCACTGTCCGACAGGATCATGAGCCATTACGGAGATACCCCCGAAGGAATGGTCGAATCTGCCATGGAATTTATCCGTATGTGCGAAGACCTGAATTTCTACAACCTCTGTATTTCTATGAAATCATCCAATCCACAGGTCATGGTCAAAGCCTATCGCCTCTTGGTTGAAAAAATGGTTTCTGAAAACATGAACTATCCATTACATCTTGGTGTAACGGAGGCGGGAGACGGTGAAGACGGACGTGTAAAATCAGCGGTTGGTATCGGCACACTATTGGAAGACGGACTTGGAGATACCGTGCGGGTATCTTTAACCGAGGAACCAGAACGCGAAGCACCGGTCGCTATAGCACTGGTCAATCGCTACAGTAAAAGAAAGAAAGACTTAGAAAGTCGGCCGAAAGAAGAGATCGTTCAACTCTCTCCAGAAACAGCGCTCACCCCCTATATCAGTCAGGAAGTAAACACCTTTATCGGTGGCTCGTTGGTCCCTAGGATTGTGGTGGATATTTCAAAAGAAAATTTAAAAGATGCCCAGATACTTTCTAAAGTAGGTTATCGCTACGATATACTATTAGATAAATATCACATGGGTGAGCAATCCGTGGACTTTGTTTATCTTGCGGACAGCTTGCCTTCCTTTACGATGCCGGCAAACCTGAAGCAAGTCTACAACTACAGTACTTGGTCTAAGCTTTCTGATAAAACCAATATTCATCCACTCTTTACGCTGGAAGAATTTGTGAAAACCGACCACAAGGATAAGGTCCTGAATATGGTCAGAATCTGTAATTCAGATTTAACATCGTCAGTATTTGAATCCCTACAGCTCGACAAAACAATCGTATTTATCTTAGAAACAACCTACCTACACGGTATGGCAGATCAAAGGCAGTTTTTCCGAAACCTGCAGGAGATAGGTATCGACAATCCGGTCATTATCAAACGTTCCTATCAAAAAGAAGATTTTTCGGGACCTCTTGGTGAATTTATGAACCCGGAAGAGCCTATTTCAAAAATACAGCTTTACGCTTCGACAGATCTAGGCGCACTATTGATTGATGGTTTAGGATCGGGGATCTGGCTAGACTCTCCGGCGACCCCCTTAGAAAATATAGCTTCACTTTCCTTCGGAATTTTACAGGCAACACGATCCAGAATATCCAAAACAGAATATATTTCCTGTCCAAGCTGTGGAAGAACATTATTTGATCTCCAAGAGACTACACAAATGATTCGAAGCCGCACCAACCATCTAAAAGGATTAAAAATTGGTATCATGGGCTGTATTGTGAATGGTCCTGGGGAAATGGCAGACGCAGACTATGGCTATGTTGGCGCAGGACCGGATAAAGTTACTTTATATAGAGGTCAGCAGGTTGTTAAGAAAAATGTGAGTTCCGCACATGCCTTAGACGAATTGATCAAGATCATTAAAGATGATGGACTGTGGGTCGAAGAAAAACAAGATTAAAATTCAGTCAAGAGACTTTAGATAAAATAGCAAAGGGGAATCATCTGATTCCCCTTTGCTATTTTATCTAATTAAATTATGCTCTAATTATCGGACAGAAAATCTTTTTACTACGGTCTCCGACCCTGCGACTACTCTTACGAAGTAAAAACCCGTAGTTAATTTTCCGCCATGCTCAAAGGAAAGATTTTGAATTCCTGAATCCAGGTTACCATTCATTAATTGGAGAATCTCATTGCCCAGCGCATCCATTACCTTAATAGACACACTCGAAGACTTCGCCAATTTAAAAGAAAGATTTATTTGCTCGGCAATAGGATTATAAAATACCTTAACATTATTGATAAGTTTCTCGGTATCCTTGATGTTGTGATCTTCTCCAAATGCCTCATTACCGTCCCAAATTTGTTGCGAAAAAGTATGGTCATAAGGAGACTTTGCATACACACGAGCTACCCCGCTGCACAATGTCAGTGCGGATAAAAGTGTTAAACAAGCTGCTTTAAGTAGATTTCTCCCCATAGTGTTAAATTAGACTTCAAATACTGGTTACGGTTTAATCAAATATAACGCTAACTATTTGAATTATCAACAACAAAGTTAGTATTTTGTTTAAAAGTTTTTCAGCAAATAGAACCTTTCCAAGTTTCTTTTAACAAATTTTAACAGCTATTGCGCATGTCAAATGAAATGCTAAAATTTGGCGCAGGAAATGTACCTACTTAAAGTACAGGCAAAAAGTATATTTTTGCAGTATATTTTGAAATAAAATAATTGATAAATGGCAGATAATAGTCATCACAACAGTATCAATAAGGTGAGTTTCGCCGGGTTATTGATCAGTTTAGGAATCGTTTTTGGAGATATAGGAACATCTCCATTGTATGTTTTCAAAGCAATCATGGGACAAGGAGCCATTCAAAAAGACTTGGTCTTGGGCGGACTATCTTGTGTGTTCTGGACGCTCACACTCCAAACGACTGTAAAATATGTATGGATTACCCTGCGAGCGGACAATAAAGGTGAGGGTGGTATCCTGTCTCTTTATTCATTAGTACGTAAACGCGCTCCCTGGCTGATTTTCCCAGCGATGATAGGTGCAGCGACCTTATTAGCAGATGGAATGATCACTCCGGCTATCACCATATCCTCTGCTATCGAAGGTCTGGATATCAAATTTCCTGGACTACCAACGGTTCCTATTGTTGTTACAATAATATCTTTATTGTTTATTATTCAACGATTTGGAACATCTGTTGTAGGGAAAGTTTTTGGTCCGTTGATGACCATCTGGTTTACGATCATTGGTGTCATCGGTTTGTCCCATCTTCACCTTGCACCGGAAGTGATGAAAGCGATCAACCCCTACTATGCCTTCCATATTTTAATTACCTACCCGCACTCACTACTATTAATCGGAGCCGTATTTTTATGTACGACAGGTGCCGAAGCACTGTATTCGGATATGGGGCACTGTGGTAAAAACAATATCCGTATTAGCTGGATCTACGTAAAAATCACACTTGTGCTGAATTATTTTGGACAAGGTGCTTGGTTATTAACGCAGGAAGGGCGTGTCTTAGGTGGCGCAAATCCATTTTATTCGATTATGCCAGATTGGTTTATTGGGTATGGTATCGCCATCGCAACGATTGCCGCTGTCATTGCCAGTCAAGCCATGATATCTGGCTCTTATACCCTGATTTCGGAAGCAGTGCGTTTAAATATCTGGCCTAAGGTCGCCATCCGCTACCCAAGCGAACATAAAGGACAGTTGTATGTACCCTCCATCAATTTAATTTTATGGGTGGGCTGTATGATTGTTATCTGGGTTTTTGAAGAATCAAGCCGAATGGATGCGGCCTATGGTCTTGCGATCAATTTAACGGTATTGATGACAACCATTCTAATGGGGTACTTCCTCGCCATGAAAAAAGTCAATCGTGTGCTTATTGCGGTATTTTTGGTCGCTTATTTCGTTATCGAATTAACTTTCTTAATAGGAAATGGTGTCAAAATAGCTCACGGCGGTTGGTTAACCCTTATGCTTGCTACAGCCCTATTCGGAACAATGTATTGCTGGTATACCGCACGAAAAATTAAAAATCGTTTCGTCAATTTTATCAATATCAACAAATATTATCCCATTATTTCCGAATTAAGCGAGGACAAATCCGTTCCGCCTTACGCATCACATTTAGTGTATTTGACAAGTGCCAATTTCAAATCCGAAATTGAAGCTAAAATTATTTATTCTATTATTAATAAAAAGCCCAAACGTGCGGATGTGTATTGGCTGGTCCACGTTGACGTGATGGATCATCCACATACAAAAGAGTACTCTATTGATCAGTTAATCCCGGGCAAATTAATACGGATTGATTTTAAACTTGGTTTTAGGGAAGAACAGCGCATCAGTCTTCTATTCAGAAAAGTAGTGGAAGAAATGGTTAAAAAAGGTGAGATTGACATTACCAGCCAATACGACACCTTACGTAAACATAATATCCCCGGAGACTTTAAATTTGTTGTTTTGGAAAAAGTACTCTCCAAAACCAATCAGATGACATGGATAGAAAAGGTTATTATGGACATCTACGGCTATCTCAAGAAAATGAGTTTATCCGAAGAAAAGGGCTTCGGCTTGGATTCTAGCTTCGTTACAATTGAGCGTGTGCCACTCAATTTCCCTCAGACTTCGGAAGTCCATCTCATACGTAAAGATTAAAACCTTTCAAAAGATTTATATTCCTCAAGGTGATGCTAAAGCATCACCTTTTTTATTCAATAGAATTGCATTACTTTTGTTGCAAATAATACATCATGGCAGACGCTAATCCAAAAAAGAAATTACACGCTAGAAATAGACATCTCGATAACTACAATTTTGAAGAACTGAGTAAAGTCGAACCTTCACTCAAGGATTTTGTTATAGAAAATGCTTATAAAGTAAAATCCATCGACTTTAATAATCCAGATGCTGTAAAAACATTAAACAAAGCTCTTCTAAAAAAATATTACCACATTCAACATTGGGATATCCCAAAGGAGAATCTTTGTCCTCCTATTCCCGGCCGTGCAGATTATATTCATTATATCGCCGATGTCCTTGCTCGGGACAATAATGGCGAAATTCCAAAAGGTGGAAATATACACGTCCTAGATATCGGTGTTGGCGCAAATTGTATTTACCCCATCATCGGACATCAGGAATATGGATGGAGCTTTGTAGGGTCTGAAATTATCAAGAGCGCATACAAAAATGCGATCGAGATCACACGGACAAATATGAGCTTAAAAAAGAGCATACAAATCCGTCTGCAAAATAACCCAAAGGCCATATTCAAAGATATTATTCTTCCTGGTGAGAAATATGACGTGGTGATCTGTAACCCACCATTTTTCAGCTCTCAAACCGAAGCTTTACAACAGTCCATCCGTAAAACTACAGGCATTAAAGATGCTAAAATAGAAGAAAAACCGGTGACACAAGCGTTTTCCGGACAGGGAAGTGAATTGTGGTGCGATGGTGGCGAGAAAGCTTTCTTGTCACGCATGATCTTTGAAAGCCAATTTCACAAAGATCAGGTAAAATGGTTCACTACACTGGTTGCCCATCGTGAAGATATTCGTTTTCTGCAACACAAACTAAAGAAAATAAATGTAAAAGAGACCGAAGTGATCCGCATGGAACAAGGCAATAAGGTAAGCCGGATCCTTTTGTGGAGATTTTAAGTAGGGTCATAGAGATTCAAAAAATGAGCTATCTTTCGTTAGATAGCTCATTTTTTTGATCTATTATCATACTACATGGTAGACTTTATACTGACACCGATTTATTTAACTTTGAATGTTTATAACCATACATAAAATACACAGCCAAACCAATCACCAGCCAGATCACAAAAATGATCCAGTTGCTCGCGCCCAATTCTGTCATTAAATATAGATTGATCAGAATCCCAATTACCGGTAATAAAGAGAAGTTCATTTTAAAACTATAGATACTTAATCCAAGCCAGGTTAACCAGAATATAATCACCAGCATTTTATGTTCGATAATTTCAAGGATTGACAGCGATTTCCACTCCTGCAACGTCTCTTGGGCATAGCTAAAAATGATCACGATAGCGATTAGTAGTCCTGCCCCAACTAAATATTTTCCATTGATGTAAGGAACTTTAAATTTGGATTTTGCAGATAAACCCGAATAATCCATATACAATACACCTGCACAAACGAGGATGAAAGCAAAAAAAGTACCGACACTCGTTAGATCGACGAAGAAGTCCATTTTAAAAAATAAAGAAGGGATGGCTACTACCAAACCCGTTACGATAGTCGCAAAAGAAGGTGTTTTATATTTGGGGTGGATCGTTGCAAATTTCTTCCACAACAAGCCATCTCTACTCATCGTCATCCAGATTCTTGGTTGAGCTAATTGATAGACCAACAAGGCGCTGGTAATCGCAATCACAGAGGTCACGGATATAATTCCGGCCATATGGTCAAAGCCGACATATTTAAACACGAAAGCAAGCGGATCCTTTACATTTAATTCGGTGTAGTTGACCATCCCTGTCAATACCAAAGTAATGGCGACATACAGTACAGTACAAATCAATAGACAATAGATCATCGCCTTAGGGAGGTCGCGTTGTGGGTTCTTACACTCTTCCGCAGTTGTGGAGATCGAATCAAAGCCGATAAAAGCAAAGAAAACGGCAGCCACACTTCCGAGCACACCTTTGAGACCATTCGGTGCAAAAGGTGTCCAGTTTTCGGGTTTGATGAAAAAGATACCACCAAAAATTACAGCTAGGATAATCGCTACCTTGATCATCACCATGATCATACTCGCTTTCTGGGACTCTTTGATTCCGATATAAACCAACCAAGTGACCAAAAATGTAATGACACCTGCCGGTAAATCGAAAATAATAGGCAGCCCTCCAATTCGAGGCGCACTATTAAATGCATCAAGACCGTGTTGGTCAATTGCAGTCAGGGCAGCCGCACCATGTTGGTTCATTTTGTCTACGGCATCGTACGCATAGCCCGGTGCCATGGATAGCCAAGCTGGTATATGAAGACCAAAGCCTTCCAACATGGAGACAAAATACTGCGACCAGGAAATGGCTATAACGGTATTGGAAACAGCATACTCTAAAACCAATGCCCAACCTATTATCCAAGCAAACAACTCACCAAAGGCCACATATGCATACGTATATGCCGATCCAGAAACAGGAACTGTACTGGCAAATTGGGCGTAGGCCAATGCCGTAAAAACACAGGCAAAAGCCGTAAACACGAAAAGAAGTGACACTGCTGGCCCACCTTCATAACTCGCCAATCCAATTGTGCTAAAGATTCCAGCCCCTACAATAGCGGCGATACCCAACGAAACCAGATCTGTTACCCCCAATACCTTTGCAAGGCCTGTCCCCCCCTCTTTTTGAGTGTCATGCAGAATCTGATCAACACTTTTCTTCCGAAAAAGTCTATGTGACATGTAAATTTAGTTTTTGATACTTAAAATTATGCGAAAATAAATATTTTCAAGGTCTTATACTATTGGTATTTTCTGATGGACTAATTAAAGTCCACCAGCTCATATTGAATATACTGGTAAATTTCCTGATAATCGGTCATCTCCGTATGTAAATAGGAAATCAGTTGTTCTGTCAGAAGTTGTCTTTGCTCCACTGAAACTTCAAATTGCCACAATCGCTTACAGATATTGAAAAGTGCCCCTGCAATTTTTTCCACCTGTGCATAATCATAAATATACTTCCACTCAATAAACTGATGATAGAACTTTTCAAATTTAGGTATACCATGCAATTGATTAATTTTCAAAAACTTCCGAATAGCATCTTCATTGACATGCATCAGCGCAGCGTAGAATTTATCGATAGAGACCGCTTTATTTTGTGTCAGCATATGATCCAGCAATAGCTCCAACGCGATATGGGCCATAAAAGACGGCCGGATGGGTAGCCCCGCTAAACTGGACTGGATTTTTAATTTCAGCTGATGTGTATGACGAAAAAAGTAAGGTGAATTATGAAACAGGCGATCGACCTCGATATGACGGTTCCAACCTATATACAATTGTTCCAGTAAAGGATTGTCCAAGAGCTCATCTTCATACTGACGTGGTTTTAGCATAAAGGATTTATCCGCATTTTTTAATAGATCGGGTAACAATCCTCCCACAATACGTTCGGGATTGGTTGCAAACCGCTCAAAATAGAAATGTGATAAAAAATTCATACCAGCTTATTAGCGTGTGCTTTTATACGGAATTATTCGCTCAATATACGCTTAATCTCCTATCTTTGCATCTTGTAAATTAAAAAATTAAATCCATTTAACAATGAGCTTTGTAGAAGAATTACGTTGGAGAGGCATGTTGCAAGATATTATGCCAGGCACAGAAGACTTACTGAATAAAGAAAAAGTCGCTGGTTATATCGGCTTTGATCCCACAGGCGACTCTCTACACGTAGGACACTTGACGCAAATCATGACTTTGATCCACTTCCAAAATGCAGGCCACAAACCAGTTGCCCTGGTTGGAGGAGCAACAGGAATGATCGGAGACCCTTCTTTCAAATCTGCAGAGCGTAACCTGTTGGACGAAGCTACCCTACAGCATAATGTAGCTTGTCTGAAAAAACAGTTAGGCAAATTTCTTGAATTTGGAGAAGGTGAAAATGACGCCCAAATGGTTAATAATTACGATTGGTTCAAAGATTTTAAATTTTTGGATTTTATTCGTGATATCGGTAAGATGATTACCGTAAACTATATGATGGCAAAAGATTCTGTAAAAAAACGTCTGGAAGGTGACAATGGCCTTTCTTTTACGGAATTTACCTATCAATTGATTCAAGGGTATGACTTCTACTACCTTTGGAAACACCACAACTGTAAAGTTCAAATGGGTGGCTCCGATCAATGGGGTAACATTGTAACAGGTAGCGAAATGATCCGTCGTCAGGATCAGGGAACAGCCTATGCCATCACGACACAATTGATCAAGAAAGCTGATGGTCAAAAATTTGGAAAGACAGAATCCGGAGCGGTATGGTTGGATCCAAAGAAAACCTCGCCCTATAAATACTACCAATTCTGGTTGAATACATCAGATGATGATGCGAAAAACTGGATAAAAATCTTTACGCTAAAGCCTCAGGACGAAATCGAGTCCATCATTGCAGAACATGATGCAGCACCACACTTACGCTTAGTTCAAAAAGCACTGGCAAAAGATATTACCATTCGTACACACTCCGAGGAAGCATACGAAACTGCCATCAAAACTTCTGAATTTCTTTTTGGTAACGGTTCTTTAGAGTTCTTGAACAACCTAGATCATGATGCTGTTTTGGAGGTGTTTGAAGGTATTCCGCAGTTTCAGATCGCTAAGACTGAACTGGCGGCTGGTATCAATATCCTTGATTTACTTGCTGTTCAAACCCAAGTATTCCCATCCAAAGGTGAAGCGCGTAAAATGCTTCAGGGCGGCGGCGTTTCGATCAACCGAGAAAAAGCAACTGATATTGAAGAGTCGATTACGGAGAATCACCTTGTAAACAATAAATATATTGTTGCACAACGTGGTAAAAAGAATTATTACTTGATTATCGCAGATTAATGATCAGCAGTATCCTGATTTAATAATCCATAACCATAAAAAAGTCCCTTCTGAACAAATCAAAAGGGACTTTTTTGTGTAATCCAAAGCTATTCTTCCTCCGCCTGAAGAAATCGGTTCGGTTATTTTAATAATTTTTCAAATGCCCGACGTGAAGCTCCCCGAAAGTGTACCTCGCCACAATATTGATAACCCAATTTGTCGAATACATGCAGCATCCCACCGTTATCAAAATTAGTATCCACCTTAATACTATAGACACCATGCTCGATCGCAATTTTCTCCACCCCCTGCATAATGCCTGTGCCCACACCTTTCACATGCGGATCCTGAGCGGAAGCCAGTCTATGTATACCTACATATTGGCCATCACTTAACCACTTCCCGTCAATATCATTATAAGCTGGTTCGATATCAAAAATAACAGCTACATAACCTACAATCCTATGCTCCACTTCAACGACATGTCCATACCCTTTATCAATATCCGATTGCACGACATCTTCATTCGGATAGCCGTCTTGCCATTGCCTACTACCTTGTTCTTTCCTTAGTGCAATTGCCTGTTGTATAATTTCCCAAATCCGTCCTTTATCAGCTAATGTTGCTTTTCGTATTTCAAACTTGTTCATGCGATCTCTTATTTTTATTCGTAAAACTACATATTTTATAGCAACTCCAAAGAATAGGCAAAAACAGAAACAATCTTTAGCCAGATCCCATATTCTTTAGCCAAACACACTTGCAGGGCATAGTATTTGCTAGTCATTATACCTATCAAGCTTTTTAGCTACATCCAAATTTATTCATTCATAAAAAACGACAAACTTAAAATAATAAGCCATCAGCATCTTTAAAATACTATCAAAATAACTAAGTTTGTAAGCAGTATAATTGTGAACTTTTCAATGTCAAATAAAGGAAATACATTTAGGCAGACAGGAAATTCAGTTTCCGGCAAACGTGCCCCACAAAAGGAATCGACAACATTTAAAAAGGAAAAAAGTCAAAAAAATAGTGTACCAAGAGATTATTCTGATGCACAGCAAAAGGCTGTCAAGATATTAGGAATTTTATTGATCTTACTTTCATTGGCATTTGCTACAGCTTTTGTTTCTTACCTGTTTACCTGGGAAGACGACCAAAGCTATATCGCAAGGACCAATGGCGGCTGGTCAACATTATTCAGATCTGTTGAGGAAATTCATGACGAAGCCGTCGATCTCCCTGTTGTTGATAATAAATTAGGGAAATTTGGCGCATTACTTGCCAACCAATTTATGTATGAATGGTTTGGTGTTGCATCTTTTCTTTTTATTCCGGTTCTATTCATTTTAGGATACCGTCTGTTATTTAAAAAGTCATTGCTTCCATTATACCGTACGGTCGTTTATTCTTTTGTCGCTATCGTTTTTATTTCCGTAACCTTAGGTTTCCTACATGGATTCATGGCCGATACGCCGCATATGCTTGAAGGAAAGTTTGGCTTTTGGACCAATAAATTACTGGAAGCACAAGTGGGTATCGTTGGTGTTGGATGTATATTGGCATTTGCATACTTAACGACACTAATATTACTTTACAACCTTGATTTTAAATTTGTCCTCTTCAGTAACAGAAAATCCAAGTCCCTGTCGGAAGATCTAGAGGATGAGGATGAAGATGAATACGCTCCAAATCATCTCAGAAACAAAATCCATATTGAAGATGATTCCATTCAATCTGTTAGGGAGTCCATGCAACGACCAACGTCAATTAATGAGCGATTTCAATCCGCTCGTGAAAAAGATTTACAGGAAGAACTTCAACGTCCTGCATTCACACATCATCCGGTACCCGAAGTACAAATTGATCCGAAAGATAAAGTCGTACTTTCCTTCGATGATAGTCCCATGGAAAGAACCGACAATACACCTTCAATCAGTTTTACAATTGATCAGCCGAATGAAGAATTTGAAGACGCAGACTTACCACTGATCCGCGAATATCAGCCACCGGTCGTGGTAACTCCGCCCCAACAAGAACCGGAACCGCCAATTGAACATGATGTTGTTCCAGGCCTCGTTGTGGAAGATATCAAAGAGGAAAAAGAAATTACCGCCAGTGACCTCGTGGCCCAATTTGGACAGTATGACCCCAAATTAGATCTTTCCGGCTATCAACACCCTGCATTGGATTTATTAAAAGATTATGGCAGCGGAAAAATAACGATCAATCAACAGGAACTCGAAGCGAATAAAAATAAGATCGTTGATACCCTGAGAAATTACAGCATCGAAATCGAAAGCATCAAAGCCACCATAGGTCCAACAGTTACGCTGTATGAGATTATCCCCAAACCAGGTGTCCGCATTTCGAAAATTAAAAATCTGGAAGATGACATTGCTTTAAGTCTTGCAGCCTTAGGTATCCGGATTATTGCACCAATGCCCGGAAAGGGAACAATCGGTATCGAAGTACCAAACTCCAATCCGGAAATGGTATCTATGCGATCGGTACTCGCTACGGAGAAATTTCAGAAAACTGACATGGATCTTCCTATTGCTTTGGGTAAGACAATCTCCAATGAAGTCTATATTGCCGATTTAGCTAAAATGCCCCACCTTTTGGTCGCAGGGGCTACAGGACAAGGTAAATCAGTTGGTATCAACGCCATTCTGACATCCTTACTGTATAAAAAACATCCGGCGGAACTCAAATTTGTCCTTGTTGACCCTAAGAAAGTGGAACTTTCTCTATTTAAAAAAGTAGAACGTCACTTCCTTGCAAAATTACCTGATGATGGTGATGCTATTATTACCGATACTAAAAAAGTAATCAACACGCTAAATTCCCTGTGTATAGAGATGGATCAGCGCTATGATTTATTAAAAAATGCACAGGTACGTAATTTAAAGGAATATAATGCAAAATTTGTCAATCGCAGATTAAACCCTGAGGAGGGTCATCGATTCTTACCATATATCGTTCTTATTGTTGATGAGTTTGCCGACTTGATGATGACAGCAGGAAAAGAGGTCGAAACACCAATTGCACGTTTAGCCCAATTGGCTCGTGCTGTAGGGATACACTTGGTTATCGCTACCCAACGTCCATCCGTCAATATCATTACCGGTACAATCAAGGCTAACTTCCCTGCACGTCTTGCTTTCAGGGTATTGTCCAAAGTCGATTCACGGACAATCCTGGATACAGGTGGAGCAGATCAGTTGATCGGTCGTGGTGACATGCTGTTAGCTACTGGAAGTGATTTGATACGTATTCAATGTGCATTTGTGGATACACCAGAAGTTGAACAGATTTCCGATTACATCGGGGCACAACGAGGTTATCCTTCAGCGTTCATGCTTCCCGAATACGTTGACGAAAACGGAGATGGCTCTGGTAGCGTAGATTTTGATCCTAAAGACCGCGATCAATTGTTCGAAGACGCTGCCCGCTTGATTGTCATGCATCAACAAGGTTCTACTTCCTTAATCCAGCGTAAATTGAAACTGGGTTATAATAGAGCAGGACGGATCATCGACCAATTGGAAGCTGCAGGAATTGTAGGTCCATTTGAAGGAAGTAAGGCACGCGAAGTGCTTTATCCCGATGAGTATTCATTAGAACAATATTTGGAGACGTTAAGAAAGGACAATTAAGATGAAAAAACTAGTATGGTTTATTGTAGGTTTGCTATGCATGGCATTCAGTCAGAATAGCTATGCACAAAATGATGCCACCGCTAAGGCACTATTGGCAAAAGTGAGTCAAAAGTATAATACATATAAGACGATACAGGCCAATTTCTCGTTGGATATTAAACAAGCTAACGGAGGCTCACATGCGGATGGTGGAACAATATACTTGGACAAAAGTAACAACAAGTACCATGTTAACACAAAAAATCAAGTGTTAATATCGGATTCCAAGACACAATGGAATATCATGAAAGCTGAAAAGGAAGTTGAAGTCTCAGAAACGAGCAATTCAACCAACGAGATCAATCCAACAAATATATTCAGCTTCTATACCACTGGTTTTAAATATGCCATGGCCAATACAGAAAAGGTAAAGGGGCTTACACTGAGTGTCGTTGAATTAAGCCCAGTTGATAGCAAGAAAAACTATTCAAAAATAAAACTGCGCATCAACAAAGCAAGCAATTTGATCTATGATACCACAATATTTGACAAAAGTGGTAATCGTTATACCTACACGCTAGGTTCGCAGGAAGGCAACAAAGCCCTTTCAGCCAATCTATTCGCATTCAACAAGAACGATTACAAAGGATTTGACATCGTCGACTTACGGTAATCGTCCTTTGCTGATACCCAAGCTTTATATGAAGTATGATTACAATAGAAAAGGCTTTCCTCTAGGAAAGCCTTTTCTATTGTAATTGATTGTATTTTACAGCATATCGGGTTCCCTATCCAACGTCTCACTTTCTTTATTTGCATAGCGTGAATAGCCATGTTTTTGTGGATGTTCAATAATTTCCTTCATCGAAACAAGTTTATACACATAAGAACCTGTTTCATTATTCAATTTCAATGCAAAATAATCGTCTTTTTTCTGTCTTCTTATCGAACCTCTCAGACTTCCGTCACCGACATTATATGCAGCAGCAACTAAAGTCCAATTCCCGAATTGACCATATAGGTATTTGAGGTATCTGGCGGCAGCATGCGTAGATTTAACAAGATCTTTGCGTTCATCTACTGTACCATTGACTTTCAATCCATATAAACGGGCTGTTGCCGGCATAAACTGCCAATACCCCCCGGCTCCTTTAGATGAAACGACAGCTTTACTAAGCCCGCTCTCCACTAATGGAATGTACTTGAAGTCTTCTGGAATACCATGTGATTTTAGGATCTTGGCGATCATAGGCAAATAGGTCTCTGCCTTCTTATGCATATCGTATGATCCTGTTTTCTTAAATGAAAATCTATTGAAAAATTTTCGCAATTTACTTTCGACAAGCGGTCGATCCATCGGTAATGAATCCTCGGCAAATGTCAATGAATTCATATAAGATTCAAACGAATTGCTTTTTTCTTTTTTTTCTTCGTCGTCTCCATGATGAGCTGGAACTACGACTAGCTTCCGTTCAACGATCTTATCGCCGCTTGAAGCGTTGTTGTGTGGGGTTGAGTATAATTTTGACAGCAATAAAGCAAACAAAATCAAACTACTACATAAAACTTTCTTTCTTATCATTCACTCCCTTAATGCTACCCTATCCACGACGCAAATCGATCAAAAAATAGCTTGGTTCAAATTCAAGGGTACAAAGGTAAACACTATTTATTTAAAAAACAAATAGTTACATTCTAGACAACTTAAAGCGGCTTTTTCAGCGTAAAAACGCGGTAAATTCAAGAAAAGACAAAAAGATAAGGATTTTTTCGCAAAACCCAAAATTATCCCTAACTTTGTAGTTCACATTTTAGCAAAACACAATGCCATTCAGCAATAAAAGGAACAGTCGTGATGACAACTCCAGAAAGTCACGAGGCAACTCAGATAGCTTCAAATCTCGAGGCGATAAGAACAATAGTTTCGAAAAAAAATCATTTGGGTCCAATGACCGTTCTGAAAGAGGTTCTTTCAGAAAAGATGATAACCGTGAGAACAGATCATTCGGATCTAAGAAATCCTCCGACAAACCATCCTTCCGAGGAGATAACAATTCCTTCCGTTCAAAAGATAATTCAGAAAAATCCTTTGGTAGAGGGGGCCGCTCATTTGATAAAAATGATTCTTCAAGATCTTTTGACAAAAAAGATTCCTTTAATAAATTTGATAGATCAGAACGTTCTTTCGACAAAAAAGATAACTTCAAACGTTCAGACAGAAATGATTCCTCAAGATCTTTTGACAGATCTGACCGTCCTTTAGAAAAAAGAGACAATTTCAAACGTTCCGACAGAAACGATTCTTCAAGATCTTTTGACAGATCTGACCGTCCTTTTGAAAAAAGAGACAACTTCAAACGTTCCGATAGAAACGATTCTTCAAGATCTTTTGACAGATCTGATCGTCCTTTTGAAAAAAGAGACAACTTCAAACGCTCTGACAGAAATGACTCTTCAAGATCTTTTGACAGATCTGATCGTCCTTTTGAAAAAAGAGACAACTTCAAACGTTCCGACAGAAGTGACTCTTCAAGATCTTTTGATAGATCAGATCGTCCTTTTGAAAAAAGAGATAATTTCAAACGTTCTGACAGGAAGTTTGATGGTGAAAGAGGTCGAAAATTTGACGACAACAAAAACTTTGGTGACAAACAATATATTAAACGTCCCAAGAAAAAAGCAGAGGATGCAGAAGATGATGGATTAGTTCGTTTGAATCGCTATATCGCCAATGCAGGTATTTGTTCAAGACGTAAAGCTGATGAGCTTATCACTGCTGGTGTCATTTGGGTAAATGGAGAACCTGTTACTGAATTGGGAACAAAGGTAGATCCTGCAACCGATGAAATCCGCTACAACAACGAGCGTTTGAAACGCGAGAAAATGGTGTATGTTTTGTTAAATAAACCAAAAGATTACATCACGACTACTGATGATCCCCAAGAACGTCATACCGTAATGGAACTTGTTTCTAAGGCAACAAAAGAAAGAATTTACCCTGTAGGTCGTCTTGACAGAAATACAACGGGTCTTCTTTTAATGACGAACGATGGTAGCCTTGCCGAAAAGCTTTCTCATCCGCGTAATAGTATCAGCAAAATCTATAACGTTGAGCTAAACAAAAACCTTACACAAGGTGATTTTAACAAAATTCAATTTGGCATTGAATTGGAAGATGGTGTCATCAAACCAGATGATTTAAGCTATGTTCAAGGTGGTTCTAAAAGGGAAGTTGGTATTCAGATCCACTCAGGAAAAAATCGTATCGTACGTCGTATTTTTGAGTCCCTAGGATATGAAGTTGTTAAATTGGACCGTGTAGTTTATGCAAACTTAACGAAAAAAGATCTTCCACGTGGCCGTTGGAGATATCTAGAGGAGCGTGAAATCGTGCAATTAAAGCACCTGATTTAATCGCTTAAGAAGATAAATAAAAATAAAGGACGGTCATTCAGTTAACCGTCCTTTATTTTTTATATTTGCTCTTTCAAATAAAACAACAAAGAATATGACTGATCCCAAAACACTTTCATCCGTTGCGGAATTCCATAAAACATTCCAACATCCGATCTTAGACGCTCCTACTATTCCCTCTGAACAAAGATGTGCCCTACGGGTATCGCTAATCGCTGAAGAGCTCAAAGAGCTGGAAGAAGCCATTCAGGATAAAGATCTAGTAGAAATTGCAGATGCACTATGTGACATTCAATATGTACTTGCTGGAGCAGTATTAGAATTTGGCTTAAAAGATAAATTCTCAGCTCTTTTTGATGAAGTTCAACGTTCCAATATGAGCAAAGCATGTAAAGACGAAGCAGAAGCTATCGCTACGCAGGAGCACTATAAATTAAAAGGTGTAGAATCCTATTACAAAGAAGTTGATGGTAAATTTTTAGTATTCAGAACTGCTGACGATAAAACATTGAAGTCCATTAATTACTCGCCGGCTGATTTAAAATCAATTGTAGAGGGCTAAATAAAACGGAGAAATTAGTTTGTAATTTCCCTTTGAGAGAAAACAAATAAGGCTTCTTGAAAAAAAGAAGCCTTATTTGTTTTTGCAGCAATCGATCATTTGCTCTACTACCCTATATATAATACATATATGTACTTTCTTTATTCATAAAGACTTCCTTGCACAACCTGACGTGCCTCCAAGCCTTTATCTATATACGTTTGAATACCTGACTTCGGAAAGCCCCAATTTGGTGCTATTAACAATTCTTTATCTGCAATCCCGAAGATACGCTGAATAATCAGATCTGGACGTAATCGTGGAATAAATTTGGCTAAGAATTCCGTATAACCTTCCATCGAGAAAAGTTCAAAAGGTTCCCTTTTATATTTGACCCCCATAATGGAACCCTCTACAATGTGCAGGTGGTGCAATTTTACAAATTTAATCTGTGGAAACCGGTTGATTTCATCTGCATATTTTAACATCATTTCTTCCGATTCCCATGGGAAGCCAAATATAGTATGTACGCAGAGCTCCAATGGCGTATCCTTTAACATTTCCATCGCCTGAACAAATTCGTCGTGCGAACAGCCTCTATTGATCTGCTCCAATGTATCGTTGTAGATAGATTCCATACCCATCTCCAAATCCACATCGTAACGATCTGTATAAGACTCCAACAATGCAATCTTTTCAAAATCCAAACAATCAGGGCGTGTACCAACAGAAAGACCTAAGGTATTTTCAGGGTCGATACTTAAAGCCTCATCATACATCATTTTCAGTAGATGAGTCGGCGCATACGTATTTGTATTGGGCTGAAAATAAATAATAAACTTTTCCGCACCATAGCTATTACGTGCTCTCGCTATCCCTGATTCCACCTGCTCTCGTATAGAAGGAATTTTACGGGCTGTATCCGGTGTAAAAGAATCCACATTACAGTAAGTGCATCCTCCGTAGCCCTTGCTACCATCACGATTGGGGCAAGTAAAATTACCATCCACAATCACTTTAAACACTTTCTGACCGTTATACTTTTGCTTTAAATAAGCCCCGTAATGATTATACGGTTTAATTCCGTTGTCCAATAATGTACCCATTGCGCTGCAAAGTTACTCAATAAAAATCATATGTGACCATTACTTTCTCAGGATCAAATGTTAAACTGATCCGGCCATCACGAAAATCTTCCCAAGATAACTTATACGAACTATCCTTAACTGCATCCTCCAAATCAAAGTAACTCCCTTTAACGGCTAAATTGGGAGAATTGTCATAATAAGTAGGTAAACCGTAATAGAAAACGAAAAATTGTTCAAATTCCTTAAATGACAAATAGTAGTAAAACTTATTCTTATTTCTTGAAATCAATATTTCAATTTTCTTTAGCCTGCCATCTGTATAAAAATAATCAAGTGTTTGATAATACAGTGCATTCAACCATTTACCGCCAGTAAATCGGATATGCCCTGGATCGATCATGACCATTGTATCCTTACTGCGTGTATATGCGCCAAACTCCCCTATATAAGATCTTTCCCCGAGATGAATAATATATTCGCGGGCTATATTGGCAGATCTACAATCTTTATTTGCCGGTATCCACTTTGATATGGACGAAAATTTCTGATTCATTTCTTCAGTTTTATCCACATACCCAATACTACTAGAAACAACTTTGACAGTGCTATCCTTATAAACCTCGAATCCAACGTGAGCTTCATAATTGAGATTATGCCAATTCTCTTTCCATTTTTCATTTAGCTGCCTATAAAAATCAACAATACCTATCTTGGGGGTTGGAAGGTAATTTTCATAAGAAACAAAAATGTAATCCTGTCCATCTTGGCAAATACCTGATCTCAAATTAAACAATAGAAGAAAGACAATGATCAAAAAATTTCTCATATGGCCGGTAAGTAATATTTACAGCAATATACAAAAAACACAGATACAAGAATTATAGAAAAGCAATATGGAGATGGAGGCCGTCTATTGGCTAAGAGAGCTCCTTTACTTCAATTTCAGCTATGAACAATAACCACTTGCTATTTGGAGCTAAATTGATCGACATACTTATATAAAGAGGCATTACATTGCTTTATTAGTACTGTGCTGGAACAGGGGGAGATTACAGAAGATAGAGACAAGGGAATTACGGAAGTACTAAAACGAAAGAAGCCCTTGACTGTTTCCAGCAAGGGCTTCCGTGTAAAAAAAGGCACCGACCTACTCTCCCACCTGTTACGGCAATACCATCGGCTCTGGCGGGCTTGACTGCTCTGTTCGGAATGGGAAGAGGTAGACACCGCCGAT
>JALAGS010000042.1 GCA_022712315.1 Sphingobacterium sp. | reverse complement strand
TACTAGCATTTATTAAAAAATACTGGTAAACCAAAGAAGCTAATCAGACCTTGTTAAAAACAATCATAATTTCAGCTCGTATGATCTTAAAAAACAAATTTTTGCACGTTGCTTTTGCTAGTTTATTTAGTCTGGCGTTATCTGCTCAAACAACTTCTCAATTAACTTATTTCGATTTACGCGAAGTAAGGCTATTGCCGGGGATCTTCAAACATGCTGAAGATCTAGACCTTCATTATTTATTGGAAATGGATCCCGACCGATTGCTGGCCCCATTTTTACGTGAAGCCAATTTACCGATCAAAAAGGAATCCTATACCAATTGGGAAAATACGGGATTAGATGGACATATCGGAGGTCATTATCTGTCTGCCCTTGCTCATATGTACGCTTCGACAGGAGACCTTCGTATCAAGGAACGTCTAGATTATATGCTTGTAAACTTGAAGCGCTGCCAGGAAGCGAATGGAAATGGATACATCGGTGGCGTACCTGGCGGTAAACTTATTTGGACAGAAGTTCAACAGAGTAATATCAATGCCGGGAGCTTCAACCTGAATGGAAAATGGGTACCGCTATACAATATACATAAAACCTATGCTGGCCTGCGAGATGCTTACTTGCTGACTGGCAGTGAATCTGCCAAAGACATGCTTATCAAAATGACCGATTGGGCACTTGCTTTAGTTAGTCAGCTTTCAGAAGCACAGATACAGGATATGTTACGAAGTGAGCACGGTGGACTAAATGAGACTTTTGCCGATGTCGCCGCAATTACCCAAAATCAAGCTTATCTCGAACTTGCCCGCAAATTCAGCCATCAATCCATACTTGAGCCTTTATTACAGCATAAAGATCAGTTAACAGGGCTACATGCGAATACACAGATTCCAAAGGTTCTTGGTTTTAAAAGAATAGCTGATATTTCTCATAACGAAAGATGGGCTGAGGCTGTTCGGTACTTCTGGGATAATGTTGTTGAACAACGCTCTATTTCCATTGGAGGAAATAGCGTGAGTGAACATTTTAATCCGACAGATGATTTTTCAAAGATGCTACATAGCATCGAGGGACCCGAAACCTGCAATACCTACAATATGTTGCGCCTCACAAAAATGTTGTATCAGACTGACCCGCAGGGAAAATACCTTGATTTTTATGAACGAGCTCTTTACAACCACATCTTATCAACACAACATCCCGAACATGGTGGATTAGTCTATTTCACGCAAATCCGTCCAGGACATTATCGCGTTTATTCACAAACGCAAACAAGTATGTGGTGCTGCGTTGGATCGGGTATGGAAAATCACGCCAAATATGGTGAAATGATCTATGCGCATCGTGACAATGACTTATATGTCAATCTCTACATTCCTTCACAGCTAAATTGGAAAGAAAAGGGTATCGAAGTTATTCAAGAAACGGACTTTCCGATGAAAGCCAATACAAGCATTCGAATCAACCCCAAAAAGCCGGCTTCCTTTAGCTTGTTTATTCGTAAGCCCAATTGGTTGACCGCAGCTCCGCAGGTGCTGATTAACGGAAAACGTGACAACAATTTCCTTTTGACGGATGATCATATCCAGATCAAGCGAACCTGGCGAAAAGGTGATATTGTCAGACTGGAATTGCCTATGGGGGTACATACAGAACAGTTACCAGATAAAAGTAACTATTATAGTATTTTATATGGGCCTATTGTTTTGGGAGCTCGTACGGGACAGGAAGATCTCCGGGGACTTCAGGCAGATGACAGCCGAATGGGACACATTGCATCCGGCAAACAAATCCCCTTACGTGATCTCCCAATTCTTGCCGCTGAGCCGAACCGTATTCCTGCACTTGTAAAACCTATAAGCTCCAAGCCTTTACATTTTACACTCTCAGGACTTCAATTGAGAAAACAAAGCCTTCAAATGGAACTGGAGCCTTTTTTTGGAATTCATGATACACGTTATATGATCTATTGGCCCCAGGCCAGTGCAAAAGAGGTACAGGCTTTACAGGAGAAAATAAATCGGGAGGAAGTGGAAAGTTTGGCCTTGACAGCCAAAACGATCGATAAAGTTGTCGTCGGCGAACAACAACCAGAGTCAGATCACTTTTTCAGGGAGCACAATAGCAATGCAGGAACAACCGAAGATACACGCTGGCGCGAGACGAAAGACTGGTTTAGCTATAGCATGAAAACAACTTCAGAGACAAAATTACTATCAATCAAATTCATAGTGGACAATTCCCCAAGAGTAACTGAGCTTATCGCCGATGGCAAGGTCATTGCCACATTAGAAGACAGAGCAGCTGACTCATCCATCAAAACAATACGCATTAAACTTCCTGCAGACCGCACCGATAAAAATAAAATAGAACTGAAAATTAAGGCAAGGGCAGGATCTACAAGCCATAAGATTTTAGAAGCTCGAACCCTACTTTCCGACTAATAGCGTTACGGAGATAACTGCCATTAGTCGGAATTGATTGATCTGGCGTGCTGTTCAACAACAGCATCGCCGGGCCGCGAGGTCAACTTCACTGTTTTGTCACTAGCCGGAAGTAATCACCGGCTCTGTTTGTTACTTCCCTATTAAAACAAAAGCTCCGTCGGGCTGCAAGGTCAACTTAACTGTTTTTGCCTTCGAAAGGCGAATTTGTTTCTGTTGAGATTGTCGTGTTTTTGTATCGTCGATTAACTGCACCGTATCCGTGGACAGTATGGGTAAATTCACGGAAACAGTCTTTTCTTTTCCTTCTGCATTAATACCAACCACATACCAGGTATCGCCTTTTCTTCTGGCAAGAATGACATATTTACCGGGATACCCCTCAATAAAAGTAGTCTCATCCCAGGTTGTAGGCACCTGTTTCATAAAATCGATCACATGGGCTGGCATATCTTTTAAATTGTTTGGTGTTAGACCGAAATTTTGCACAGGAGTCTGAAATAAAATCGCCGTCGCCAATTGAAATGTTTCCGTCGTTTTACGGATGGTACCCCCATTATTCTCCCTATTATGCCGTTTGTTCAGTAACACGGGACCAAAATCCATTGCGGCCACAGCATTTCGGATAAATGGATGCAACGTAGCATTAAAAGCCTCAGTATCATTTGCATGTTGCGTAAAAATTAAGTTCTCAGACGCCAATACAGCCTCGCTGCCGACAAAATTCGGATACATACGCTCCCATCCCCTGGGTAAGGTACACCCATGAAATATAACAGTCAATCCATAGTCATTTGCATCCGAAAGAATATCTTCGTAGAGCTTCAGTGTCTCCTGTTTGTCGCCGCCAAAAAAATCCACTTTAATTCCTTTTATCCCCACCTGCTGCATCCATTGCATTTCTTTTTTACGAGCGATCGAGGTATTCATTTTATTTTTTGGAGTTTGTGGCGCATCATTCCAAAATCCATTTGAATTGTACCACAGACAGACACCTACGCCCCGTTCTTTTCCATAAGCAACCAACTGTTCTATTTTCTCATGCCCGATCTTCGTATCCCACCAATTGTCGATCAATACAAATTCATAGCCCATTGAAGCGGAGAGATCAATGTACTTTTTCTGATCTTCAAAATTAATACTCCCATCCTGCCATTCCAGCCAGCTCCATGTCGCCCGCCCGAAACCGTATTCCTTTGACGCTTTATACTGCGGCTCAACGACATCAAAGGGAATCGTCGTTTCCACGATAGGTTTCAAATTACTTCCCAAAGTCAGTGTACGCCAAGGTGTATAACCCGGCAATGGAATTGTCGGCGCTGCGCTTCCAATACCATTATTCTCTCCTTCTTCTGGAAACGCGATCTTGTAAAGTCCTTCCTTCGTACCTTCGCTTAATTTTGAGGCACAATACGCACCCGATACACCCGTTTCCGACACAAGCACCCAACCGCGATCCCCAACATGAAAGAGCGCAGGAAAAGTATATCCAACACCATACTTCGAAGGTACTCCTAATACCTGATCTGCCTGATACTCCTCCTCATAACTCGGCTTGGTCTTCATCCAGCCGATCATCGGAGAAGCTTGAGGCGTTAAAAACGTCGTTGTTACTAATGGGAATTTAAAACCGCTTTCCTCTTTTAACAATGCAAAGTTAGCCGATTCCCCCACCTGTGGTACATAATATCTGAAGGCAATATTGTTGTTGCTCACGCGAAAGATAATGTCGAACTGTTGCTTGGAAGCATTCTCCAAACGACAACGCAATTCATTTGCAGTATACTGAACCTGGCTGCGTTTGATCTTCAATTCATGGTAGCTATTGGAAATTTCCGCTCTCTTTTCTTCGATCAGACGTAAATCAGCCGTCAAATTTATCGACTTGCTTTGAAGCCCAAGCGGTGAAGATTCCAACATCAGCTTTCCTTCTAGCTCAACCTCATAAAATAATTTGCCTTCTTTCAGCGCCAGCTTAACATTTAAATTGCCATCGGGACTAGCCACTGATAGCTGCTGCGCCCAAGTGACGGTGCTCAGTAAGGATACGATACATACCAGAACAAAGCGTTGAACGGATAGAGTTCTTAAATAGTGCGTACAATTGTGATTTAACATAGATTATTTCAAATAGTAGGTTAGTTATTTTGTTAAAGATATTCTTTTAATTTATAAATGTACAATAAACACTTATTACACATAGCATACCTTTTGCACACGTTTTTCGTTACCTCCGGTCAAAATGCATCGCACACTTAGTAAAAGCTTGGGTTATCGGCCCTTTCTTGTCCTATGGAAAGATATAAAAAACAAAAATTC
>JALAGS010000041.1 GCA_022712315.1 Sphingobacterium sp. | reverse complement strand
TCCCGTCCGACTTGCATGTATTAGGCCTGCCGCTAGCGTTCATCCTGAGCCAGGATCAAACTCTCCATTGTAAAATGAAGTTTTTGATTCCAACTATTTATAATAATCAGAATTCTTTTTTTATATCTCTGATCTTGGACCAATTGAACGAATTGCTTGAATTTGTTCATGACTTTCGACTTTCGTCTGTCTACTCGTCACGCTTACATGATTGTGTTTTCTTAAAGAACTTTTGTCGCTTCAACTTCCGTATCCGCTATATTCCGATGGCATTGCGCCGTCTTTATCTTTTTTATTTTCCCTCCGTTTCCGTTGGGACTGCAAAGGTAGAAATCTTTTTTGAACTTCCAAAAACTTTCTGAAGTTTTTTTTTCTTTTCTCTTTTTTCGATTTCCGCGCTTAACTTCCGTTAAACCCTTCTTTTTTCATGGTTCCTTCTTTCGAAGCAACCGTCCCTCCCTTGCGGAGTGGTGCAAAGATAGGGAGTTTTCGAGCATACTTCCAAGCCTTTTGTTAAACATTTTTTAATATTTACGTTAACTTGCTGTAACATTGGAAGATTATTTCAAGAAAAGACTATTGAAGATAGCTATATAAGAGTACCTAAAACACAAATCAGAATTAATAAATACTTCTATTTTTTATCCGTTAGAGAATAAAAATAGGAGAACTGCCTTTTCGATATCATGCATAACAGACACACGGGTGTTCATAACGACACCAAAATTTACCCAATATCCATTTCTGATCCTCACAGATTAACAGACGATAGATAGTTAGTCTAGTGTTATCCCAAAACAACATCTTCATGGTTTCACAGGCACCAGCAGCAATGAAAGCGAGCCGAAGGTTCTTTTTGGCCAACGACATCAGCCAATAAAAAAAGGTCCAAGCATACACTTGGACCTTCTATATGAAATAATCGATTAACGATTAATCTTCTTCTTTCGAAGCCAACAATTGATCGTACTCCTCGCGAGAACCCACGATTAAATTGCTGTATTGACGGATACCTGTACCAGAAGGGATCAAGTGACCAACGATTACGTTTTCTTTCAAACCTAATAAGTTATCACGTTTACCTGCGATAGCAGCCTCGTTCAATACTTTTGTAGTCTCTTGGAAAGAGGCTGCAGAGATGAACGATTTCGTACCCAATGAAGCTCTGGTAATACCTTGCAACAATGGACTTGAAGTCGCCGGAATTGCTTCACGAACTTCAACAAGTTTCAAGTCACGACGTTTCAGACTAGAGTTTTCTTCTCTTAACTTACGTAAAGAAACAATTTGTCCCGGACGTAAACTATTGGAGTCTCCCGCATCAACAACAACCTTCTTGTCAAACAAGGAATCATTTTCTTCCATGAAATCCCATTTGTTAACTGCTTCTTTTTCTAAGAAACGAGTATCTCCTGGATCTTCAATATTCACTTTTTGCATCATTTGGTGAACGATCGTCTCGAAGTGTTTATCGTTGATCTTCACACCTTGCAGACGGTATACCTCTTGGATACCATTCACAATGTAATGTTGCACCGCTGAAGGACCTTTGATCGACAAGATATCCGCTGGAGAGATCGAACCATCTGATAATGGCATACCTGCTTTCACAAAGTCATTATCCTGAACAAGGATATGTTTAGAAAGAGGTACCAAGTATTTCTTGATTTGACCATCACGAGACTCGATAGACATCTCACGGTTACCGCGTTTCACACCTCCCAATGTTACCACACCGTCGATTTCTGTTACAACAGCTGGGTTAGAAGGGTTACGTGCTTCGAATAACTCCGTTACACGTGGTAGACCACCTGTGATATCTCGCGTTTTACCTGTAGAACGAGGGATTTTAACCAGGATACCACCTTCTTTTACTGTTACACCATTAGCAACAGCAACGTGTGCTCCAACCGGAATGTTGTACGTACGAATTACCTCTCCAGATTTATCTAAAATCTTAATAGATGGGTTTTTCGTCTTATCACGCGTTTCAATAATTACCTTCTCTTTGTGACCAGTTTGCTCATCTGACTCCTCACGGAAGGTAACACCTTCGATGATCGCATCAAATTCAACTTTACCGGCAAATTCAGAAATAATTACTGCATTATATGGATCCCATTCTACCAATTTATCACCTTTAGATACGTTGCTGCCATCTTCAACGAACAACTGCGAACCGTAAGGGATATTTTGTTGGAATACAATTTTATTGTGTGCATCGATGATCTTAACCTCACCAGAACGTCCTAAGACAACCTGATGTGTTCCATTATCGTTTGTTTGCGAAACTGTACGTACGTTTTCAAATTCGATTTTACCATCGTATTTCGAAATGATACTTGAATCAGCAGCAATGTTCGATGCCGTACCACCCACGTGGAATGTACGAAGTGTCAACTGTGTACCTGGCTCACCAATTGATTGAGCGGCAATAACACCCACAGCCTCACCCAACTGAACACGCTTACCTGACGCCAAGTTGCGTCCGTAACAACAAGCACAAACACCACGCTTAGACTCACAAGTTAATACCGTACGAATCTCAATTCCTTCGATACCTGCTTTTTCAATAGTTTCAGCAATTTCTTCCGTGATATCTTCGTTTGCAGAAACGATCAATTCCTCTGTATCTGGGTGGAATACATCATGCAATGGTGTACGACCTAAAATACGATCGAACAATGGTTCAACAACATCATCATTATCTTTCAATGCTGTTGTATAAATACCACGTAAACCACCACAATCTTGTTCCACAACGATCATATCTTGTGCTACGTCATGTAAACGACGAGTCAAGTAACCCGCATCCGCCGTTTTTAATGCCGTATCGGCAAGACCTTTACGTGCACCGTGGGTAGAGATAAAGTACTCCAATACCGACAAACCTTCTTTAAAGTTTGACAAGATCGGGTTTTCGATAATCTCACCACCAGAAGTGCCTGATTTTTGAGGTTTCGCCATCAAACCACGCATACCACATAACTGACGAATCTGCTCTTTCGAACCACGGGCCCCAGAATCCAACATCATATAAACTGAGTTGAACCCTTGGTTATCATTAGAAAGAATATCCATAACGTGAGCCGTCAATCTATTGTTGATACGCGTCCAGATATCGATGATTTGGTTGTAACGTTCGTTGTTTGTAATGAAACCCATGTTATAGTTATTCATTACTTCTTCAACCTCGTTCGTTGCTTGTTGAATCAATTCAGCTTTCGCAGCAGGAATGTTCAAATCTTCCAAGTTGAAAGAAAGACCACCTTTGAAAGCTGTTTGATATCCCAATTCTTTCATATCATCCAAGAACTGTGCTGCACGAGCCATACCCGTAGTTTTCACAATTTCACCGATGATATTACGCAAAGATTTTTTAGTAAGCAATTCATTGACAAAACCCATTTCCTCAGGAACAACTTGGTTGAAGATCACGCGACCTACAGTTGTTTCTAACAAGGTATCAACGATGCTGCCATCTTTTTGTCTAACTTTTGTTTTAACTTTAATCCAAGCATGAAGATCAATTTGCTTCTCATTTAAAGCAATGATAACCTCCTCAGCCGAATAGAAAGTCATATCTTGACCTCTTACGATGTGATCTCCAGCGGTTCTACGGCCTTTAGTAATATAGTAAAGACCCAATACCATGTCTTGAGATGGTACTGTGATTGGTGAACCATTCGCAGGGTTTAAGATATTGTGCGCGCCTAACATTAAGATTTGGGCTTCCAAAACTGCAGCATTACCTAGAGGTAAGTGGACTGCCATCTGGTCACCGTCAAAATCGGCGTTGAACGCTGTACACACTAATGGGTGTAATTGAATAGCTTTACCTTCTACCAATGTAGGTTGGAAAGCTTGAATACCCAAACGGTGAAGCGTAGGTGCACGGTTTAGTAATACAGGGTGGCCTTTCAATACATTTTCAAGGATATCCCATACTACAGGATCTTTACGATCAACGATTTTTTTAGCTGATTTTACTGTTTTTACAATGCCACGCTCGATCATCTTACGAATGATAAACGGTTTGTAAAGTTCAGCAGCCATATCTTTAGGAAGACCACACTCGTGTAATTTCAAGTGAGGACCTACGACAATTACCGAACGAGCCGAATAATCCACACGTTTACCTAACAAGTTTTGACGGAAACGACCTTGCTTACCTTTCAAAATGTCAGATAAAGACTTCAATGCACGGTTACCTTCTGTTTTAACCGCATTCACTTTACGCGAGTTGTCAAACAAAGAGTCTACCGCTTCTTGAAGCATACGTTTTTCGTTACGTAAGATTACTTCAGGAGCTTTAATTTCGATCAAACGTTTTAGACGGTTGTTACGGATAATCACACGACGGTATAAGTCGTTCAAATCCGAAGTCGCAAAACGACCACCATCCAAAGGCACTAAAGGACGCAATTCAGGTGGAATGATTGGAACGATTTTCACAATCATCCATTCCGGACGATTTTCGATATTTTCACGTGAACTACGGAAAGCTTCAACCACATGAAGACGTTTTAATGCTTCATTTTTACGTTGTTGCGAAGTCTCATTAGCAGCCTGGTGACGTAAATCGTATGACAATTGATCCAAATCAATACGTTTCAACAGATCTTCCAACGCCTCAGCACCCATCTTAGCAACGAATTTCTGAGGATCGTTATCGTCTAAATATTGATTTTCTTTTGGTAAGGTATCTAAAATATCTAAATATTCTTCTTCAGTCAAGAAGTCCATAAAGTTGATACCATCTTCTTCCTTAATACCAGCTTGGATGACCACATAACGTTCGTAATAAATGATCATGTCCAGTTTCTTCGTAGGAAGTCCTAATAAATAACCAATTTTATTAGGAAGAGAACGGAAATACCAAATGTGCGCAACAGGAACAACCAAATTGATATGTCCCATACGCTCACGACGTACTTTTTTCTCGGTTACTTCAACACCACAACGGTCACACACAATACCTTTATAACGGATACGTTTGTATTTACCACAGTGACATTCGTAGTCCTTCACAGGACCAAAAATACGCTCACAGAATAAACCGTCACGTTCTGGTTTGTAGGTACGATAGTTAATCGTTTCTGGTTTTGTAACTTCACCACTTGAGCGCTCCAAAATAGTTTCTGGAGAAGCCAAGCTGATCGTAATCGAAGTGAAGTTGCTTTTAATTTTATTATCTTTTTTGTAAGACATACTTATTCAAAAGTTAAAGCTTTATAAAGAAGCTTTGAAGGACTGAGCCCTTCAAAGCTCTAATTGCTTAATTAATCCAATGTGATATCTAGACCCAATCCACGTAACTCGTGTACCAATACGTTGAACGATTCTGGTACCGATGGTGTCGGAAGATTGTTACCTTTTACGATTGCCTCGTAAGTTTTGGCACGACCAACCACGTCATCCGATTTCACAGTCAAGATTTCTTGAAGGATATTAGACGCACCGAATGCTTCCAATGCCCAAACCTCCATCTCACCGAAACGTTGACCACCGAATTGCGCTTTACCACCCAGAGGTTGTTGTGTGATCAATGAGTAAGGACCGATTGAACGTGCGTGCATTTTATCATCAACCATGTGACCTAATTTCAACATGTAGATTACACCCACTGTCGTTGGTTGATCAAAACGGTCACCTGTCAATCCGTTGTACAAATATGTACGTCCAGATTTTGGTAAACCAGCTTTCGCAACCCAATCTTGTACCTGATCCATTTCAGCACCATCAAAGATAGGCGTAGCAAATTTCACACCTAATTTTTGACCAGCCCAACCCAATACGGTTTCATAGATCTGCCCCAAGTTCATCCGTGAAGGTACCCCTAATGGGTTCAACACGATATCAACTGGTGTACCATCTTCCAAGAATGGCATATCTTCATCACGTACGATACGTGCAACGATACCTTTGTTACCGTGACGACCGGCCATCTTATCCCCTACTTTCAGCTTACGTTTTTTAGCAACGTAAACTTTAGCCATCTGCACAATTCCGGATGGAAGTTCATCACCGACAGACACTGCAAATTTATCACGTTTGAACGAACCCAACTCTTCATTAATTTTGATGTTGTAATTATGAAGAGCCATTTTGATCAACTCGTTTTTATCTTCGTCAGTTGTCCATCCCATTGGGTTGATGTTGTTGTAATCTAATTCAGCTAGGATTTTTTGTGTAAACTTAGCTCCCTTAGCAACCAACAACTCTTTATATACATTGTATACCCCTTGGCTTGTTTTACCATTCACTACTGTGAATAATTTTTCTACCAAACGATCCTTCAATGATTTAACAACTCTATCGTGAGCAACCTCTAGTTTTTCTAAAGTTTTGCGTTCAACTTCTTTAGACATTTTCTTCGCACGCGAGAACAACTTCGTATCGATAACAACACCTTTCAATGAAGGTGGAGTTTTCAATGAAGCATCTTTCACGTCACCCGCTTTGTCACCGAAGATTGCACGTAATAATTTCTCTTCAGGAGAAGGATCAGACTCACCTTTCGGTGTGATTTTACCAATTAGGATATCACCACCACCAACTTCAGCACCAATACGGATAATACCGTTTTCATCCAAGTCTTTTGTCGCTTCTTCAGATACGTTAGGAATATCAGCTGTTAATTCTTCCTCACCACGTTTCGTATCACGAACTTCAAGTTCGAATTCTTCAATGTGAAGAGAAGTAAACCAGTCTTCTTTCGCTACACGCTCAGAGATTACGATCGCATCCTCAAAGTTATATCCCTGCCAAGGCATGAACGCTACTTTCAAGTTACGACCTAATGCTAATTCACCATTTTCAGTCGCATAACCTTCACATAATACTTGTCCTGGTTCCACTCGTTGACCTTTCTTAATGATAGGCTTCAAGTTCATACATGTATTTTGGTTGGTTTTCTTGAATTTGATCAATTTATACGTTTTGACATCATCATCAAATGATACAAGACGATCATCGTCGTTTCTGTCGTAACGGATCTTAATTTCATCAGCATCTACATATTCTACTACACCATGACCTTCGGCATTGATCAATGTACGTGAATCTTTCGCAACACGACCTTCAAGACCAGTACCTACGATAGGAGCTTGCGGACGCAATACAGGCACAGCCTGACGTTGCATGTTCGATCCCATCAATGCACGGTTGGCATCATCATGTTCCAAGAAAGGAATCAATGAAGCCGCAATAGATGTAATTTGGTTTGGAGCAACGTCCATATAATCAAGCATATTAGGCTCGATAATTGGGAAGTCACCCTCATATCTGGCTTTCACTTTCGCATCTTCGAAATTACCTTTGTCATCATACAAAGCATTCGCTTGTGCAATTGTTTTACCATCTTCATCTTCAGCAGATAAGTATACGACCGGTTCGTCAACCACAACGACCCCATCTTTTACCTTACGGTAAGGAGTCTCGATAAATCCTAAGTGGTTAATTTTCGCATGTACAGCCAATGAAGAGATCAAACCGATGTTTGGCCCCTCTGGCGTTTCGATTGTACAAAGACGACCGTAGTGTGTATAGTGAACGTCACGAACCTCGAAACCTGCACGCTCACGAGAAAGACCACCTGGACCTAAAGCTGACAAACGACGCTTGTGCGTAATTTCAGCAAGAGGGTTAGTTTGGTCCATAAACTGAGACAACTGGTTTGTACCGAAGAACGAATTGATTACTGACGAAAGTGTACGTGCATTAATCAAATCTGTTGGAGTGAACACTTCATTATCACGAATGTTCATACGCTCACGGATTGTACGGGCCATACGAGATAGACCTACACCAAATTGAGCATATAATTGCTCACCTACAGTACGTACACGACGGTTTGACAAGTGGTCAATATCATCCACCTCTGCTTTAGAGTTGATCAAATTGATCAAATACTTCACAATAGCAATGATATCCTCGCGGGTCAAGACTTTCGTATCGTCCGGAGTATCCAACTTCAACTTACGGTTGATACGGTAACGACCTACATCGCCCAAATCATAACGTTTGTCAGAGAAAAATAAACGGTCGATGATACCACGAGCAGTTTCCTCATCTGGTGGTTCAGCGTTACGTAATTGACGATAGATATGTTCTACCGCTTCTTTTTCCGAGTTGGATGTATCTTTTTGTAAAGTGTTATATATAATAGAATAGTCTGCATTGTTTGACTCATCGTCTTTTGCTAAGATAATAGACTTAACGCCAGCTTCGATGATCAAATCAATGTGATCTTCTTCTAGAACAGTTTCACGCTCAAGGATAATTTCGTTACGGTCGATAGATACTACTTCACCAGTATCCTCATCCACGAAATCTTCTACCCATTTTTTCAATACCCTAGCCGCAAGACGACGACCAACATATTTTTTAAGACCAGATTTACTAACTTTTACTTCATCCGCTAAATCGAACAATTCCAAGATATCTTTATCCGAATCGTAACCAATAGCACGCAATAAGGTAGTTACTGGGAATTTCTTTTTACGGTCGATATAAGCATACATGACGTTGTTTACGTCAGTTGCAAACTCGATCCAAGATCCTTTGAAAGGAATTACCCTTGCAGAATAAAGTTTAGTACCATTTGTGTGTCTACTTTGACCAAAGAAAACGCCTGGTGAACGGTGTAATTGCGATACGATGACACGCTCTGCACCATTTACCACGAAAGTACCTTTAGGAGTCATATAAGGGATAGTCCCTAAATATACATCCTGAACAATAGTTTCGAAATCTTCGTGTTCTTCATCATTACAAGATAACTTTAACTTAGCCTTTAAAGGAACGCTATAAGTCAAGCCTCGCTCGATACACTCTTGGATATCATAACGTGGTGGATCAATGAAATAATCCAAAAACTCTAGCACAAAAATGTTTCTTGAATCAGAAATAGGGAAGTTTTCCGAGAATACCTTGAACAGCCCTTCCTGATGGCGGTTGTCAGAAGTAGTTTCTAATTGAAAAAACTCCTTGAAAGATTCCAATTGCACATCTAAGAAATCTGGATATTCCAATACTTTCTTACTTGTTGCAAAGTTTATTCTTTCTTGTTGAATATTATTGTTTGCCAAGGGAATATGAATTTTAGTTTTAAAAAAACTGCGCTTACATTTATGCTGTAAACCACGTGTCCACTGTGCCCAGCATATACACAGCATAGTGGCGTATTGATATAAATAGGAATAGACTCTGACGAAAAATCGTCAGAGTCTAAACCTTTTCGGGCTAATTAGTTGAGATTATTTAATCTCAACAACAGCACCAGCTTCTTCTAATTGTTTTTTCAAAGCTTCTGCTTCGTCTTTAGATACACCAGCTTTTAATTCTTTAGGTGCTCCGTCAACTAAATCTTTAGCTTCTTTCAAGCCTAATCCAGCTAAATCTTTAACCAATTTAACTACAGCTAATTTTTGACCACCAGCTTCTTTCAAGATAACGTCAAATGAAGTTTTCTCTTCTGCAGCAGCAGCACCACCTTCAGCTGGAGCAGCAGCTACAGCAACAGCAGCAGCAGCAGGCTCGATGCCATACTCGTCTTTTAAGATATCAGCTAATTCTTTAACTTCTTTTACTGTTAAGTTAACTAACTGTTCAGCAAGTTGTTTTAAATCTGCCATTTTATTTTGAATTTTTGAATGTACTTTATAAAAATTGTTAATTAAATTGTAACGAATGTTTCTGTTCTAGAGGACTCGTTAACCTCTTTCTTCTAAAGCTTTTACTAAACCTGCAACAGTATTCCCTCCCGATTGAAGAGCTGAAATAACATTTTTCGCAGGAGATTCCAAGGCTGCGATAACGTCCGCAATAAGTTCGTTTTTAGATTTAAGATTAACTAATGCAGTTAATTGATTATCTCCAACGAATGCAGTTGCTTCAATGAAAGCCGCTTTTAACAACGGTTTTTCACCTGATTTACGCAATTCTTTGATTAATTTCGCAGGTGCGTTAGCGACTTCCGAAAACATCATTGTAGACGCTCCTTTAAGCGTTCCAAAGATTTCTTCTTCATCAACACCAGCTTCGATTAATGCTTTCTTGATTAAAGTGTTTTTTACAGCTTTAATTTCGATGCCTTGTTCAAAACATTTACGACGAATGTTATTCACTTTTTCAACTGACAACTCAGCAGTATCGGTAATGTAGAAGTTACCGTAAGATTTAATCTGTTCGGCCAAAGCTAGAACAATTTCTTGTTTTTCTTCTTTTCTCATGATTAAATACCTGCTACTGATTTAGTCTCAATATGAATACCAGGACTCATAGTTGAGGAAATGTGAATACTTTTAAAGTAAGTTCCTTTAGCTGCAGATGGTTTCAAACGAGCTAGAGTTTGTAATACCTCTAGTGCGTTATCATATATCTTATCTGCATCGAACGACGCTTTACCAATAGAAGTATGGATGATACCGGTTTTGTCAACTTTGAAATCGATCTTACCACCTTTTACATCTGTTACAGCTTTACCAACTTCTGTTGTAACTGTACCAGTTTTAGGGTTAGGCATCAAGTTTCTTGGACCTAAAATACGACCCAATTTACCAACTTTAGCCATAACACTAGGCATAGTAATAATGATATCAACGTCAGTCCAACCACCTTCAATTTTGCTGATGTAATCATCTAAACCTACGTAGTCTGCACCTGCCGCTTTAGCTTCTTCTTCCTTATCAGGAGTACATAAAACTAAAACACGAACAGTTTTACCAGTACCGTGAGGTAATGTTGCAATACCACGAACCATTTGATTTGCTTTACGAGGATCTACGCCCAAACGAACGTCGATATCCACAGAAGCATCAAATTTGGTCAATGAGATTTCTTTAACTAAAGCCGAAGCTTCTTTCAAAGAGTATGCTTTACCAGCTTCAATTTTGGATAGTGCCGCTTTTTGATTTTTTGTTAATCTAGCCACTTTTCTTAAATTGATTTCTTAATTAATTGTTCCAAGGAGCATTACCTGATACAGTAATACCCATACTACGTGCTGTACCAGCTACCATTCTCATAGCAGCCTCTACAGTAAATGCATTTAAATCAGGCATTTTATCTTTAGCGATTGTTTCCACTTGTTCCCAAGTGATAGCCGCAACTTTTTTACGGTTAGGCTCGCCAGATCCACTTTTTAATTTAGCAGCGTCTTTCAACTGAACTGCTACCGGTGGAGTCTTGATGATAAAATCAAATGATTTATCAGCGTAAACTGTAATGACAACAGGCAATACTTGACCTGGTTTGTCTTGCGTACGAGCGTTGAACTGTTTACAGAAATCCATGATATTCACACCTTTAGCACCTAATGCAGGTCCTACTGGAGGTGAAGGATTCGCAGCTCCGCCCTTAACTTGTAATTTTACTAACGCACTGACTTCTTTTGCCATTTTGTTTTGAATTTAATTTTGTTAAATGTCTGTTAGTAAGTTGGAAGCAAATAACGTAACATTCATCGGCCAGGACGTAACACCCCAACCGAGGTGCAAAGTTAATAAGAAGATTTGAATCCTGCAAGTATCTAACTTTTAATTTTTCAGGAATTTATGTTTTTTTATATCCTAGTCCAAATTGCTCATTCCTATTACGAAAAAAAATCCAGGCCCTTTTCTAAATACCAACGCTAAAATCATCGCTTTTAATCAGTCACATCAGCTCTATTGCTTTTTAATAGACTTCAACACCTTATCCAATACCGGATCTTTCGCCCTGATAACATCATCAACACTCCGTACGATAGGAACATCCGGCATGACACCGCGCCCCATTTCGTTCACTTGATAATAAGGCTTTACATCCATTAAGCCAAAACGCCAACGTAAATGGGAGTTCGGAAGTTTCAGTATAGGAAGAATTCCCGCGACTGTGCCGTTAGCAGCCCCGCCAGTTTCCTCTCCCACAAAAACAGCCCTCTTCCCAACTTTTAGATTTGTAGCAATCAGACTCGCAGCAGAAAAAGTCCCGCCATCAATCAACACAAATAAATCACCGCGATATCTGCCCGCTTTCGACTTTTCAATTTTGCTTCCCGTAAGATGGGTATAATTCAGACCATCTTTGGAAAAAGTCTTTGTCCAGGATACAATGGCACCGGTTAAGATAAATGGCGATAAGACGGGATAGGACCATCCGGGCAATCCTTTTACCTGGTAAAACGGCAAGTTGAATTTTGAGGTAATGACTGCTGGCTGAACAAATTGATATTTATCCTCTTCCACCAGATAACTATAGAGCTCTTTCACATCGGATAGACGTCCCCCCATATTCCCACGGAGATCCAAAATGAGGTATTGCACCGAACAAAGTTCCAGCCGGTCGAAAATCCTCCTATAAGCTTCCTTTGGACGTCCATAAGAAAAGTCTGCCACCTTCAATAGAGCAATGCTACTATCTCCTTTGACAGGGAAAGAGAGCTGTTTACTCATTCTTTTTAGATTGGCATTATACCCAAAGATTTTACGCTGCTTTTTTAAATCACTTTTCTTCTGATCAGGTTGGCTCACTTTTTTCACAGCCTTGGTCGTTATCTCTGATTTAGCCTTTGTATCGACACTATCAAACCTTCTTACAACAGTCCGCTGGTACGTGCTGTCGGCATTAGAAAATAAGATCGCAATAGAATCACGATAGCCCAATTCCAATTGGTAACACCGCGGTAACAAACGTTCAAAAGCCTGATCTATAAATGTCGTATTATAGCCATCCGATGTAAAGGTTGGACGATATTTTGTATACAGATCTTGCGGTTGTATCCCCTCAACGGCAAGAATTTTAGAACCTATTACCAAGGTCGAATCTGAGGTCCCATTTTTTGAAAGATAGAGTGTATTTTCTTGCCAATGAAATCCTAATTGGGAGAAGGGGCCCTTACTTTTTTGGTAACGGACTTTATCTCTACCTTTCGGATCAAATTTGGCAACAAGTGGGCTCAGGGTCATATGTCCTTGCCGAACATCTGCTAGAACCGATGCTAATGCCAGCTGAAACTGATTAGGTAGCAAGGGCTGACGGATCGCAGAACGGAGGCTATCAAACTTAGTCTTTAACTGATCTTCCCGCACATACAGAAACAGGTCTGGATGCATTTTCCAGAGGTTATGCTCAACATAATTAACATCCTGCTGCATGGCTTCGACAGTGAGAGGCGTCTCCATAAATCGATTATACTTTTCGACATTTGCGCAACGCACAAATGTCAGTAAACATCCCAATAAGAATAGATAAATGCCTGGCCTTTTCATTGATATTAAGATACAAAAAAAAGCCTTCCAATTTTCATGAAAAGCTTTTCTCTATCGTTAATTACTAATCTTACTCTTTTTCTACTTGCATGTAGTTTAGTTCAAGTGGAGTCTTACGACCGAAGACTTTTACCATCACGATTAATTTCTTTTTATCTTCGTGAACTTCTTCGATCTCTCCCGTAAATCCATTGAAAGGACCATCGTTTACTTTCACTGTTTCTCCCACATAGTAAGGAACGTTAATGGTTTCACCTTGTTCTGCCATTTCATCCACTTTACCTAGGATACGATTTACTTCTGCTTGGCGTAAAGGGACAGCATTACCTGCTTTATCTCCCAAGAAACCAATGACGCTATTGATATTTTTGATGATGTGCTCTAGCTCACCGTCAAGAGCTGCCTCCAATAAAACATAACCAGGATAGTAGTTACGCTCTTTAGCAACTTTCTTACCATCGCGCATTAAGTAGTATTTTTCCATTGGAATTAACACCTGAGGAATCAAGTGTTCAATACCTAAACGGCTAACCTCGGCATCAATATATTGCTTTACTTTCTTTTCTTTACCACTTACAGCACGAACTACGTACCACTTTAAACCTTGATCTGCCATAAATAAATACGATTGAAAAATTAAGAAGCAATACCGTACAAGAATTCTAACCCTACACTTGAAGCTTTATCCATTACAAAGACAACCAATGCAATAAGAAGAGAAGCAACAAGCACAATAACAGCTGAACTTTGTAACTGAGACCATGTAGGCCAAGTCACTTTCTCAGTGATCTCCACATAAGAGTCTTTAAAAAAATCAAGTACTTTTGCCATTTTAGTTTATCTGTTTTTATAAGCACGGGCACCAGGACTCGAACCCAGACCAAAGGTTTTGGAGACCTTCGTTCTACCTTTAAACTATGCCCGTGTATTTCTTATTTTGTGATGCAAATATAGTGTTTTAAACCACTTTCTGCAAATCTTTTTTCACTTTTTTTTATTCTAATCCGATAAATCGCTTATCGAAAAAATAAGCTAATCAACCTCAGTCGATTAGCTTATTCTATGTGATTCTAAATCTTTATTAAAGACTAGATAATTTCAGTTACCTGACCAGCACCTACTGTACGACCACCCTCACGGATAGCGAAACGTAGACCTTTTTCCATTGCAATAGCAGAAATTAATTTCACGCTGATTGTAACGTTATCACCTGGCATAACCATTTCAGTACCTTCTGGTAAAGAGATTTCTCCAGTTACGTCAGTTGTACGGAAATAGAATTGAGGACGGTATTTGTTGAAGAATGGAGTGTGACGACCACCTTCAGCTTTTGATAATACGTAAACCTCAGCTTTGAAATGATCGTGAGGAGTTACTGAACCTGGTTTACAGATAACCATACCACGTTTGATATCAGTTTTCTCAATACCACGTAACAATAAACCTACGTTATCACCAGCCTCACCGTAATCTAAGATTTTACGGAACATCTCAACACCTGTTACTGTAGATTTCAAGTTCTCAGCACCCATACCTAAGATCTCAACTGGATCACCAGAGTTGATTACACCTCTTTCGATACGACCTGTAGCAACTGTACCACGACCTGTGATCGAGAATACGTCTTCTACTGGCATCAAGAAAGGTAAGTCAGTCAAACGCGGAGGAATTGGAATGTAGTTATCTACAGCATCCATTAATTCCATGATTTTCTCAACCCACTCAGGCTCACCGTTCAATGCACCTAAAGCAGAACCTTTGATTACAGGGATATCATCACCAGGGAATTCGTAGAATGATAATAACTCACGAACTTCCATTTCAACTAAGTCTAACAACTCAGGGTCATCAACTAAGTCAGTTTTGTTCATGAATACTACTAACGCAGGAACACCTACTTGGCGAGCCAACAAGATGTGCTCACGAGTTTGAGGCATAGGACCATCAGTCGCAGCAACTACGATGATAGCACCGTCCATTTGAGCAGCACCAGTTACCATGTTCTTAACGTAGTCAGCGTGACCTGGACAGTCAACGTGTGCATAGTGACGGTTAGCTGTAGAATATTCTACGTGTGCAGTATTGATTGTGATACCACGCTCTTTTTCTTCAGGAGCAGAGTCAATTGAATCAAATGAACGAGCTTCTGACAAACCTTTATCAGCCAATACTTTAGTGATAGCAGCTGTAGTTGTAGTTTTACCGTGGTCAACGTGACCGATAGTACCAATGTTTAAGTGTGGTTTACTACGGTCAAATTTCTCTTTTGCCATGTTTATGCGAATTAGTAATTATAAATTATTTCTATTTGTTATATACTCTTGCTTAACTTTTACACAAGTACGAGCCAAAGATGGGATTTGAACCCACGACCTCTTCCTTACCAAGGAAGTGCTCTACCCCTGAGCTACTTCGGCTTACTAAAAAACCTTATTTACGTATTAATGCCCCCACCTTTAGATACATTATTATCAAAGAAGATAGAGACTAAATTTAATACTTGAAAAATTTGAGCGGAAGACGAGGTTCGAACTCGCGACCTATAGCTTGGAAGGCTATCGCTCTACCAACTGAGCTACTTCCGCTTAATAATTAGAAACTAGAGTAAATCTAACACCCTAATTAAAATAAAGTGTGGAGGGAGAAGGATTCGAACCTTCGAAGCCGAAGCAACGGATTTACAGTCCGTCCCATTTGACCGCTCTGGAACCCCTCCAGACCTGTAACTTTCGTTACATTTAGAGCCTCTTATCGGAATCGAACCAATGACCTACTGATTACAAGTCAGTTGCTCTACCAGCTGAGCTAAAGAGGCTTCTAATATCTTTATTTAAACTTACATTCTATCAACGTCTGACCAAGTATCTCTACCTTTTCAGCGAGTGCAAATATCGAATTTACTTTTGATTTCTGCAAGTTTATTTTTTATTTTTTTTCATTTAAAGAACTAAGCAAACTTTCGTGTTTTGAACCGTTGTTCCCTTGTTTGCTGATGCAAAGATAGACACAAAACTTACTTTACAAAAATATTTGTCAAAAAAAAAAGACAGTTTTTGGCAATTATACTGATATGCAGCACAATAATTTTTCATTGTATATTTACCTATTTTGGTTATTTGGCTAATATACTATCTTTGGGCATGCAAATTTTACCGCAATCACTTTCAAAACTTACCCGATACTCCGTACTATTTACTGTACTTTTAGTGGGATCGGCCGAATTGAAAGCTCAAAATATTATTCAAAAATTGAGTAAAAAATTTCTTTCCTCCGAAAGAGATTCCACACGTTCCGGTAGTTTTATGGTATTACCGGCCGTTGGTTATGCGCAGGAAACGGGTGTCGAATACGGCCTGGCTAGTGCTTATAATTTTTATCTGGACAAAGCTGACCCCAAAATACGCACCTCTACGGTCATGCTCATGGGAACCTTTACATCCAACAGTCAGTCCAACTTCAAACTGCAGACAGACCTTTGGACCAAAGACAACGACTACCATCTGATCAGTGAAATACGCTACCGTAATTGGCCCTTTAACTATTATGGCGTCGGTATGGACACCTGGAAAGCTGATGAAGAACGTATCGATCAAAAATTATTTCGCGTCAAACTCGAAGCCGAGAAAAAAGTCAGCAATAACCTTTATTCGGGCTTGAATATTCAATACGATAACTTCAAAATTCGTAGCGACAGCGCCGATCGCATTTTCAATCATTCCGATCTTATCGGAAAGGATGGTGGACAACAACTCCTAATCGGTGTATCGCAATTGTTTGATAATAGGGATAACGTTTCTTATACAACAAAAGGTTATTATGCCAAATTACGTTTGGCCTATGCCCCCAAATTATGGACCGATACTGATTTTACAGGGGCAAACCTCGATGTTGATCTCCGCGGATTTATTCCCCTCCACGACCAGGTCACTTTGGCCCTGCAGGGAATCTTTCGCTCCACATTTGGGAAAACCGTTCCATTCTACAACTATCGTGAACTTGGTGGCGATATGATGATGCGCGGTTATTACCTCGGACGCTATCGGGATAAGAATTACCTGGCCTCACAGGCTGAACTGCGTTATCGCTTTCATCCACGCTTTGGCATCGTTGGATTTTCGGGCCTCGGATCGACCTTTTCCAAGGAAAATAGCAGCCGATATGTAGCCAGCTATGGTGGCGGTTTACGTTATTTCTTTAGTCTCGAACATAACAGCAGTATTCGCTTTGATTATTCCTTTGGCGAACAAAGACCTGGAGAAAAACGTCAATCGGGTTTCTACCTGTCCTTAAGTGAAGCTTTTTAGTAAAAAAAACATATCATAAAGAACAGCATCCATCATATCTATTGATGGATGCTGTTCTTTACTAGTAACAAACGAAATCGACTTTCCTATCCCTACTCCTTCTCAATTCCTACAAGTTTTAAATAAAATATTTTATGTCCAACGGAATGCTGTTGATGACTACCCGCCATCAATCAGGCAATGGTAGTAACAGCAGTTTAAAAGCGAATCAGAAAATTCTCCTTTCGCTGTCCTTTCCTGAAGTAAACCAAACCAATTCGGTACAAATCTATCGTTACCACAATACGATTATCCTGTTTAAGCTTGTTCCAGTACGCTTCCCTTTTTTCCGACAAATGGGGTTCGTTTATAATGAATAAATCTCGATCACCAACATTTTCCAAAAAATTTAGGTCAAGATCGTCTAGATCGATATAATAAACATGTCGGTATGCATAGCTTCCACATTGGTCTTGTAAAAGACTTCGATAACTTTCGAGCGGACGATCGGCCCAATAGCTAAAATCATCGTAAGCAAATGTCTTTAATAGTCGATCCATTAATGCATACTTTTTCTGTTCTACCTTGCTTTCGTTTTGAATAAATTGGGGTAATTCGGAAGTACGCGCTTTGGACGCCTTTTGATAGATCACTTCATCAACTAATTTATAGACAAAAGGAGAATGGGTCCCATGGCGACTATGGGATACAAAATAATGCCGCCAGTACTTAAGCGTGTAGTTCATTTCGCTGCAAACATCGCTAAATTTTATGATTTTTCACATGGAACATTAGGTTTTAATACCAGGGAATACGTGCTATTAAATTAGAAAAGTAACAGATCAGAAAGAATGCTATCACTAAAACTGAAGGATAAAAACACTTCCCTCTCCCTCCGTACTATTGAGAAAAATAGTCCCTTTATGCAATAACATGATCTGTTTGCTCAGCGTCAGGCCGACACCTGTACCCGTTTTCTTTGTTGTAAAAAATGGTGTGAAGATCTGTTCCTGGAGATCGGCAGAAATTCCGGCCCCATTATCTTCAATCCGGATCTGAACCTTACCATCTACTTCGAGAGCAGATAAACTGATATAAGCCTCTTCCCTATTTTTTACAGCATCAATTGCATTCAGCATCAGGTTAATAATAACCTGTTCGATCAAATTGACATCTGCTGATAAAATTAGCCGAGTATTTTTCAGGATAATATCCACGTCAATATTTTTCTGGATCAAGGTCGGTTCAAGCAATTGGTAGATATGTTCAAACAACTGTGAAATCTGAATAGGTGCCAGCTGTGGCTGATCGACTTTATTGATCATTCGATAACTCTTAGCAAAGTGCAAGAGTCCTTCGCTCCGGCGTTTGATGGTGGATATACCTGTTTTTAGATCATCGATATCTTCATGCCCTTTAAAATGATCCAAACGGCCATTCAAGGTTTCAGCCAACGAACTGATCGGAGCAATGGAATTCATAATTTCATGCGTCAGTACGCGCAATAATTTATGCCATGCCTTTGTCTCTGTTTCATCAATTGCTTCATTGATATTTTGGTACACAACAATGCGAAACAAAGCATCCTGTGTCTCAAAGCTGGAGCTTTGAATCAATAATTTAATTTTCCCTTTACTTGACTGGACGGACTCCATTTGTTGCTGCCCATTTTCAAGTAACATGGTTTTTTCATAAAGATCGTTATTTTTTTTCTTTAGCCCGGCAATGTTTCCGAGATGCGGCAAGTGAAACAGCTGCTTAAATGCTTCATTTACCCACATGACCTTGCCACTATCCATCTCATAAAAAATGATAGCCGAATTCAGCATATTGATCACACGGTCCAGATATTGATGCTGAATTTCCTGCTTAATGCTGATCTCTTTATAGGTTTCGTTGATCTGATTAAAGGCGAGGAAAAGCTTTCCCTCCACTGATTTTGTGTTTTTCACCAAAAAACGTCTGGTAAAATCACGATATTTGACAGCTTCAGAAAATTCAATCAACTGCCTGGCTAAAAAATTATATTGTGCATATAAATTAAAACCCAGATAAAGCATAATACAAAAGATCAAAGCCGCCTGCACGTATTCACGTTTTAGCAGCAAATAGGCACTCACAAGAGCGGCTACCAACAGCAGTATAATCTTGATCGCATTTAAGATTTTTCCTTGCCTCATCGACTAAATATCATATTTCTCCAAACGTCTATAAAGCGCTGCCCGTGTAAGCCCTAATTCTTTTGCTGCCTTACTGATATTTCCATTGTAACGCTCAATTGCAGATTTGATGGCTTTACGTTCCAATTCTTCCAGATTTTGACTGCTGGGACTAGATTCGACTACGTGGCTATCTACCTGTTGCTCGATGGGTGAGAAAAAGAGGTCATTTCCAGCAATACTGAGCTGGTCAGCCATAATAACAGCTCGCTCGATACTGTATTGGAGTTCCCGTACGTTGCCCGGAAAATGATAGGCAAACATTTTCTTAACCGCATCCGATTCAAAGCCTTCAATCCGTTTATTGTATTTCTTCGAATAGATATCGAGAAAATGATCAGCCAATAGCTTGATATCCTCTCCACGTTCACGCAGTGGGGGCACCTGAATTTCCACGGTATTGATTCGATAAATTAAGTCTTTTCGAAAACGACTTTCATCTGCGAGTTGTTTCAGCGGCACGTTTGTTGCTGAAATTAAGCGTATATCCACCGGAATTGGCTGGTAAGACCCCAAAGGAGTTACCTGTCTATTCTGCAATACGGTTAACAATTTAGCTTGTTGCTGTAAAGAGATATTGCCAATTTCATCGAGAAACAATGTCCCTCCATTTGCCGCTTCAAATCGCCCTTGACGGTCTTCACGTGCATCCGTAAATGCGCCCTTCTTATAACCAAAAAGTTCGCTTTCAAATAATGTTTCCGTCAGCGACCCCACGTCAACCTTAACATACGTCCGATCTGAACGTAGTGATCTTCGTTGAATGGCTTGAGCAATCAGGTCTTTACCTGTTCCATTTTCCCCTAATATTAATATATTGGCATCTGTAGGCGCTATTTTCTCCAACTTGTATTGCAGTTCGTCCATAACAATGGAGTTACCAATCAAATCAGGACTGCTCGCACTGCTGAGCAAGGAACTTTTACTTTTCTTTTCTTTATTTTTTGATTCAGCGAGCGCGCTTTCGATCGTTGCCAGCAATTGTTCATTTTCCCAGGGTTTGACGACAAAATCTGATGCTCCCTGTTTCAGCGACTTTACAGCGAGATCAACGGCCCCATAAGCTGTAATCATAATCACATGTATCTGCGGGAACTTTTCTTTGATCCGAGACAACCAATATAACCCCTCATTGCCTGTATTAATTGTGCTTTTAAAATTCATATCTAAAAGCACCAGATCATAAGGTGTCTTCTCCAGATGTGCAATTAGATTCTCCGGATTAGGTTCAACTTGAATATGACTAACTTTAGGTTTAAGCAAGATTCTTGCCGCAGTTAATAAATCCTGGTCATCATCCACGACTAAAATAGATGCTTTTTTCATACTTCCTGACTTCATTGAAGATACTAAGATAACTATAAATTCAACGAGCCAGCGTAATAATCATTGATATATTTTTGTAGCAGCCACTCATACTGCTTGACGACCAATTGAATCTGGCTGTTGTCGAATTTGTTTTTTGCTGTCAAAAAAATCACTGAATTACTATTTCCCAATTCGAAAACCACCTTGGCAATCCGAAAAGATTCCGCATAATTTTCATTTTGACTACGTAGTTGTGCAATCATGTTACTTGCATTCTGCAAATTAAAAACTGCATTGGACGTTGCCGACCGCAAAACATTTTGCTGGATCTCTTTTTGAAATTTAGCGGTCTGTAAATATAATTTTGCCAAACAGACGTTATTATAAACCTGTAAATGATTAAAAATAGGAACCGAGAGATTTAGAGAAATATATTTTCCGACGTTATTACGCATTTGTGACCAATAAGTTCCTTGAATCCCCAATTTAGAATAATTTGACCCTAGTCCTGCACTCAGGCTTAACGATGGATAATAGTATGATTTCGCAATTTTGATATCCCGCTCAGCCACTTTGATCCGATAATCCAATGCCTTAATATCAGGCAATTGATCAACAGCCAGATCATACAATTGCTTCTCATCCAAACGCTGTCCAGTCTCATTTATTCCGATATTGTCCAATTCCCCCAATTGATTTTCAGCCATATTCAATAAAGCAGCGAGTTTTACGCGGCTACTGTACAGCAACTGCCGATTACTTTCAATCGTATTGACATCATTTGCCAGCTGTCCCTTTAAATCGAAATAATCACCTGGGTTGATTGCGCCTTCTTTATGCATCGTCTCTGCACGGCGGACCTGTTCCCGGGTTACCTCCGTCTGCATTTCCGACTGCCGCAAGATATCCTGCGCGGTCAAGCTTTGAATATAAGCCGTGATGACATCCAGTTTCAAGGCATTAATCTGCGTATCGAAGGTCAATTTACCTGCGGTCTTTGCATCAGCACGCATTCTTATATCATGAAACAAACGAAAGCCCCTAAATATCGGGAGGCTCGCTCCCAAAGAAAAATTACCTGTGGAGTTGTTGGATGAAATATATTGAAGGGTAGAATTATCCTGCGATCTTCCAGATGTCAGACTATGCTGTAAACTTGCATTTACATCGGGAAGTCTATTCGCTTTAGCTTGTGCTAAATTAACCTCGGCACGCCTTACATCCAGTTCATTCTGCAATAAGGTCGGATTGGCTTTTACAGCTAATTGTATACATTCAGCTAAAGTTCGTTTGGTCATTTGTTTATCGTAACCCGTTGTGACTATTGCTGTCCCCGTCTCTCTTTCCGATAGCCCCTGCTCAGCCTGTTGCGCTTCTACACTGGCATAACTCAATAAAAAGCATAACGTAGTATATATATAGACTCTCTTCATATCTATTTTTTTATTTTCTTGCTGACCATCGCCATGCCAAACAACTAAAACATTAAATATCAACTTAATACAAAAATTGAATTTTGAAAAATGTTCATTAATGGACAGTCGGTGTGCGTAGTTGGACAATTAAAATCCGTAAGAGTATAAATAGGAGAATGACAGGGATCAAATTCAGCATTTATTCGTTTTTTTACCGAATATACATCGGTTCTTCTTCGGTTTTTATTCGGTTACAACCGAAGAAGCACCGAACAAGCACCGAATAAGTTCCGAAGAAGCACCGACTAAAGTCAGAATATAGTATTATTTAGATGCTGCTGTTAAGTGACCATCTTAAAAGATGAATAGTACTACGAATAAGATCAGGGAAATACCGAATAAGGATAATTGTATCAAAAACCTTTAGACCTCACCACAACCTGTGGTTATAGTTATTCAGAGTGCCTCAGTTACCACAATAGATAGCAAAAAACGACAGTTGTACGTCTTCGTACAAGAAGTGTCCGCTATCGAACACCGATCACTAAACAAAACAAAATAAACGACTATAAATCAGCGTATTAAATTATTGGCACAGCTTTCATAGTTACATACGAAATTGATATTAAATTATGGACAGACCTTTAGAAAAGAAGAAGTGGAATAGCAAACGTATCATGACCATTGTAGGGATTGCTGGTTTAGTTGGTTTAATCAGCGCCAGCTTTTATTTTACATCTGGTAAAAGCAAACTCAATGTAGAAGCTGACCGCATCTCTATTGTCGAAATAAAAAACGGTAACTTTCAAGAATTTATCCCCATAAACGGTACAGTACTTCCGATTAGCAGTATATATCTCGATGCTTCTGTCGGTGGACGTGTAGAGGAAAAATTTGTAGAAGATGGTGCTATCTTAAAAAAAGGGGATGCCATTATGCGCCTATCCAATACGGATCAGGAGCTTACTCTGGTACAACAAGAAACGCAAGTTTTGAATCTATTGACACAGTCCCAGATTGCGCAAACCAATGCCCAACAAGCTTCTATTAACAACCGCAACCAAATGGCTGATGTGGAACAAGCCTATAGAGAAGCAGAACGTGTCTATAACCTCAATAAAAAATTGCTTGCTGAAAAAGCGATTGGAACACAAGAATTCGAAAAATCAAAGAACGATTATAATTACCAAAAAGAGCGTGTCAGCTTGACCAAACAGATTCTGAAACAAGACGAAATCTCCAATGCGCAAAAAACCAATCAGGACAAACAGACTTATCAACGTACACAGAGTGCTTTGGAACTGATGAAAAGGAAAATTGGGGACTTAATTGTTAGGGCACCTGTTGACGGACAATTGACTGCCTTCGATGCAGAAATTGGACAAAATAAAAACGCAGGTGAGCGGTTGGGTCAAATCGACGTTTTGACAGGATTTAAAGTCCGTGCTGATATTGACGAACATTATATCAACCGTATTTTCCCAGATCTACAAGGTGAATTTTCCATCGGGGAGAAAACCTATAAACTCCGTATCAAGAAAGTATATACGCAAGTCACCAATGGTAGATTCCAGGTTGACATGGAATTTATCAACGATGTTCCCAAAGGGATACGTCGTGGTCAGACCCTACAAATACGTCTAGCATTAAGTGATGAAACAAAAGCTTTGCTGTTGGCAAAAGGTGGATTTTATCAACAGACCGGTGGTAACTGGATCTTCAAATTGGATAAGAATGGAACTACAGCATATCGTGTAGATATCCAGCTTGGAAGACAGAATCCCGAATATTACGAGGTTATCAAAGGCCTACAACCGGGAGATAAAGTTATCGTATCGAGCTATGAGACCTACGATAAGGTTCAAGAACTGAATATTAAAAAGTAAAACCATATAGCGGTTATCGAAGAGAAGATGACTAAGAGCATCAAATCTTTTCGATAACCGCTGTGATCATATTCAAAGAACAATGATAAAGAACGCGATCAAAACTGCAATTCGTTCCTTACTGACGAACAAGAAGTTTACACTCCTGAATATTACTGGACTAAGTATTAGTCTAACAGTAGTTATTGTCATTGCTCTTTGGATCACGGACGAATTGTCTTTTAATAGAATCTTCAATAATGCGAATCAAATCTATGAACTGTCTACAAACTTCGATAAGGAAAATGACCAATTCGTTCATGCTGCACCACCGCCAATTGCATTATATGGAAAATTAAAAATTCCCGCGATACAAGAGGCTTGCCGCATTAGTGCCGCACAGGACATACAGTTCAATAAGAGCGAACTTATGGCCAGCGAACATGGGGTTTATGTGGACAGTACTTTTAACAAAGTATTTGATGCTTCTATAAGAGAATTGACCCCCAACAAATTATTCCAGGGAAAACAATCAATCGTCATTACAGAGAAGATTGCCAATAAGTATTTTAAAAATGAAAATCCACTAGGACAAACGCTCTACTTAGAAGTTGACCCTATTCTGAAAACTGGTAAGCAACCTTTTTTAATTACTGCTGTCATCAGGGACTTTCCTAGCAATAGTTCCATTCAGGCTGATTATCTATTGCCATTTGAATTATTGGCGAGTCTATCCAAAGAACCACTGGATGAAAAATGGGGTAATTTTCAATATTACATCTACTTCTTGCTAAAACCAGGTTCTAACCCCGGTCAGGTAGCACAGCAACTCACTGCTATCCAAAAAGGCAATTTTCAAGGAAATCCACTATATACTAAATTTGCATTCTTCCTTCAGAAAATAACACAAACAAATCTATATACTCCTAAAGGTGATGATAGCGGTATGCAGTCCGTTTATATATTTGCGGTCATCGCATTTGTTATCTTACTTGTTGCCTGTATTAATTATGTCAATTTGGTTACGGCCCGAGTCACAAAAAGAATAAAGGAAATCAGTATTCGTAAAATTATTGGCGCTAAGAGAAGTCATCTTTTTCTTCAATATCTGACTGAGTCTGCGGTGCTGTTTCTGATTTCATTATGCATTGCTACCCTACTCGCTTATCTCGCGATCCCATTTTTTAATACACTTGCTGAAAAAAACATTCAATTCAATGTTTTTTCATCCGAGTTATGGCTTATCTTTTTACTCACCTTTGTAGTGACCGTAATAATCGCAGGGATCTATCCGGCTGTACTTTTCTCAAGCAACAAGGTTTTGAGCCAGTTAAAAAATAACAGCACATTATTTGGCAACAAAAATAACCTACGAAAAGGGCTTGTCGTCCTCCAATTCTGCTGCACAGTTATACTGATTATCACCACTTTTATTTTTGAGAAGCAACTGCGCTATATGCGTCACAAGGATTTGGGATACAACAAAGAAAATGTCTTTTTATTTGAACAGAAAAACTTCTTAACGCATTATGAAGCGATCCGAGACGAACTGCAAAATCAACAGGGCATTGTAGGAGTTACCGCGGCCAGCAATGACATCAGTAATATCGGGTCTGAAACTGCCGACATCGATTGGGATGGGAAAGACCAACTGCAGTCCAATTTTTTCATTAGGCGCGTTGCTATCGATCCAAATTTTACTTCTGTTTTAGACATCAAATTAGCTGAAGGAGATGGTTTTAAAAACAATCCTTCCGATAGCAGCCACGCGCTACTAAATGAAACGGCAATTAAGCAAATGGGATTAAAAAATCCGATTGGTAAAACCATTACTTTTCAGGGAAAAAGACTGACCATTATGGGGATCATGAAGGATTTTAATTTCAATGACCTAAAAACAGCGATAAAACCTTGCATCTTTTTTTCCGGCATGGGCTATGCACTTGGGGGGATGTATGTTAAAACAAGTCCTGGACATGAAGAGCAGGCGATTGCTGCCGTCCAAAAGCTATGGAAAAAGTACAATCCTGAATCAACATTCAATTATGCCTTTATGGACGAATCTTTTGATAAAATGTATAAAAAGGATATTATCCATGGAACGCTTGTTCAGTTATTTGCCGCTATAACCATATTACTTTCCTGTATTGGCCTATCCGGACTCGTCTTGTTCAGTACAGAGGCTAAACTAAAAGAAATTGGAATCCGAAAAACACTAGGTGCATCGACACAGGATATTGTTATGATGATCGGCAGGGACTATATGATCCCTGTAATCGTATCATTCTTGATTGCTTTTCCTATTTCCTGGCTGATTATTTCCAAATGGCTGGATAATTATGTCTACCGTACGTCAATAAGTCCCTGGGTTTTTATACTAGCAGCCCTAATAACTATTTTATTGGTTGTTCTTACGGCCGGATCGGTTTCTTTCAAAGCGGCAATGGTCAACCCTACAAAAATTTTGAGAGACGAATAGAAGAAATAAAATAAATAATACAAACTACACGATGATTAAGAACTTTATTAAAACCGCACTACGTAACCTCTGGAAAACCAAAGGCTACAGCTTTCTCAATATTTTTGGACTGGCGGTCGGGATCGCTGCGGCATCGTTGATTTTTCTATGGGTGGAAAACGAATTGGGCTACAACGATAATTTCGCCAACAAAAAGGATATCTATATTGTCAAATCAAAACAGACATACGACGGTGCCACCTATGTTTTTCAATCTACCCCAGGACCATTTGCACAAAGCGTAGAGAAAGAGATTCCAGGTATTAAACATGCAGTCCGGATGACTTGGGATACCCCGATGCTTTTTTCAGTCGGCGATAATAATTTGTTCCAAACAGGACTATATGCTGATGGTACCATTGCCGATGTACTGTCTTTAGAATTTTTAGAAGGTGATCGGAAAAGTGCATTCGATCAAGTGAATAATATTATCCTATCTGAGACAGGTGCAAAAAAATTGTTTGGGGATCGTCCCGCATTGGGAAAAACTGTCAAAACAAATAATAAGGAACCATTTATCGTAGCAGCTGTCATCAAGGATTTACCTAAAAACAGCAGTTTTAGTTTTCAATGGCTCATCCCATTTAAGAAATACGAAGCTGGACAAGACTGGTTGGAAACCTGGGGGAATAATGGCTTACAAACACTCGTACAGGTTGATGAAAACGCCAATGTAGACCAGATCAACAAACAGATGATGGATTTCGTCAAAAAGAAAACCAATGGCGAAGTTACTTTTTCGCAAAACTATCTTTATCCAATGGATCGCTGGATTACTTACAATCAGTTTGACAACAGCGGAAATGAAAAAGAAGGTGGTATTAAAAATATTCGCCTATTTACTTTTATAGCTTGGATCGTTCTACTAATTGCCTGCATTAATTTTATGAATCTTGCAACTGCCCGATCAGAAAAAAGAGCAAAAGAAGTGGGCATGCGCAAAGTTATTGGTGCTAGCCGTCAATCCTTGATAGCACAATTCTTGGGAGAATCGATCGTATTAGCAACAATTTCTTCGTTAGTGGCCATTTTATTGATTTACATCTTTATACGCCCTTTCAATACAATGATCGGCCAAGAACTACAGGTCAATATTTTCGAACCTTTACACATCGGATTTTTACTTACTGTTACAGTCCTGTGTGGTTTGTTTGCCGGGAGCTATCCTGCATTTTTTCTATCTGCATTTAAGCCGCTTTCGAGCATTAAAGGTGCGAAGCAAAAGACAGGTAGCGGAAGTATTGTACGAAAAGGACTGGTTGTTGTTCAATATTCTGCTTCAGTCGTATTAATTATCAGTACCATTATTATTTATCAACAGATCCAGCACAACAAAAACAGGGATCTCGGATTCGATAAGAGTCAAGTATTGACGACAGCACTCCAAGGTGATATGGCCAAACACCTCCCCTTGATTAAGAGTCAACTTTTGGCAACAGGAGCCGTCCAAGAGGTAGGTGTCAGTGATATGAGTATCCTTAATATTTATTCCAACAGTTCCGGCTTCAGCTGGGAAGGAAAAGATCCAAATGCCAGTATTCTGATTGGTATGTTACGTTCTGATGAGGGCCTTATCCCAGCTTTAGATCTCAAGCTATTTGACGGTAGAAACTTCCATCAAAATTTTGTGGGCGATAGCACTTCGGTCGTGATCAACGAAGCATTTGCAAAACTGATCAAAAAAGATGGCCTTGTTGCAGGTAATATCATCAGTTACGGCGAGGAAAAATTCACCATCGCTGGTGTCGTCAAGAACTTCGTTTATAACAATGTATATGCGGATCCCGAACCGATGCTGTTTCTACCAATGAATAGAGATAACGGCATCATGACTATCAAAACAAAGGCTGGAGTAGATCTACCAGATGCCATTCAACAAATCGAGAAGATCATCGTCAAAAATAATCCGGGCTTCCCATTCGACTATAAATTTTTAGATGATAGCTTCAATGCTAAATTTCAAGCCGAGCTTTTCGTACAGCGACTTTCTAGTGTATTTGCTATTATGTCCATCATTATATCCTGCCTGGGACTATTTGGCCTGGCCGCATTTGCAACAGAGCAGCGTGCCAAAGAAATCAGTATCCGCAAGGTACTGGGGGCATCTGTATCAGGACTTATCCAGATGCTCAATCGGGAATTTGTTATTCTTGTGGCAATATCATGTATTATTGCCTTTCCAATTGCCTGGATCATTATGAGCAAATGGTTGACCAACTATGTACATCATGTGGAGATTTCCTGGAGTATTTTTGTAATCAGCGCCGTTGCAGCAATTATCATTGCCTTATTGACTATTAGTTCACAAGCATTTAAAGCAGCAATAGCCAACCCGACCAAAACATTAAGAGATCAATAAAATTTAAACGAGTTTAATAATAAAAACAGTAACCGTCCAAAGCAATTTCGCTAAGGATACAAAAACATAAAAACCATGAGCACAAAAAATATGATCAAGATCACAAACCTTCAAAAGTATTACCGCACTGAAGAAGTGGAAACCGTCGCATTAAACAACCTAAACATTCATGTTAAAGAAGGAGAATTTGTTGCTGTAATGGGACCTTCAGGCTGTGGAAAATCGACGTTACTCAATATCATCGGATTACTGGATGATTTGGATGAAGGAAGCTATCTATTTAATGACATTGAGGTTGCCAAATTTAAGGAACGCGGGCGTTCAGATCTTCGCAAACATAATATTGGTTTTGTATTCCAGAGTTTCAATCTGATCGATGAGCTGACTGTATTTGAAAACGTTGAACTTCCACTTGTTTATACCAACGTTCCAGCCGCTGAGCGTAAAAAACGTGTAGAAGAAGTCCTTGAGAAAGTTCAGATCATGCACCGTCGCAACCACTTCCCACAGCAGCTCTCGGGAGGTCAACAGCAACGTGTAGCTGTTGCTCGTGCCGTAGTGAACAATCCAAAATTGATTCTCGCCGATGAGCCTACAGGTAACCTCGATTCCAATAATGGTAACGAAGTTATGCAGCTGCTTACCGAGTTGAACGAAGCTGGTACAACCATTGTCATGGTAACACACAGTGAACATGATGCCAAATTTTCTGACCGTGTAATCCGCATGTTAGATGGACAAGTTATTATGGAAACAACTGCAATATAAAAAAATAACCCAGTGACTTAGCTATTAACCCGATAACCCTAATAATGATGAGCAGTATTAAGTTAATTTTTAGACAACTCTGGCGCAATCGCCTTTTTACATTTTTAAATGTAATCGGGCTTGCCATTGGAATAAGTGCCTGTTGGCTTATTTTCCGTATCGTCAATTATGAATTTAGTTTTGATCAGCATCATCCCGATAGGGAATTGATTTATAAGGTACACAGTTCTTACGAAGAAAAGGATAAGCTGGATCACTTTGACGGTATTCCTGCGCCTTTACCGGCATATATCAAAGAAAACTTCGCAAACGTCGAACTTACAGTACCTGTATTCAAACAATACTTCGAGCGTATTAGCAATACGAATCAAAAACAGAAAATCGAATTTGAAGATCAGCCGGAAATTATCGGTACCACGGAAGATTACTTCAAAATGACCCCTTATGTCTGGCTGGCTGGTGATCAAAAAAATATACTGACCAGCAATCACGAAGTTATATTAACCGAATCTCGCGCAAAACTCTATTTTCCGGGCACACCAATAAACCAGATCATTGGGCAAACATTGTCTTATGATAGTACACTGTATAATGTCAGCGGAGTGGTGAAAGATCTGGCCCATCCAAGCAGTTTTTTGGCGAAGGAATTTATCAAGATCCCTGAAAAGGAATGGAATAGCAGCAACTGGAACAATTCAAATTCAAATTGGCAGCTTTTTATAAAGGTAAAATCTTCCGCTTCACTAGCCAATCTGATCAAGGAAATCGACAAAAAAGCTTATGAAATGACGCATACTGAATTTGACAAGTTCGGATTTAAGATGCATCTCAATACAGTACCGCTAAAAGATTTACATTTTACTTCTTTCGCTCAAAACAACGTAGACAAGAAAATCATGTTTGGACTTATCGGTATTGGTCTGTTTCTACTCCTGCTAGCCTGTGTCAATTACATCAATCTGGCTACAGCCCAAATTCCACAACGGGCCAAAGAAATTGGCATCCGAAAAACATTGGGTGAAAGCCAAAAAAGGATCACTAAGTCCTTTTTGCTGGAAACGTTTTGCATTACCGCCTTTTCGGTTCTTTTATCTTGGCCCCTACTTGTTCTTATTCAAAAAATTTTAGCTTCCTATATTCCCAATCAGCTCAATTTATATCCAGACCCATGGGGTGTATTTTTCTTTTTGGCAGCACTTACAATTCTTATTACGTTAATCTCTTCAGGTTACCCGATCCTATTAACCAATAAAATTAAGATTGTTGAAGTCATTAAAATTTCAAATACTCAAGGTATCAAATTTGGCAATCTATCTTTTCGAAAAATGCTCATCATCTTTCAATTTTTGATTGCGCAATTATTTGTTATTTCAACTTGCATTATTGGTTTACAGCTGAAGCACTCCTTGCAAAGTAATCCCGGTTTTGACAAGGATGCGATTATCACCATAAACTTTCCAAGTAAAAGTTATCAGGACAGTAAGGTTGATCCTTTCGTTTTTAAACAAGCACTTAGAAATATAACGGGTATAGAACAGGTATCCTTAGGTCATCTTCCGATGAGCAACGACCATTGGGGAAATGCCCTGTTTGTAAAAAGTGATACCGGACAAGTGCAGGCAGATGTGCAAATGAAATTTGTCGATCAAGATAACTTTAAGCTCTATAATTTCAAAATGCTTGCCGGTCGTCCGCTGCAGCTAGCCGATACAAGTACAGGCATTGCTTTAAATTTAGCTGCTGTGCAAAAATTAGGTTTCAAATCTGCAGCTGTTGCCCTTGGAAGCTTTGTTACGTTTACGGACAAACAGCGGCAAATTGTGGGCGTAACTGACAATTTCCATACAAAAAACCATCATGCCGCCATTCAACCAGTGGTTATGCTAAGCTCCGTGAAGAAATGGGAATTAAACAGATTAAGCGTCAAGCTGAACAACAATTCAGCGGCCTGGCCAGAAACACTAAAGCACATTGAAAAAGAGTGGAAAAAATATTATCCTAAAGCTCCATTTAAATACGATTTCTATGATCAACAAATTAAAGAGTTATACAGCAGTGACCTCAAGTTCTCAAAGATCATCAATCTCTTTACCTCGACAACGATTCTGATCAGTTGTTTGGGATTAATTGGGCTTGTCACCATAACAACAGCACAACGTACAAAAGAAATCGGTATTCGAAAAGTCTTAGGAAGTACTGTTTTGGGTATTATCGGTCTATTATCAAAAGATTACATCAAACTTATTCTCGTTTCCATATTAATTGCCTCCCCTATTGCCTGGTGGGCAATGCACAAATGGCTGGATGATTTTGCGTATAAAATTGATCTATCCTGGTGGATGTTTATGATTCCGGCAGTCGCGACTCTTTTTATCGCATTCTTTACCATGAGCTATCAATCCATAAAAGCGGCACGTGCAAATCCGGTTAATAGTCTGAGAGATGAATAGAACATTCAAGAAGCTCAATAGTGATCAAGGAAAATGATGGGCATCAGTAAATGATCCCATCACGATCCTTGTTTTTAAAAGACCTGTACTGAAAAAACAAAAATTCAATTGATTAATACAATAAATACCTGTCCTTATGATAAAGAACTATTTTATAACCGCCATTAGAGAATTAAAGAAAAAGAAATTCTATACTGCTATCAATATTCTAGGTCTGTCGGTCAGTCTTACGGCCTCTATATTAATTATCTTTTGGGTACAGGATGAGCAGAGTTTTGATAAATTTCACCCAAATTATGAGGCAATATATACCGTAAATTCCCATTTGGATCCAGAACACAATGGCGCAATATGGGGGATAACTCCCGGTCCTATAGGCAACTATGCCCAAAATGCACCCGATGTAGAATCTGCAACGCGCGTTTCACAGGATTACAATGTTACTTTGGTCAACGATAAGCTGAAACGCTCTGTAACGGATATGGGTATCTATTATGTTGATGGCAGTTTTTTTAATATGTTTCATTTTCCCTTGCAAGAGGGCTCCCTTGCGGGTTTTCAGGAAAATTATAAACAGGCACTGGTCACCGCATCGACAGCGGAAAAACTCTTTAGCAGCCAGCAGGCCATTGGAAAGACCTTTCGTTACGGAGCGGATCTGTTCACCGTAGCCGGCATCTTAAAAGATGTTCCACAAAATTCCTCAATGCAATTCAATGTGATCATTCCATTAGGTTATCATGCACAACGGTTTACAAACTGGGGCGGTAATGGAAAATGGAAAACAATCGATGAAGACCTAGGCAATTACAGTTTCGCTACCTACGTCAAAGTAAAACCAACGGCTTCTCCTACCCGCATTGGAAAATTTATCTCGGACAATTATACCAAAGCCCGCGATGGTGAAAACTCAACCATCTTTGTTTTAGATCCTTTAAAAACCATGCACCTCATCGCTCCGGACGGTAATAAATCGACACTTCGCATGGTGCAAATTTTTGGGATCATTGCAATCTTATTATTGGTTATCGGTGCGGTAAATTATGTCAATCTGAGTACCGCAAGGGCATTGGACCGGGCAAAAGACGTTGGGATCCGAAAAATAATCGGCGCCAATCGTTTCCACCTATTTATACAATTTATCACGGAAACCGCTGTTGTATTTATTTGCTCGCTCCTCATAGCTTTCATCCTTATTTTGATTCTTCATACGGGATATAATCAAATCGCGCAGAAATCAATCAGCCTTTCTTTCCATAATACAACGATATGGCTGTACATTGGGGCTGCAATTATAGGTACATTGGGACTTTCCAGTATATATCCGGCCATTCAACTCTCTTCGTTCAGTCCAATTAACTCATTAAAAGGAAAATCATTGAAGGGGGTTTCATCAAATACGATGCGTAAAATATTGGTGGTTTTCCAGTTTACACTCTCCGTAACGCTTATTGTATGTACGTTGATTATTAAAAAGCAATTGGATTTTATCCAAAAGATCAACCTCGGCTATGACAGGGATCATGTATTAACGCTTGGTCTTCCTGAGGAGGCTTACAAACATATGGACGCGATACGTGCCGAGCTCAAAAACAATAATGCAATACAGGGAGTATCCCTATCCAGTGTATACAACATGACAGATTTTGGAAATGCCACAGGCGATATAGACTGGCCCGGGAAGTCCAAAGACAATAAGCTAATTGTAGCTCAAGCCAAAATTGACAAGGATTTTATTCCCTTGATGAACATGCAATTTCTCGAAGGAAAAAACTTTAGCGGTATGCCCGCTGATTCGTCTGGCTATATCATCAATGAGACCTTGGCGAAACAAATGGGGTTAAAGCCTCCATACGTAGGATCCAATATGAGTTTCCACGATTTTCCCGGACAAATCATCGGAGTGGTAAAAGATTTTCACTTCAAATCAATTAAAGATAAAATCGGTCCAATAGTCTTCTGGACACGTTGGGGGTCGGGCACATTATATGTTAAAACGAGTACGACAAAGGCTCCTGAAGCCATTAAAGCTTTAGAAAAGATCTATAAACGCTATCCTTCAGATACTCCATTTAATTATACGTTCATTGATCAGCAATTTGATAATCTCTATAAATCAGAGCAGCGTACAGGTTTGTTATTTAATATTTTCGCAGGTATCGCCATTTTTATATCCGCATTGGGCCTATTTGCATTAGCGACCTATGAAGCGCAAATGCGCATTAAGGAAATCGGTATCCGTAAAGTTCTTGGAGCAAGCACCTTTGGTCTTGTGCGTCTATTGGGAAAGAACTTTGTGATACTCGTGACTATAGCCATTTTGATTGCCTGCCCTATTGCAGTTTACTTGATGAAACAATGGTTGAGCAACTTTGCCTATAAAACAGATCTCGAGGTGCGAACATTTGTCTTTGGCGGTATCTTGGCCCTGCTGATTGCCATTATCACGGTCAGTTACCAGGCGGTTCGGGCAGCATTGTCGAACCCCGTAGACAGTTTACGGGACGAATAAAAAGCTGAAATATAAGAAAGTAGATGATTATTATCTATACACTAAAGATTAAGAAATAAAGCTATGATCCGCAATTATATAAAAATAGCCTGGCGCAATATCTCAAAAAACAAAGGATATTCGACCATTAATATCATTGGTCTGGCCATAGGCTTGGCCTGTTGCCTATTGATAGCAATTTATGTACAAAATGAATTATCTTACGACAAATATCATGTAAATAAAGAGCGTATTTACCGCATCGTCCATGACTATAAAGATGTAAGCAGTACCGAGCAGCATCAAATCTGGGGCAATGGGCCTATCGGAGAAGCCCTTAAGGAAGATTTTCCAGAAATAGAGAAAGTTGTTCAATTTTCTGGGCAAACTTCCATCCTACTCAAACAGGGCGATAAAAGATTCCAGGAGGAAAATGTATTTTTTATGGATTCCACGGCATTTGACGTGTTCAGCTGGAAAATTTTAGCAGGTGATCCTCATACTGCCTTAAAAAACGCCTATTCTGTTGTATTGACAGCAACTACAGCTAAGAGATATTTTGGAGATCAAAATCCCATTGGAAAAACTCTTGAAGGCGGTCTAGCAGCGGGGCGAGCGGATGCGGGCTTATATACCGTAACAGCAGTAATGGCCGATGTACCGGCAAATTCACACTTTACGTTTGATGCGCTGCTCTCCATGAGCACATTTCGAAAAGCTAGGCCGAGTGTGTTTGAAAAAGAAGGTTGGGATTATGTAGACTTCTATACCTACTTCCTGGCCTCAAAAGATTTTGATCCTGCAAAATTCAACCAAAAAATATCTGCGTTTCTAAAACGACATCTCCCAACAAATGAAAATTCAAACGCAAGATATAATTTCCACATTGAACCTCTTCTCCAAGCTTACATGCACTCTTCAGCGGACCGGCAGCCTGGTGCTAATGGCAGCTATCAAAATTTATATATATTCAGCATCATTGGTGGATTTATCTTACTTATCGCCTGTGTGAATTTTATGAATCTCGCCACTTCCAGGTCGATGGAAAGAGCGAAAGAGGTGGGTGTCCGAAAAACCATTGGTGCCAGCAAACGTAATCTCGTTTTTCAGTTCATGTTTGAATCATTGGTTCTAGTATTCGTCAGTAGTATTTTAGCGATAGTGTTAGTTGTGGCTTTTCTGCCTTTTTTGGAAGCATTTTCGGGCAAACACCTCAATTACTCGTCCTTGCAAAATGCGACGACCTGGGCAATATTTATCCTAACGACCGTTTTTACGGGGCTATTGGCAGCAAGCTATCCGGCTTTGATCTTAGCCAATTTTAAACCCATTACGGTACTCAAAGGAACTTATAGTACCAGCAAAGGGGGGACACTATTACGTCGCGTATTAGTTGTTTTTCAATTCTGTCTTTCCATTGCGTTAATTGCAGGTACCGTTGTGGTCTTTTCTCAACTCAATCAATTGCAACACCAAGATCTTGGATTCCAAAAAGATCAACGGCTTGTGATAGATTATAATTTTGATGATAAGGTAAACAATAACCTTGAAGCGATAAAGTCCACGCTTGCAAAAGATAAAGACGTCTTGTCTGTCACCGCATCGCGCACGGTACCTGGAACATTTTTCCCAAATGCGGGAACCGAAATCATATCGGCAAACGGAACGATGACTCAATTTGCTCCTTTCCTATACGAAGTCGATGTAGACTTTATCCCTAATATCGGTTTACAGATGGCTGCAGGGCGTGCTTATTCGAGAGATTTCCCTGCTGATACCGCTCATTCGCTTGTTATCAATGAAGCTGCAGCAAAGCAATGGGGCTATTCAAATCCACAGGATATTATTGGCAAGCAATTCCGTCAATGGGGACGAGAAGGAACAGTTATCGGTGTGGTGAAAGATTTTAACTACCTCTCCTTACACCGCAAAATTGAACCCTTAGCGTTACGACTAGAACCAGGTAGCAGCCGCTATTTAACCGTGAATATCCAACATGGGAACCAACCTGAGACTGTTGCCAGGATCGGCAAACTGTGGAATGAACTTGCCCCACACCGCCCATTCTTATATAGCTTTCTTGACGACAATTTCAATCGACAATATGAAGCTGACTTCAATTTCAGAAGACTTTTTACGGCTTTCTCCGGGCTAGCACTTTTCATTGCCTGTCTGGGTCTGTTGGGTCTTGTTACTTACACAGCACAACAACGTACCAAAGAAATCGGTGTACGTAAGGTACTCGGCGCATCACTATACAATTTAATCTTGCTGCTTTCTTCTGACTTCATCAAATTACTGGTTGTAGCTCTCCTCATTGCAACACCGCTATCCTGGATGGCGATGAAAAAATGGTTGGACAACTTCGCTTACCACATTGAGCCACAATGGTGGATGTTTGCCTTTGCCGGTTTCGCGGCCATTATGATCGCATTATTTACAGTCAGTTATCAAACGCTTAAGGCCGCCAGAACGAACCCTATAGACAGTTTACGGGACGAATAATCAATGATAACTTTATTAAATCACTATAATCCTGCTATGAACAATCTCCTTTTAAAATCGGCAATCAGACAGCTTTGGAAGAATAAGCTATTCTCCCTATTAAATATAATTGGACTAGCGATCGGCATTACGTCATGTTGGGTGATATTTAAGATTGTCAATTATGAGTATAGTTTTGAAGCTGGAATTCCGCAGCTTGATCGAACCTATCGAGTCATTTCCCAATTTAAAAATGATGGCAAGGATAATTACAATGGGGGATTGGCTAAGCCTTTTTACCAAGCTATCCGAAAAGAAATTCCGGGCGTAGATCTTGTTGCTCCAGCATTCAGAAATTACCAAATGGAGTCCGTTACGATTAACAAGGGACAAAAAAATCAAAGACTTGTGGAAGACTTTGATGAGGCTGAGGGCAATGTCACCGAGACCACCAGCGATTACTTTAAGCTTGTTGGTTACAAGTGGTTAGCCGGTTCTCCTGAGAAAGCATTTTCGACTGCCAACGACATCGTATTGACGAAAAAAAGGGCGGCAATGTACTTTCCGAATCAAGCTGCAGAAGGACTGTTGGGCAAAACGATAGTGTATAACGACAGTATTCCTAAAACAATTTCGGGTGTTGTGGATGACCTTAATTTCAACACAGAGTTCAATGGTACAGAGTTCTTACTGCTTAAAGAAGAAGTCTATCCACTGAATATCTGGACCAATACCAATGGTACCGACAGGCTCTATATTCGCTTAAAAGATGGGGTAAAAGGCCCTCCTATTCAGGCAGCTATCAATAAAATCGGGAAAAAAAAATGGTTAGCATTCAGTCAGGAAAAAAAATCGGAGTTTGTCTATAACCGCAATGTGGTCATGATGCCTCTAAAAGATTCCCATTTTGCAGTTCAAATAAAGGACTGGAACACAGAAAGAACCAGCAAGACTGTGATTTATGGCTTACTTGCCGTCGCTGCTTTTCTTATGATATTGGCCTGCATCAATTATATCAACCTCAGTACAGCCCAAATTCCGGCACGGAGTAAGGATATCGGCGTCCGTAAGACGCTAGGAAGCAGCCAAGGCAAATTGGTTGTTCAAATTGTATTTGAATCGCTATTCACGGTTGCCATTGCCCTTGTATTTTCAATCTTCTTAACCAAACTTGCCTTTTTCTATTTTCAGGAGATGATTCCCGAGAAAGTAAAGGATTTTACAAGTTCGACGACAACCCTGTTGTTTATCACAGTCTTATTGGTGGTGACGGTCGTGATTTCCTCCGCGTATCCTTCTTGGTTAATCAAAAAAGTACAGCCTGTCAATTTATTTCGGGCTGGCAAGCAGTTTCAAATTGGAAAAACCCAAATAAACTTTAGAAAAACGCTGATTGTATTTCAATTCTTTATTGCTCAATTCTTTACGGTTTCCGCACTCATTATTGGCCAACAGTTATCTTACACTCTCAATAAGGATATGGGATTTGACAAAGATGCCGTGGTGACTTTTGACCTTCCCTCCAAACTCATCAATAAGTTTTACGAAGAAAAACTGGATCAGAGTAAGAAACAGACGCTCCTGCACGAGATCCAAAAAATAAAAGGGGTTTCAGCGGTGTCAATTGGCAGCAAGCCTTTATCAAACAATTATTCGTCCTCTTGGTTTCATCGAAAAGATCCCACGCTAAAAGATAAAATTTCATCCGATATTTTCTTTAAAAATGCAGATCCAAATTATATTGCCGTGTATGATATGAAGCTTATTGCGGGCAGCAATCTACCACAGTCAGATACGGTCAACGCTTATGTTATCAATGAGTCTGCTGTAAAAGCTTTTGGTTTCAAGTCGCCACAAGATGCCATAGGAAAATCTATCGGTCAGGAAGACAGCATGTTTCCGATAGTCGGTGTTATTAAAGACTTCCATGCCCAGGAATTCTACAAAGAAATTACACCTTTGGCGTTGCGCAGTTTTAGCCGTGGGGCATACACCTTCAGTATGAAGCTCTCCGGAAACAACAATGAATGGAAATCCAGTATTGAGGCGATAAAAAAAGTGTACGCACAATTTTTTCCAGAATACCCAATAGAAATAAAATTCTACGATGAGACGATTGCGTCCCTTTATCAAAAAGAGCAAAATCTAGCCAAACTGATTAATATGAGTACATTGGTTGCTATTTTAATTGGCTGTTTGGGCCTATTTGGGCTGATTACCCTCGCCGCTTTCCAACGGAGCAAAGAGATCGGAATACGGAAAGTTTTAGGTGCGAGTATTCCCAATATCTTCCAATTACTTGCCAAAAACTTCGTACAGCTTATTTTGATCAGTATCCTTATTGCCGCACCATTGACTTGGTGGGTATGTAGCAAGTGGCTGGAAGACTTCTACTACCGCATCGATCTGACCGCGAGTCCATTTATCTTAGGGGCCGGTTTAGCCCTATTTGCAGCGGTACTCACCATTAGCTTTCAATCGATCAAAGCTGCAATCCAAAATCCAGTAAACAGTTTGCGAGATGAATAGCGATACAGATCACAGTAAAAAGTAGGTGAACAAAAAACGAAATAACTATGATTGTAAATTCTCTTAAAACAGCCTATCGTTTTTTAAAAAAACATAAGTTGATCACTTTCATCAATATTACCAGTCTTGCGATTGGCATTACCGCTACACTGGTTATTTTCTTAATGATCCAATACGACTATAGTTTTGATAAGCATGTTCCGAATAAAGAACAAGTATATCGGGTTGTTAACAATGGTGAATTTAAAAATGCCGGGGTCTACGTGCCATTGGTCCGTACCATGGAATCGGAATTACCAAATATAGACGCGGTCGCCCCCATCTATCGAAGCCACATTCAGAAACTAAAGGTTTCCGTGACAACAGATAGATTCCAAACTTTTCCAAAAGAGCAAAAGATAGTTTTCACCAACAGTCAATATTTCGACATTTTCCCTTCTAAATGGTTGGCTGGCAATGCTAAGACCTTAAATTCTTCTGGAAACATTATCCTTACGCAGCAATCATTGGAAAAGTTTTATGGAAAAGAACTACCTACAAATGTCATCGGCAAAACCATTATCTATGCAGATAGTATCCCACTTCAAGTCGCTGGCGTAATTGAAAATCCGCAACATAATTCGGATTTCAATTTTGATAGTTTCATTGCTGAGTCGACTATCCCGCAGGACAATAACTTAAAGAATATGTATACCTGGGATGCTTGGAATAGCATATCTGATTCCCATCAGGTGCTCATCAAGACAAAAGCACAAAGCAACCCACATCTTCTGGAGCGTAATATTGCGAACATCCTTAAAAAATATAAAATCAAAGAAGGCGAAAAAATCACCGACAAACTCGAATTACAACCATTGGCTGATGTTCATTTTGACACAAGATTTAATTACGACGCCACCCATCCCGAAGCTCTCCGTAACTTAATATTGCTGGCGTTCTTTCTTTTAGCGCTGGGTGCGGTAAATTTTATCAATCTATCCACGGCGCAATCCATTGAAAGAGCCAAAGAAGTTGGTATCCGCAAAACCCTGGGCAGTTCCAAATCTACCTTGATAAAACAATTCTTGCTGGAAACATTTCTGATCACCTTGTCGGCGACAGTACTCGCTGTGCTATTACTGCCTTTGTTTTTACATGTCTTTGAAGGATTTATTCCCAAAAATTTAAGTTTAGACCGTTTAGACAAAACCGTTATTATTTTATTCTTAATCGGGCAGCTTATGGCAGTCACTATTCTCGCCGGATTTTATCCTGCTTGGGTATTGACGGGTTACGCCCCTGTGCTGGCACTCAAAAATCAATTAGGGAAAAACACCAACCTTTCCCGGAGTACATGGGTACGCAAAGCATTAACTATTTTTCAGTTTGTCATGGCACAGGCTTTTCTCATTTGTGTGCTCGTTGTTGTCCGGCAGATCAACTATGTCACTCATAAGGATATGGGATTTCAAAAGGACGCTATTGTGAATGTCTACATTCCGGGAGCTTTCCAAAATTCGGCAAAAGGTACGGTCCTTAAAAATGAGCTTAAAAAGCTAACAGCTGTTAAGGCAATCAGTTTTGGGAACATTGCACCCGCAATGAATGGTTGGATGACCACCGCAATTACTTATGATCAATCCGCAGACAAAGAATCCTTGACTTTCGATAGCCGATCGGGTGATGAAAACTATTTAGATGTCTATCAAATTCCACTTCTAGCAGGAAGAAATGTCCGTTTACTGGATTCCACGAGTGAAATGTTGATCAATAGAAAAGGTCTTGAATTACTACATATCAAAAATCCGCAAGATGCCATTGGCAAAACCTTCGAAAATGGACAAAATATCATCGTTGGGGTAATGGAGGATTTTGATCTGGCCTCTGCCCGGCAGGCGGTTAAACCAGTGCTGTATACAGGTAGCAAACAAGGATACGTACTCCATATTGCATTGGATCAATCGCATCCCGAAAACTGGAAAAATGCCATTGATAAAATAACGTCAAGCTATAAATCGGTTTTCCCCGATGATGAATTGGACCTGCGGTTTGTGGATGAGGTAATCCAAAACTTCTATACACAAGAGAAGCAGCTGTCTAAGCTCTTATCCTGGGCCGTAGGACTTTCTGTGCTCATCGCTGGACTGGGTTTATTTGGGTTAGCCATCTTTACAGCAAATCAACGTACAAAAGAGATAGGCATTCGTAAAGTACTGGGTGCATCTGTTTTCCAGATCACATTTCTACTCCTTAAAAATTTACTTTCGTTGGTTGCCATAGCCTGTCTCGTCGCCTTTCCCATTGCTTATTATTTTATGCATAACTGGCTCAATGACTTTGTTTATCGAGCGACAATAAGTCCCTGGATTTTTGGACTCTCTGCCCTAGGATTGATTGCATTTGCGAGTCTTGTACTTTCAACCAAAAGTGTCTTTGCAGCAAAAGCAAATCCAATAAATAGTTTAAGGGACGAATAGATCAGTTTATCGAACAGTAGGTATATTTAATAACATGTATTAATCACTTAAAACTCATAACAATGATAAAGAACTTCATCAAAACCGCGTGGCGAAGTATTTTTTCTAATAAATTCTATAGTGCCATTAATATTTTAGGATTGACAGCAGGATTGGTTGTGGGGATATTCCTATTGCTCTGGATTCAGGATGAACTATCCTTTGACCGATTCCATAAACAGCAGCGATCCATTTACAAAATTGGTATAGAAGGAGGAACAGGAATATCAAAACGAATCTTTGGGTCCATCATTGCTCCAGTAGGGAGTTATGCAAAAAAGGAGATTCCCGAAGTACAGGATGCCGTACGCATATTTAAAATCGGCGACGCGGCCATCAAGTATAAAGATAAAAGGTTTAGAGAAAAGAACTTTGCATTTGTAGATCCGAGCTATTTTAGTGTTTTTGACTTTTCCTTGTTGAAAGGCGATCCAAAGCGACCTTTCCCCGATAATAATTCTGTTGTAATCACCCAAAGTACGGCACGCCGTTATTTTGGTCAGGAGAATCCAATTGGGAAGACCGTCATATTGGGAATAGAAGACCTCTGTGTCGTCTCAGGTGTCATTGCCGATTATCCTGACAATTCCACATTTCAATTTCAAGTCTTGCTCCCTATTTCTAGATTTAATGAGCAGGCATACATCAAAAACAAAACAACCTATGATAATAAGACCTTTCTATCGTCCATGGATGAAGATTGGTCCAATTTTTCGTTTGAAACCTATCTACTACTGCGACCTGATGCAGATCTTGCTGCAGTTTCAAAAAAGCTACAAGCCATACACGAAAGGAACAAACCTGAAGATGCCCCGGTTCCTTATGTTACACAAGCACTCGCAAAGGTGCATCTCTACCAAATGGACGGCAGCGACGGCGGAATTGGCAATGTTCGGATTTTTATAGGCGTAGCGATTATGATTCTTGTCATCGCAAGTATCAACTATATCAATCTTTCCACAGCACGTTCTTTATCCCGAGCAAAAGAAGTAGGGATTCGTAAAATAATTGGCGCAGGCAAAAAAGAGCTTTTTTTTCAATTTATATTGGAAACAGCTATACTATTTGTCCTTGCATCACTACTTGCACTTGCGCTCGTATTTATCGGCCTTTCCTGGTTTAATCATTTCTCCGGAAAGCAGATTTCTTTACAGCTCTTTAATCCTACACTATGGCTAAGTGTGCTGATCATGCTTATGGGGACGCTGGCACTTACAAGTATATACCCTGCATTGCTTTTATCGAAATTTGATCCGATTAAAGTACTCAAAGGCCGATTTGCCCTAAAAAATTCCAGTGCAAGAAAGATCTTGGTAGTCCTACAGTTTACTGTTTCTATTATCCTGATCACCTTAACAATCGTAATAGGACGCCAATTGGACTATATCCGGCATAAAAACCTTGGTTATGAAAAAGATCATATTATTTCCGTTGCCATGGCGCCAAAAATGTCCAGTCATTTTGATGCAGTCAAAAGTGAATTATTAAAAAATAAGGATATTAATGCAGTAATCCGCTTAGGACGGGATATGGTCTATGGTGGCGGTTCTACAGGAGACAATGATTGGGAGGGAAAGCCCAGTAAATCAAATCTCTGGTTCAACATCACTTATTCCGATCAATTGACACTGGATTTCTTTAAAATAAAACTAAGCGAAGGCCGTAACTTCACAGGCTCAACAGCTGATTCCACACACTTCATTATCAATGAAACTGCGGTACGGGAAATGGGTTTAAAAGATCCGATCGGTACGCGTTTACGCATACGCACAGTTCCAGGAACTATTATTGGTGTTGTAAAAGATTTCAATTATGCCAGTGTGAGGCAAAAAATCGAACCGATGGTATTTCAATATAGTCCAAAAGATTGCTGGCAGCTTTATATCAAAACAACAACTTCCGGTACGCAGTCCGCATTGAATTCCTTACAGCAAATCTGGAAAAATTATTATGACGATATGCCGATGAACTATAGTTTCCTTGATGAAAGTTATCAAAAGCAATATATGAATGAGCAGAAACAAGGCTCTTTATTCAATTTTTTTGCCCTGATTGCTATTGTTATCTCCTGTCTAGGTCTCTTAGGACTATGTACCTACACAGCACAGGTTAGGACTAAAGAAATTGGGATCAGAAAGGTCCTTGGCGCAACGGTATTCAGCATCATACAATTACTAAATAAGGAATTTTTACTCCTAGTCGTTTTGGCCAATGTCATCGCCATACCAATAGCTGTATATTTCAGCATAAACTGGCTCGATGGCTTTGCGTTTAGAACAACGCTACCAGTTACTATATTTCTATATGCTGCCGGGATAACCATTGCCATTGCATTATTTACGGTGAGCTTCCAATCCATTAAGGCCGCGTATGCCAATCCTGTAAAAAGTTTGCACGATGAATAGTTTATATTTGAGAACCAAAAACAACAGTATAAAATGATCCGATTATTCCTAAAAACAGCGCTTAGAAATTTGAAACGCAGTCCCCTAAATACAACAATAAATATTTTGGGATTAGCACTGGGCTTTACTGTTGCCCTGATAAGTACGTTATGGGTACTTAAACAGTTTTCTTTTGATAAGCACCACAACAATTATCAGCATATTTATCAGGTAATGATGACTGGAACCTTCAATGATGAAAAATCAACTGATCGCTCCACCCCCATTCCTTTGGTCAAAACGATCGCTTCTGATTTCAAAAATGAGATGCCAGATGCCACTTTGGTCACCAATCTGGAAAGCAACAATCTGAAAGTAGGCGATAAAAAATTAAATGCTCCTGGGTTTTACGCCCTAGGAAAATTTTCCGAATTATTCTCCCTCGAGTCCCTAAAAGGCAACAATGCTACTCCGACCAGCCCATCAACCATTATTATTTCCGAATCCTTGGCAAAACGACTGTTCGACCAGACAGACGTTATTGGAAAAATGCTTCAATTGAATGGTAAAGAACAGTATACTGTTCAAGGCGTTTATAAAGATATTCCTGAAAACAGCACCTTTTATGGTTTGGATTATGTATTGCCTTTCGTCGACTATCTCACTAAAAATCAAGGCATAGAAGACAGTTGGTCAAGCTGCTTTTTTAGCACTTTCGCCAAAATCGACAATGCTGCCTTTGTTCCCGCTTTGGAAAATAAACTAACAAATATCATCAACAAAAAATTGACAGATATAAAGCCTGAGATCTTATTACATCCCATGTCCAAATGGCACTTATACGATTCATTTAAGAATGGAAAGAACGTAGGTGGGCAGATTCAATATGTATGGATGTTTGCCTGGATCAGCGTATTCATTATTTTATTGGCTAGTATAAATTTTATTAATCTGAGTACGGCAAGAAGTCTAAAAAGAGGGAAAGAGATTGGTGTTTTAAAATCGGTTGGTGTCAATCGCAGACAACTTATCGCTGGCTTTCTTGTGGAATCCATCCTCGCGGTAGCCTGTGCTTTTTTGATCGCTGTTCTATTGGCTACATTACTGTTGCCTTGGGTCAATGCAATCACCCATACGAGCTTACATATACCTTTTACAGATCTTCGATTCTATTGTTACTCCCTATTGGGAATACTTACTATTGGTGTTCTTGCAGGCATGTATCCGGCATTATTTTTATCGGCTTTTAATCCTATTCTTGCATTGAAAGGTAAGATCAATAGTAGAAAAGGTGGGGCGCGAACGCGGAAAGCGATGGTCATTGTCCAATTCGCCATTTCTATTTTCCTGATGATATCTACCTATCTCGTGATCCAGCAACTGCATTACACAAAGGATCGTCCTATCGGTTATAAAAGTTCCAATTTGGTCAATATTACTTCCTCTAGTCCTACGATCGTTAAAAACTTTGACGTCCTCCGGAAAGAATTGATCGAGCAGCGATTAATTCAAGATGCGGCACTTTCTTCCAACTTTGTCAACCGTCTATCCTTGACAGGAGGTGGATTTAATTGGCAGGGCAACGATACAAAGGACGGTGCAATTATGGGTATCTTCACCGTAGATGACAACTTTGCAGAGACTGTACAGTGGAATTTTATAAAAGGTCGTAATTTTTCAAAAGATTTTAAGACAGATTCAACGGCTGTTATTCTGAATGAAGCTGCTGCTAGATTTATGGGCGTTACCGACCTTAACAGTAAACAATTGTCTAAAAGAGGAATCAATTATACCATTATTGGTGTTATAAAGAACACGTTATCTGAATCCCCTTTCAAATCTATTACACCTACAGCCTATTTTCTTGATTTTCTACCCAAGAACAAAATAACGCTTCAATTAAATGAAAAACAAGATCTTAAGCAGGACTTAAAAGCTATTGCGACAACGTTCAATCGCATAGATCCCGACCTAATTTTTGATTATACATTTACGGATCAAGAATATGCTAAGCAGTTTCAACAAATGGAAATGATTAAGAGCTTAACAAGTCTATTTACAGGTCTTGCCATACTCATTTCCTGTCTTGGTCTCTACGCGCTAGTTTCCTTTCTTACGGAACAACGTGAAAAAGAAATAGGCATTCGTAAAGTATTAGGCGCATCAGAAGTTGGTTTGTGGCGACTACTAACTACAGAATACATTTGGCTTACGGGCATCGGCTTTGTACTTGCCGCCCCTTTAGCTTACCTCTTGATGGAATCATGGCTCGAAAACTATGTTTATCGCATAGCAATTACATGGACGGTCTTTGCTATCACAGGCTTAACTGCATTTGTCATTACCTTGCTGACAGTCAGTTACCAAGCGATTAAGGCAACGTGGGCAAACCCTGTAAAAACCTTAAGGAGCGAATAATATCAATTTGTTCGGGGGCGGACACTACACTGTCCGTTTCCGAACATCGAAGATGTTTAAAAAATCACAACAAAAACCTAAAAATCAATACATTATATTTATGGCAAACGAATTGAACTAGCTGAATTTGCTATTTTTCTAATAACAGAGCCTTCTACTAAAGCGAGCTAAGTGACAAGAATATAGCCTAATTAACAGTCTAAATGCTCATAACCATGGTAAAAAATTATTTTAAAATCGCTTGGCGAAATATCAGAAAAAACAAAGGGTTTTCTTTGTTAAATATGTTTGGACTTAGTATAGGAATAACATGTTTTCTATTATTGGCGGCATATATATACCATGAATCCAGCTACGAGCGTTTCCTCCCCAATGCCGACCGTCTTGCCTATATCAGCCTCACGTATAAGTCGCCGAACAGCACGGAAGAAGTGAATTCTTCGGTAACGCCAACAGGCTTGGCTCCAACCATACAAGCGGAATTTCCAGAGATAGCACAGGCAACCAGACTTTATGGCTATACCAAAGGCAGTAAAATAGAATACAAGGATGCATTGATAACTGAAAAAGGTCTATTATATGCAGATCAGAATATTTTCAAGACATTAGGCTATAAATTTATTGAAGGAGACTCGAAATCAGCGCTAGCAGAGCCTAATCAGATTGTCCTAACAGAGAAATTAGCGGAAAAATATTTCCCTAATCAATCAGCCATCGGTCAGACGCTATCCATTGATAAAGTCAACTGGAAAATCACAGGCATTATCGCAGACTTGCCCACAAATACACAGCTGAATTTCTCTGCACTTCTTTCCAACAAAGGATTGGAACGCTACAAAGAAATGGCTTGGTCATCTGCGAATGATATCACCATAGCACTCTTAAAAAACAAAAATCAATTCAGCCTGATCCAACAGAAATTGGATCAAATGACAAAATCAAAATTTGCTGAAGCAACAAAACAAGGCTACCAATTTCGGTTCGTCCTAGAAAAGCTGACCGATATCCATCTTCATTCCAAAGCTGCTGGCACGGGCAACATAACCTATATCTACATTTTAATGGCCTTGGGGACTGCACTCATTATTCTAACCTGTATCAACTTTACAAATTTGATCTTGGCACACGCCCTCGAGCGAAAAAAAGAAATCGGGGTCAAAAAAGTTTTGGGTGCCGCAAGAAAAACGATATTCTTTCAATTCTTTTTTGAATGCAGTATCATGGTCTTTCTGGCTGTCGCTTTTAGTCTTCTGACGACGATACTGCTGTTACCATTATTTAGTTCATTTATGGGCGCCGAAATGAAATTGACCATATGGACAGACCCTCGGTTCTATGCTATTTTGCTTGTTTTCGTTGTCCTACTGACATTTCTATCAGGTGGCTGGCCAGCGTATTCGATCGCTAGTTCAAAGCCTATTTCTATTTTCAAACGAAAGCTTACTGAAAAACAGCGCGGAATATCACTCAGCAAAGCACTCGTAACTTTTCAGTTCAGTATCTCGATATTCTTTATTATCTGCACTTTATTTGCGAGTAGACAGATGGATTTTATCCAGTCCAAAAATACAGGTTTGGATCGCTCTGATATGCTGGTCATAGATGGTCGAGGATGGCAAGATAAAGAAAGACAATTGTTAAAAGACAAATTATTACAGCTCAATAGTGTCCAAGGAGTGACTGCTTCGTATGATAACCCAGTCAATATCCAAGGCGGATACAGCATTAGTGAGGTAGAGGGGCAACCCAGTGATTTCGATATGAATGTTACTGCAATCCCAATTGAAAAAGATTTTGTATCCGTTTTTCATATCCCAACTGTCGCTGGCGCACCGCTTTCAGATACGGATATCTTACGCGCACGGGATACCATCTCACCAGAATATGGTTTTGTAGTAAATACCCTCGCGGCATCGGCCATGGGGTTTACGCCAGAACAAGCAATTGGAAAGAAAATCAATTTAAACGGACGCAAGGGAAGCATCAAACAAGTTGTTGCGAGTTTTAATTTTGCTTCACTCCACAACGAAGTCAAACCAATCGTACTTTTTCCTGAGTATTACTATTTCGGCAATATTTTCGTTCGGCTCAATCCTACTACGCCTCTAAAAGATGCCCTGGCACAAGTAAAAGCTGTCATCAAAGACATCGACTCAAAAAACAGTTTTGAATATCATTTTCTCAATGACGACTATAACAAGCTATATCTCAAAGATCAGCAAACAACCCGTGTAATGCAGCTGTTTTCGATCATTACAATTGCTATCGCCTGTATGGGACTATTTGCGCTATCAGCATACGCTGTGCAACAGCGCTTCAAAGAGATCGGTATCCGTAAAGTATTAGGTGCCTCAACAGGCAAAATTGTCCAGATATTAAGTGTGGACTTTATGGCACTGGTCTTCTCCGCTGTCTTAATCAGTGTGCCATTGGGCTGGTATGCCATGCACCGTTGGGTGGAAAATTTTGCGTATCACATTACATTGGACTGGTGGGTATTTATCCTGGCGGCAACCAGCGCATTATTGGTATCATTTGTTACCATCAGTTTTCAAACTGTAAAAGCAGCAATTGTAAACCCGGTTGATAGTTTAAGGGACGAATAGAAGAATCTTATCACGATCATTACTCAATAACTATGATAAAGAACTACATCAAAATCGCATGGCGGAACCTATGGAAAAGCAAGGGGTACTCCGCGATTAATATCATTGGACTTTCTATCGGATTGGCAGCAGTACTGATCATCGGTATATGGATAAAAAATCAATTGCAATTCGACAATTTCTACAGCAATCAGGAAAACATATATAAACTTTGGAATAAATATGAAGATCAGCAAAAAATCTCCGTAAATGATATCACTTCGGCACCAGCATCTCAGGCTTTGCTAGCAGATTATCCGGAGGTTGAACGCGCTGCGCGGATGTATTGGAGCAGCACCGCCCTGATGTCTTTTGGCGATAAGAAGATCAAATCCAAGGGAAATGAAGTTGATCCAGCCTTTATTGAATTATTTGATTTCAAACTTCTTAAAGGAAATAGTAAGGAGGCTCTAAAAGACACAAAAGATATTGTTTTGACGGAAAGTCTTGCTAAAAACATATTTGGAAAGACTGATCCAATAAATAAAACGCTTCTTCTCGACAATAAAGAACTGTATAGAGTATCGGCAATTATGCAGGATCTCCCCAGTAATACAAGTTTCGACTTTACCTATCTGATACCTTTAGAAAAAGCCGAAACCTATTCATCCGGCTGGGGTTCAAACACTTTCTATACTTATATCAAGCTGAAAGAAGGAACGGATGTTGATCTTTTTAATAAAAAACTAAATAATATAGTCAACAGGAAAACAAACAATGAAATAAAAGGTTCCATGTTCCTTTATCCGATGTCCAAAATGCATCTGTATTCAAAATTTGAGCAAGGCATTGCTGTTGGCGGAAAAATAGATCAAGTTAAATTGGTAGCGGGAATAGGTCTATTAATATTATTGATTGCCTGTATCAATTTTATCAATCTCAGTACAGCCCGCAGCCAGAAAAGAGCAAAAGAGGTTGCAGTAAGAAAAGTTGTAGGAGCCCAACGCTTCCATTTAATCATACAATTTCTCTCCGAATCCTTACTGTTAACCTTGATTTCAGGTATATGCGCCATTGTATTGACAATACTGACACTTCCACTCTTTAATCAGGTTTTAGATAAGGCATTAATCTTTTCATTTTCAGATTCGTCGATCTGGCTTTCTCTGATTGGTTTTATTTTCCTTACAGGGATACTGGCAGGGCTATACCCTGCTTTCGTGCTCTCCTCTTTCAAACCGATAAAATCGCTCAAAATATTTGGACGAACAAACAAGTTTTCCCTGAATTTTCGAGAATTACTGGTTGTCTTTCAATTTGCTGTTGCTATTATACTGATTATAGCAACCATTATCGTACGCAAACAGATTGAATATGCCAGCCAGCGTGAAATCGGCTATGAAAATTCGCAACTTATCGAAGTGCCCATTGAAGGCGGTATGGAAAAGTATTACGAGGCTATAAAGTCTGAACTGATCACTGCTAATATCGCCGAAGCTGTAACCCGTACAGGCTGGTCAATTACTAAAAATGGAGCCAGCTCCGGTGGTAGTTTTCTATGGCCTGGAGCTAATCCAGAACAAGCAAAAAAAATGGGATTTGAACTTGGACGCACGGAAAGTGACCTTGTTAAAACTCTCGGATTGAAGCTCATTGCTGGTCGCGACATCGACTATGGCAGGCTACCGGCAGATAGTGTTTCTGTACTGGTTAACGAAGCCGCTATCAAAGAAATGAAACTGGAGAATCCAATAGGAAGCTACCTCAAATGGGGCGATAAAACTTATACCATCGTTGGTGTAATCAATGATTATATTACGGGATCACCTTATAGTCCAATAACGCCCTTACTGATTTATCCTTCAAAAAATTGGATGTTGAATATGGTTATACGTACGAGTCCAAACAGAGCGATGGAAATGAACCTAAAGCAAATCGAGGAAATTATTAAAAAATTCAATCCAGCTTACCCCTTTGAGTACCAGTTTGTGGATCAAAAATTTGCAGCTAAATTCAACGATCAGCAACAGACAGCTCAACTTGCATTCATTTTTTCTGGATTAGCTATTTTCATCTCCTGCCTGGGCTTATTTGGGCTTGCTTCTTATATTGCTGAACTGAAGACTAAAGAAATTGGCATTCGTAAGGTACTTGGTGCATCGGTAAGTGGAATTACTGCCATGCTTTCCAAAGATTTTGTAAAGCTTGTCATTATTTCCATTCTAATTGCTTCGCCAATAGCTTGGTGGACGATGAACAAATGGCTACAGGATTTCTCGTACCGTATTGAAATACAATGGTGGGTTTTTGCATTAGCGGGAATTTCTGCCTTATTCGTCGCTTTCTTTACGGTAAGTACACAAGCCATAAAGGCTGCCAATAGTAATCCGGTAAAAACATTGAGAGACGAATAGCGATCAACATCGCGAGAAAGTCACCGTTATAAAATCAGAGACAATTGATTTATTTTTAAGCAATAAGGCCAAAAATTAAAAACGAAAGAGTAAAAATCATGATAAAGAACTATATTAAAATTGCATGGCGCAACCTGATGAAGAACAAATCCTTCTCATTGATTAACATCATTGGGTTGGCGATCGGTATGGCCGGAGCATTACTTATAGCACTTTGGCTGCAGAATATGTTGACCATGGATCGCTTTCATGAAAAGGGTGATCGCCTGTATGTATTGAGTAATCGTGACGAATTTCAGGGCGATAAATCAGCCTGGGCCTATACACCCAAAATATTGGCGCCCTCATTGGCAGCTGATTTCCCAGATATAGAGACTTTTACAAGATACAACGAGGGACATCAATTTTTAACAACTTTCAATGAAAAGAAATTAATTGCAAACACTGTTTTCATCGATCCCGGTTTTTTCAAGATGTTTTCCTTCCCATTTTTGAAAGGCGAACAGAATGTAAGATTTGATCATCCCAAAGGGCTTGTCCTCACAGAAAGTTATGCCAAGGCTCTATTTGGCAGCGAAGATCCTATCGGAAAATCTGTCAAAATAGATTCGGTTAATCAGGTCTCTGTACAAGCGGTGCTCAAAGATCTTCCGAGCAATTCAAGTTTTAAATTTGACATCCTGCTTCCCTTCGAGTATGCAAAAATAATTGGCTATGTAGACGACAACTGGAGCAATAACTCAATCAGCACTTATATTTTATTAAAAGAAGGTGTTTCAGTAACGGCATTCAATGACAAGATCAGAACATATTTAAGAGACCATATCAATGCGAGCAACAAAGCTGAAGGTTATACTTCAGCCAGAAATACCGGTGAGATTTTTGCCTTTTCCTATCCCGATTCTTTCCTTTATAACAGTGGCAAAGGGGGGAATTATACTTCGGGACGTATTGATATTGTCAAGCTTTTTGCCTGGATCGGAGTTTTTATTTTATTGGTGGCCAGTATCAACTTTATGAATCTGAGCACTGCGCGTTCGGAACGCCGCGCAAAAGAAGTCGGTGTCCGCAAAGTAATCGGCGCAAATAAGACTAGTTTAATGGCACAGTTCCTGATCGAAAGCATATTAGTTAGCCTGATCGGCATGGTACTCGCGACTATTCTTGTTTTTATTGTCCTACCGTTTTTTAACGAGCTTGTCGGTAAACAACTGAGCTTATCGTTATTAAGCTTCCCCACCTGGTTATTTTTAATTGGCTTTGCTTTATTTACAGGTGTTTTAGCTGGTACTTATCCCGCTTTTTTCCTTTCTTCATTTCAGCCTATCAAAACCTTGAAAGGGAAATTTGTTTCTAAAACCAAAGGTCTTAGTATTCGTTCCATCTTAGTGGTCATTCAATTCAGTCTCGCGATTATATTGATTATTGCAACAGTCATTGTGGCCAAACAAATCCAATATACCAAACAGCGCGACCGTGGTTATAATGAAAATGGGCTGCTTTACAGCAGTATCAAAGGTGACCTCGAAAAGAATTATAAGATTCTCAGAGACGAATTATTAGCCAGCAATGCTGTTGTTTCTGTATCGAAAAACATGTCGCCGGTCACAGATTTCTACAGCAATGGCTGGGGATTTACATCTGGTACACCAACGGAACAGGACAAACGTATTTCCTATAACCGATTTAGTACCGATGCCGATGCCGTAAAAAATCTAGGTCTAACTCTTACACAGGGGCGAGATATCGATATTTACAAATTTGCAACAGACAGTACTGCCTTGATTTTAAATGAGTCTGCAGTAAAAAGTTTACATCTCAAAAACCCGGTTAATAGCATTGTGGATGGCGATGGTACAAAATGGACCGTAGTTGGAGTTGTCAAAGATTTCATTATGGGATCACCTTTTGGAGACAATAAACCTATGGTGATACTAGGGCCGCAAGCCTGGTTTACAACGATTCATTATCGTTTAAATACAAACAACAACATTGCAGACAACTTAAAAACAATTGAGTCAATCTTTAAAAAGTTCAACCCAGACTATCCGTTTGAATATCAATTTATTGACAAAACATACGAAGAAAAATTTAAAGAAACAAAAGCTATAGGTACACTGGCCATGGTCTTTGCTGGACTGACGATCTTTATTTCCTGTCTCGGCTTACTGGCTTTAATTGCCTATATGGCCGAAACACGCATGAAAGAAATTGCCGTTCGTAAAGTTCTTGGCGCGAGTGCCACCCAAGTAACATCTCTACTTTCGACCGATTTTATCAAGCTTGTCGTCATCGCTATTTTTATCGCAACGCCTATTGCTTGGTGGACTATGGACAAATGGCTACAAGATTACAGCTATCGGATCGCGATACAATGGTATTACTTTGTCATCGCTGGACTATTGGCTATCCTGATCAGTATGGCAACGATAAGTTATCAAGCAATTAAGGCCGCATTAAGTAATCCCGTAGATAGTTTGCGTGATGAGTAACCTAAAGTTTAACATTTTTTTTCAATAGCATTAAAACAGTTAGAAGACTATGAATTCATTCAAACTTGCCCTTCGCAGCATCATTGTCAACCGGCAATATACTTGGATCAATATCTTAGGGTTAAGTATAGGTTTCTCCCTGTGTCTTCTCGTATTTGCTCTTGTCATTGAAGAAAATTCGTATGACAAAAGCTGGAAAAATGCCGATCGTCTCTTTCGGATTGTTACCATGGATTCTACCGCTGGTCTTGAACGGCAAATGTCGAGAACATTCGTTAATTTAAGTACAGAACTCAAACAAGTATTTCCAGAGATTCAAAATGAGGCTCGTATAGAGTCTAGAAAATACTTTCTAAAACCGGATGCTAACTCAACACAGTCCATAGGCATACAAGCTTTGGAATCGGAAACCAACATCTTGGACATGTTGAGCATCAAGCTTCTTGAAGGCAATCCTAAACAGCTGGTCCAAGGAAAAACAAACTTACTCATCGGCAAAGAATTCAAGGAAAAATACTTTAAAAACGAAAATGTTATTGGAAAAGTCATCCAAAGTGCCGACCCCTATACTGATCAGCCATCTGATTATATCATTACGGGTGTTATGGATAATCTTCCTTATAATTCAACGCTCAGAGCTTCTGTCATTGCTTTAGTGCCAAAGATATCGATGGAATTAAGCAAAGATGGCTCGGGTTACTACACCGAACAATTTGTGCAGCTAAAACCAGGGACAACAAGAGTAGATCTTGAGCAGAAACTAAATCATTGGTATAAAGGGTACCTCAGCCCAAATACAAAACATGTGACTTCCTTTCGTCTGCAGCCTATTCAGGACATATATATGGAGCCATTAGGCAGCGTAGAAATCAGTGGCAACCAAAAAACAACAAACATATTTGTAGGCGTTGCCGTTTTGGTCTTTATTATTTCCTGTATCAATTTTATTAATATCTATGCTGTAAGAACCGTTAAAAAATTAAGGACACTTCATATACATAAGATCCTGGGAGCCAGCCGCCCCCAAATGATCAGGCGAATGCTATTAGAAACAATCCTACTTTTTTTTATTTCCGCATTATGCAGTTTAGTCCTTTTTAAACTTGGTTTGTCCCAACTGGAACACATTATAGGCTATAATCTTGCTTATGTGAGATCCATACAGCTCCCCTTGCTACTGGCATTTCTGACGATATCGATCATCATTGGTCTATTGATTGGTTTTTATCCTGCATGGCTGATCTCTGGGATTAAGAGTTCGGATGCCTTGAGGAATAAGCTGTCAAAAATCCCTAATGCCGAAGTGTTGATTAAAAAAATGCTTATCACAGCACAATTTAGCATTGCTATTATCGTCGTCATAGGACTTATAACAATCAAGTCACAACTCAGCTATATGCAATCAGCGCCACTGGGAATGAAAATCAAAAATGTGCTAAATATCGACTATTTCAACAAGGGCACACAAAATACAAATATAAAAGATCGAATTGGTCAACTTACTGGCGTTGAATCGGTCAGTGTCGCTGCCTGGACGCCGACAATCGGATCAGGCTACCTTGCCAAGACAGTCGTTGACAAAGACGATCCAGGGAAAAATATCCAAGTCAGTTTTATCGGCGGCGATGTCGATTTGTCCAAGACTTTGGGAATCCAATTGGTTAAAGGACGGCTATTAACTCCTGAAGATTATACGCATGTAGAAATGGGTACAGGAGAAGACGGAGAGATCAATAATGCCCTTGTGACCGAAAGCACCGCAAGAAAGCTTGGGATAGACAAACTCGGTATCCTATATAAAGACCTTCAAATTATCCCCGTCGGGATCATTAAAGATTTTCATAGCGAGTCTTTTCGGCTCAAGATGGTCCCGACTGTGATTTTAGCAAAAGATTTTAATGGTAGCGGCAATATTCTGATAAAAGTGGCGGAAGGCCAAGAACAGCAAATCCTTCGATCGGTATCTAAAATCATTCAGCGTACCTACCCTGACAAACACGTTTCCTTTCAATGGATCAATGAGTTAATTGCAAAACAATATGAAAAGGAAAATAAGCAAGTACAATTGTTTATTTTATTTAGTGCATTGGCGCTATTGATCTCCGCATTGGGTATTACGGGCTTAATTATGCAAAATCTTGAACAGCGTACCAAAGAAATTGGTATTCGCAAAGTCCTAGGCGCAACAGTGCTCGACATATCACATCTCTTTTCAAAAGATTATCTCATCTTAACGTCCTTAGCTATTTTTATTGCCTGCCCAATAGCCTGGTATTTTTCAAAAAAATGGCTTGAAGATTATGCCTACAATGTGGGAGTACAGTGGTGGTTCTTTATCCTTGCAGCAGCGGCAACCTTTTTGATCAGTATGATTACTGTCAATATCCAAACAATACGTGCAGCGCTAAGCAATCCCGTAGACAGCTTACGAAACGAGTAAATATTCATTTATAATAAAAAAGGGGCCTCCATATGATCAAGAACAATTTAAAAATAGCATGGCGAAATTTAACCCGCAATTTCTCCACTTCACTCATCAATATCACTGGACTGGCAATGGGAATTGCAACCTGTTTGCTGATCAGTTTATATGTAAGCGATGAATTTAGTTTTGATCGTTTTAATGTGCATGCAGATCGCATTGTACGTATTGTTTTCAAAGGAACTGTTAAGGGCGGAATCATTAATGAGGCACATGTGATGCCACCTGTTGCTTCGACCATGAAGGCGGAGCTGCCAGAAGTTGAAGAAACGGCACGATTAAGAATCGGGGGCTCTCCCCTATTTGTCGTCAATAATAAAGTGTTTCACGAAGAGCGGATGGCCTATGTGGACGCTTCATTTTTTAAAATTTTTACACTTCCTTTTATTAAAGGGAATCTATCTACAGCGATTTCTTCTCCAAATTCTGTCGTAGTATCTGAATCCACTGCCTTAAAATACTTCGGTACAACTGATGTTGTTGGTCGTGAACTTTCCATCAAAGACAATCAAAATATCCTCAAAATCACCGGAGTAATTAAAAATATTCCTCAAAACTCACATTTTCATTTTGATATTTTCACCTCGTTGGAGGCTTTGGAAGATTCAAGATCCGATTCTTGGATGACTTCTGAATATTATACTTATGCACTTCTCTCGAAGAATGCATCACGAGAAAAACTCGAAAAAAACTTAGCTACCCTTTTCGATAAACATGTAGCCACACAATTCATGGCCGGTTTTGGTATGAGCTACCAAGAATTCAAAAAATCCGGTAATAAGATCGGGGTTTACCTACAGCCTCTTACAGACATTCATCTGCATTCGAATTTCAACTATGACCTCAGTCTTCCGGGGGATATACGCTACGTTTACATCTTTAGTGCTATTGCACTCTTTATGCTGTTGATTGCAACGATTAATTTTATGAATCTATCTACAGCCAGTGGTTTTAGGCGGTGTAAAGAAGTAGGCGTACGAAAAGTATTGGGTGCAGACAAGCGGAATCTTATGCGGCAATTTATTATGGAAGGCGTCCTACTGACCTATATTGCGTTGGGAGTAGCCTTGGGAATCGTATTGCTTGCCCTTCCCTTATTTAATCAGATTTCTGGAAAAGAAATTGAAATTCAAAAACTTGACGCTTTTAAAATTATCCCCCTCCTGCTGACTTTTGGCTTAGTGGTCGGCCTATTTTCCAGTAGCTATCCCGCGTTATATCTATCCTCATTTAATCCGCTCCGCGTATTAAAAGGAAAGATAAGCCGTTCCACTAAAGGTCTGAATTTACGAAGTGGCCTTGTTGTATTTCAATTTATCATTTCCGTTGGACTTATCTTTGGGACCGTAGTGGTTGTACAGCAACTGGACTACATGCGTCATATCAAACTTGGATATAATAAGGAAAATGTCCTTATTATACCGAGCTGGCCTTTGGGGAAAAATGAAAAAACATATTATAATTTATTAACCCAAGATAGCAGAATCAAGCATATCTCACATTCTTCCTATCTTCCTGCCGGAGAAAGTAACAACAATAATTTTTTTATCTACCCAGAGGGCAATACTGATCAATGGGTCAAAACGATTCGTTACGATATTGATGAAGAATATATTCCAGTTATGGGTATGCAGCTTAAAGAGGGAAGAAATTTCGCAAAAACATTTGGCAATGACAGCCTTTCTGTCATCATCAATGAAACCGCAGCCAAAGATCTAGGCTGGAAAGATCATAGTCTCGGCAAGACATTAACCAATAAAGACAACAAAAGTTATCGTGTCGTTGGTGTAGTTAAGGATTTCCATTTTCGCTCTTTGCATGAGCAGATCTCCCCACTTGTCATGGTACTTAGTGATCAGGCAGGAAGTTTGATTCTCAAAACCCAAACAGCCGATATGGAGAAGCTCATTCAAAAATTAGCCTCCCTCTATCGTTCCTTTCCAACAGACATTCCATTTAGCTATTCCTTTTTGGATGACCGATACGCACAAACCTACCAAGCGGAAGTGAAAACGGGGAAGTTACTGAGCATCTTTGCGGGACTGACTATTTTTGTCGCCTGCCTTGGCCTATTTGGTCTAGCTATTTTTACGGCTAACCAACGAAAAAAAGAAATAGGGATCCGAAAAGTTGTGGGGGCTACAGTTCCCAACATCACACGTATGCTTTCTGCTGAGTCCGTCAAACTCGTTCTAATTGCCATTATCATTTCTTCGCCTCTCGCTTGGTGGATGATGCACAAATGGTTGGAAAATTTTGCCTACCGTATTGAGATGCAATGGTGGATGTTTGCACTAGCAGGCGCTTTAGCCATTTTTATTGCTTTAATTACTGTAAGTTCACAGGCGATACGTGCAGCCCTGACAAAGCCTGTCGATAGTCTGCGCGATGAATAAAAAAAGCTAGTCTGTTCAGCTATGGACAAAACACTGTCCGATATCGGACAGTAAATAAAAGGATCAGGCAGGCAATTTGTTAATGATCAGTACGATAATTACTTGGCCAAACATTTGTATTTTTAATTTTCTAAGTTGAGCACACAATCTATAAGCTGCTCAACGACTGGAATAAACTCTTATTATAGTGACAATGAACTTTACAAACTTCAAGATTGCCTGGCGAAATATCGGAAAGAAAAAAGTCCAAAATCTGATCAATCTAATCGGATTGACTTGTGGTATTACCTTTCTCATGCTTGTAGGCGCCTATATATGGGATGTACATCAAGTGAATAGCAATATCAAAAATATTGACCGGCAATTTTTGTTGCAAAGCAAGTATAAGAAAGAAGGATTTGGTATTAACTTAACCACATTAGGAGCACTTCCTAAAGCCTTAAAGGAAGAGTACCCCAACTTAGTCTCCAATTATTATCGGATCGATGGGTTGACAGGAATTGTATCTAATGGCGCAACAATCCATGAAGAAGGCATGTCTCTCGGAGATCCTAGTCTATTGACGATGTTCGGTTTCCATATTTTAGCTGGCAATGCCAATACGGCTTTGAATAATCCATTTTCAGTTGTCATCAGTGACAAAGCAGCCATAAAATATTTCGGGCATGTGGATGTACTCGGTAAATCGCTACAGATAAAAAATTTCAAGGGTGAAAAACATGGTTTTGAAATTACAGCAATCATTAAATCGGACGTCCAAAATGCCATTATGGATCTCACAAAGAATATGCATGCAGACATATTTTTACCGATCATCAATGAGGAATTCTTTGGTCGATCTATAGACAATTGGAATAACCCTTATATTGCCGGTTATATCGAATTGAAACCAGATGTAAGCTTGGATCGCGTAAATGCCGCCATCGAAACGTTGGTAAGAAAAAATACCGATAAAGAATTTGCCAGTGAATATAGCCCCGATCTAAAACCATTGAAAACCTATTATTTGGATGACAACCAAGGGGCCGTCCGCAAAATGATACAGACATTGATTTGGACTGCCATTTTTATCTTGATCATGGCTATCATCAATTTCATCAATTTTAGTATCGCTCAGCACATTACACGATTAAAGGAAATCGGTGTTCGCAAGATGATGGGATCATCTCGAGTGCAGCTTATTGGACAACTGATGACCGAGTATATCCTGATCGTGGCCATAGCAGCATTAATCAGTCTGCCAATTTATATCGTCACAAGCCCAATCTTCGAACATATCTTGATGCGTAAGCTGCCCTCCTTAGTGGAATTGCCGATTTACTTTTTTGGATTATTGGGTATAATGACGTTATTAATTGGTTTACTGGCGGGTCTATATCCAGCAATTAAACTTTCCAATATAGCGGTACTTCCTGCAGTCAAAAATCAGTTTTCGGCGCTAGGAGGCAAACAGATGGTGCGAAAAGTTCTTTTATTTTTTCAATTTGGGGTAGCCTTGCTCCTGCTTGTCTGTACGCTAATTATTTCCAAACAAGTTGATCTATTTCTCCATAGCAATCTAGGCTACAACAAAGACTACTTATTAACTGTACAGGTACCAAGAGACTGGTCCGAAAATGGCGTTCGCAAAATGGAGACCGTACAACAGGAACTCAGCTTGCAACCAGAAGTTAAATCAGTAAGTTTATCTTATGAAACACCTGGACTGCTGGGATCCAATATGCAGCCTGCATTCGGGACGATTGACAACAAAGAAATCCAGGTACAACGGATTACAAGTGATAGTCACTTTTTGGAGACCTATGAGATACCACTAGTTGCTGGAACTTTTCTCCCTAAAAACTATGTTGCCAATGCGAATAATAGGACAGTTGTTATCAATAAAAAAGCCATGGATGATTTTGGTTTTCAAAATGCGGAGCAAGCTATTGGTCAGCAGATTGCTCTGGCTGATCCAAGTTACAAAATGACTATTGTAGGCGTCGCTGAAAACTTTGTAGCCAATTCACTTCACCAGGCCTCTCCGCCTATTATCTGGATAGATGTACAGGAAAGCTTACAATACCGATACCTTAGTATCCGTTTACAGCAGGGCTCTCTTGCCAATGCGCTGCAGAAATTAGAAAAAAAATGGAAAGCCTTGATGCCAGATGCTCCTTTCGAATATCAATTTATGGATGAACGTATCAAAAATTTATATGAAACTGAGCTGCAGTTGCATCGCGCGTCCCAGATTGCTACGGTCGTTTCGTTGCTGATCGTGGCATTGGGACTCACCGGATTAATATCGCTTTCTATTCATCTGCGCAATAAAGAAGTCGGTATCCGTAAAGTACTCGGTGCGTCGTTAGCACATTTAATGGTGTTATTTTCTAAGGAGTACTACGGAATATTCTTATTTGCGGCTTTGACAACGGTTCCGCTGAGTTATCTATTGATGCAATACTGGCTTCAAAATTACATCATCCGAATAGACATCAATGCACTTACCTACCTGTTACCATTAGGTACGTTGATGGGGTTACTATGTTTATTGATTGCCATTATTGTATTTCGGTCAACCCGGTTTAATCCAGTTGAAAAATTGAGAGATCAATAGAAAAATAAGCCGTAGGGCGGTGTCTTACTCGAAATGGGGGTAGTAGTTTATAATTGGTTGCCCTACGGCTTAGTATTTTCATACCCCTACGGTAGTTGTTCGTTGCGAACAACTACCGTAGGGGTAACTTCTTATTATTCTATCCACTATAGCTATTCGATAGATAAACAAATCCATACGTCGATTCTTTCTGAATAAGTTTAAGCTCGTCAGATCGATTGAGTAGATCATCCAATACCTGCATCAGGTTTTTAGGTCGAATATACTGGCCAAGTGTTGGTTACTGTTCTTTTTCATCATACATACAATTCATTTATATAGTTATTCTATACAAAAGAGTATAAAAATATTTTAAATTAAAAACATTTGTATAAATAAAAATAACATTTTATATATTTATCTATACAAAAGAAAGAACACAAAATTATAGTTATGACAAAACTAGGTGAATTTTTAGAGAAGAAATCAGTTAATAAATCGCGGATTGCGCGCAAAACAGGTTTAAGTAAGGCAAGAATCAATGAGCTGACCATGACAGAAACGGCTAAATTGCGTTTGGATGAAATGTACCTGATTGCATTAGCCATTGATACAGATCCAGCTAAAATGATGCTCGAGCTATGTGATCATCTCCAGCTAAAAGAGATTGAAGAATAGGCCATTCTATCTTTAGGCGAGTGCCGAGAACATCTGTGCGATACTGAACGCCAAACTGTTCGATATCGTACAGACCTAGCTTTCAATACTTAAAACAAACAACTAATAATCAATAGATTAACAAAGTGGCAACGCAATTGATTTTGATGTAATGGTCTGCTTTGATGATAACTACCAATCATTCAGACTTTAAAAAATTTCTGCTATGATAGGAAATAATCTCAAAATCACTTGGCGGAATATGGCTAAAAACAAGCTGTATTCATTCATCAAGATTGGTGGCTTTGCCTTTAGTATTGCGATCTGTATCCTCATTGTTTTATATATCAAGCATGAGACAAGCTATAATAAGTTTTATCCGAATATGGATAGAATATACCGTCTGGTCGTTCAGTTGCCCGTTGAAAATAAGATCGGACGCTGGGTTTCACTTTCTGCACCCGTAGCTCCAACCCTAAAAGCGGAGATCCCATCTATTGAACAAACGGGACGTATCCTGCCCAATCCGTTATTTGGTGCCGGCAGCAATCAATTGTCGTTAAATGATAGTCCAGATAACCATTACGATGATGGATTTGTTTATGTTGACCAATCCATTCTCGATATGTTTCCTATGCCAATGGTTTCGGGTCAGCTGCCCCATGCACTCGACAAGCCCAACACAATGGTTATCACCAGAAGCAAAGCCGAAAAATACTTTAAAAATGATCCAATCGGGCAGACGATCTATCTCAACAACAATAAATCTAAGGCCTATACCATCACTGGGGTCATTGAAGATATGCCCAACAATTCGACTCTTGCTGGTTATAGTTTTTTTATGTCGCTCGCTGGAGAACCTTTTTATCAAGGCGAACAGACAGCTTGGCTCAATAACAATTATACCGTCTATGTTAAATTAAAACCTCATGTAGATGCTGCGTTGGCAGCACAAGAAATTTCAAAGAATTACTTAGAAATACATTATCTACCTGAATATCTAAAATCGGGACGTAAACTTAATCCTCTTTTCAAACAGGCACAAATCACTTTACAGAATGCACTTGATATCCATTTAAAATCTAGCGATGTAAGCGACGATAAGGTGAGCACAATGAATCGAGGAGATATTCGTATGGTTTGGACCTTCGCAACAATCGCTTTATTTATTTTGTTGATTGCCTGTATTAACTTCATCAATTTATCCACAGCCAATGCGGCAACAAGAGCAAAAGAAATTGGTATCCGCAAAACTATTGGCTCCTCCAGGAAGCTGCTTGTTGGACAATTTCTTATTGAAGCAATCTGTTATAGTTTATTGTCCCTGATTATCGGGCTCTTTGTAAGCTGGCTCCTACTTCCGATATTTAACAATCTGGCCAACAAATCCTTGACCATTCCTTGGATGGCAACATACTTCTTTCCTTCTCTTTTGGTGGCCATATTAGTGGTCGGTGTCCTTGCCGGAATCTATCCAGCACTGTACCTATCCAAATTTAAACCAATCACCGCACTGAAAAACAATGTCGTTGGCTCCAAATCTTCGCTGTTTAGGAATAGTTTGGTTGTCTTTCAATTTGCGACCTCTATAGTACTTATCGTTGGAGCATTGGTGACCAATAAACAGATAAACTATATACTGGACAAAGATCTGGGATTTGACAAGGAACAAGTTGTCGTACTTCGGGGCATTGGTACATTGTCCAAACAGCTTCCTAGTTTAAAAAATGAACTAAAAAACCTCCCCAATGTTGCTTCAGTTTCCATGGGTGATTTTCTTCCAGTCCCTATCGATGGTGCCAAACGAAATGGCAATCCATTCTGGGTCGATGGCAGAAAAGATCTTGATATGGCTACACAGGGCCAATTTTGGGAAATCGATCAGGATTATCTGAGCACATTCGGTCTTCATCTACGTAAAGGTCGAAATTTTGATCCTAGCATAGCAACCGATAGCAGTTCGGCAATCATCAATCAAAAATTGGCCGACGAACTTCACCTGAAAGATCCTATTGGTGCAAAAATCACCAATGGCAATACATGGACAGTCATTGGGGTAGTCGACGACTTTATTTTTGAATCGCTAAAGGATAAAGGTTATACAGGGCTTTGCATGACCTTACAGGGCAATCCTTCCCTCCTTTCTATTAAAGTAAAACCGCAACAGCTCAAGCAGACACTTGCCGCCATTGCTGGTGTATGGGACAAATTTGCGCCAAATCAACAAATTAACTACAGCTTTTTGGACGAAGGTTTTGAGACCCTTTATCAGGATGTGGAACGGACCAAGAATATTTTCACTTGCTTTGCCCTGGTTGCCATTTTTGTGGCTGCTCTTGGACTATTCGGTCTTGCCACTTATGTCACTCAACAACGCACTAAAGAAATCGGTGTACGTAAAGTACTTGGTGCCAGTGCGATCAGATTACTTCGGCTCTTGTCTGGAGATTTTATAAAATTGGTGTTTGTCGCCTTGATTATTGCCACACCTGTTGCATGGTGGGCAATGAATCAATGGCTTACAGACTTTAACTATCGAATCGAAATAAATTGGCTATACTTTATTCTTGCCGGCATGAGTGCCATTTTAATTGCTTTGAGTACCATTAGTTATCAAACTTGGAAAGCCATTCGAGCTAATCCAGTGGATAGCCTTCGAGATGAATAAATACAAACCGTAAAAGACTTTTAGTATGTTAGGAAATAATTTGAAGATCGCCTGGCGAAACATGACCAACAACAAACTTTACTCGTTGATCAAAATTGGTGGATTCGCCTTTAGTATCGCTATCTGCATTCTCATTGTACTGTATATCAGGCATGAGACCAGTTATGACAGGATGTATCCCGACATGGACCGTGTGTTCCGTCTTATCGTTTCAGCACCCGATGGCGATAAAGCGAGGCAGAGCTTTGCCTTTCCTGCCCCAGCTGCCAAAACCCTGCAGGAGGAGGTACCCAGTGTCGAACGAGCAGGCCGCATTTTACCCAATACCTTATTTGGCGCCGGAAGTAATTTGTTTACTGTGAATGGCCGGGCAGAGAATTACCTTGACAAAGGCTTTGTTTATGCCGATCAGTCTATTTTGGAAATATTTCCACTTCCAGTTCTACAAGGACAGCTATCACATGCGTTGGACAAACCCAATGCGATGGTCATTACCAGAAGTAAAGCCCAGAAGTATTTCAAAGGAAATGCCGTAGGTAAAACCATCTATCTAAACAATAATAAAAATGTTTTATACAACATAACGGCTGTAATCGATGATGTTCCGAGCAATTCCAGTCTCTATGGTTATGATTATTTTATATCCCTGGCAGGAGAACCATTTTATCCTGGTGAACAAAACAATTGGGGTGCAACAAATTACATTACCTATGTAAAACTTAAGGAGAATAGCGATATTGTTAATGCCCAGCGCAGCATTTCGAAAAACTATATTCAGGACCATTATATTCTGATCAATAAAAAAAATGGGATGAAAATATCACCCGAAACGATGCAGTCAACTGTGTTGCTCCAAAATGCCCTGGACATGCATCTACGTTCAAAGAATATTTCGGAATATGGTATGGCAACACAATATCAAGGCGACATCAAGATGGTCTGGGTATTTGCAGGTATCGCATTTTTTATTTTATTGATCGCCTGCATTAACTTTGTTAATCTGTCGACGGCCAACGCTGCGACCAGAGCCAAAGAAATCGGCATTCGAAAAACCATTGGATCCAATCGAAGGGCTTTGGTTATGCAATTCATGACCGAAGCCGTTTGTTACAGTCTTATTTCATTGCTTTTAGGATTACTACTAGCCTGTATATTACTTCCGCTATTTAACAATCTAGCCAATAAAGCACTGTCTATACCATGGACAGTCTGGTACTTTGTGCCTTCGATGATTTTAAGCATGTTGCTCATAGGCACTCTTGCGGGCCTATACCCAGCGCTCTATTTATCAGGATTTCAGCCTATCAACGCCTTGAAAAGTAAATCGGTCACTAATCCTAAGTCGTCCTTGCTCCGCAATGGGCTGGTTATTTTTCAATTTGCGACTTCGATCATCCTGATGATCAGCGCACTTATTGCAAATCAGCAAATCAGCTTCATGCTCAATAAGGATATTGGCTTCGACAAAGATCAGGTCATTGTCCTCCGTGGCATAAATGGTATTGCTTCTCAGGTTCGAGAATTAAAAAATGAACTGAAAGCTATTCCATCCGTCAATGATGTCTCTATCAGTGACTACCTACCCGTCCGGTTAGAGGGGGCAAAAAGAAACGGGAATCTTTTCTGGGCCAAAGGAAAAGAAGATCTCGAATTAGGAGAAGGTGGACAATTCTGGAATATCGACGAAAGTTACCTCTCCACTTTTGGACTGAAACTTATAGCCGGCCGAAACTTTGATCCACATATCGCATCGGATAGTACAGGAGCTATTGTTAATAAAAGAATGGTTGCTGATCTGGGGATTAAAGGAAATCCAATTGGTGCGCAAATTACCAATGGGATGACATGGACCATTATCGGTGTCGTAGACGATTTTATTTTTGAATCGATGAAAGATGAAGGGTACTATCCTGTTTGCATGACCCTCGCCAATAGTACTTCCATACTTTCCATCAAGACCAAATCTAAGGACATGGCCAAAACGTTAGCCGACATTAATACTGTTTGGAACAAATTTTCACCAAATCAAAAAATTGATTACAATTTCCTCGATGCAGGTTTCGCCGACCTCTATCAAGATGTCCAACGGACAAAAAATATTTTCAGCTGCTTTGCTTTCGTTGCCATTTTTGTTGCAGCACTTGGACTTTTTGGACTGGCAACTTATGTGACCCAGCAGCGTACCAAAGAAATCGGTGTCCGCAAGGTCCTCGGCGCGAGTTCCGTCCGATTACTCAAATTACTCTCTGGAGACTTTATAAAATTGGTGTTTGTAGCCTTGATCATTGCTACACCTGTTGCGTGGTGGGCAATGAATCAATGGCTGACAGATTTCAATTACCGAATAGAAATAAATTGGTTCTACTTTGTTGTGGCGGGAATAAGCGCAATCTTAGTTGCATTCGGAACAATTAGCTATCAAACCTGGAAGGTTATTCGCGCCAATCCGGTAAATAGCCTCCGTGATGAATAAAACATAATGGCTACTTTCGGATGTTCGATTCTGGACGTAAACTGTTCGAAATCGGACATCCGAAAATAAAAAAAAACCACATAAAGCACTTATAACAAAATAATTACAACAATGGCAAGGGGATTGCCTTTTTAATTAGGTAAAATAGTTCGAATTGGTTTAAACATACATATCCAGCGTAAAATGGCAAAAAATGATTTCAAACTAGCTTGGCGTAAACTCCTAAAAAATAAAGGTTTTACTTTCTTAAATATTATTGGATTGACCCTGGGTTTTACAGGTTTTATCCTTTCGTATCAATACATCAATCGCGAAACAAGTTACGATAAATGGAATCCACATTATAAGGATATCTACCAAATTGGCCTTGAAGCAGAAGGTGCATTTACGGACGAAACGTCTCCTTCATTGGCTCCATTGCTAAAGCAAAATTTACCAGATATCATTTATGCTGGGAGGAAAATAGTTTACAACTACGGTAGTTACCCCCTTTTTGGTGAAAAAACAGTCCTTATTAAAAATGCCGCCCTGATTGACTCCTCTGCCGCACGAATCTTTCAAATCGAAAATACGACTGGACCACTCTACAAAAACAAGGACCAAAAGGATGCGACCATGGTCAAAAGTCACATTGCCGAACAACTATTCAAAAAAGAAGACTTAAATTTTGACAGTCCCCAGTCGATTCCAGCTCAAAGCCTTGCTCTAGGTGTGCACGAGACGATTTATGGTACCATCAAAGAACAAGGTCTGTCCATGATTGATTACGACATCCTTTTTATCCGTGAACCGCAGGATCTCTTCGCCGATAATAATCCCTTTTTGTATCAAACCTTTATCCAGGTTCGGCCTGGTACGGATATCACGAAGTTGACCAATCGCATCAATGCGCTTTACCAGAAAGAAATTGCACCGAAAGATAAAATCCGCTCCTCCAGTTATGCCAAAGGGAAGATCTATTTAGATCCATTGGCCAACCTTCACCTTCGACCAAAAACAGGAAGTAACACGGCTTACATCATGACGTGGATTATTGGTATTCTCTCCGTTTTGATTCTCTTACTTGCCTCTGCCAATTTCGCCAACATGATTATGGCACAGGCGGATCAGCGCATTAAGGAACTTGCACTCAAAAAAATATTGGGAAGCTCCCGCTGGTCGATCATCAGGCAATTGGTGCTGGAAGTATTTATCCTAACTTTCAGTGCTGCAATTCTAAGTTTCGTCACTTTGGGCCTCACTGGAAATATCCTTCAAAAATGGTTTAATGATGACCTTAAAGGCTATATTTTGAGTTCCGAAACAATCGCCCAACTTGCTATTGCTGTACTATTGACAACAGTTCTATCGGCAATATACCCAGCTATCGTACTTTCTGGCTTCAAATCTGTCAATCTCCTAAAAGGCGGACTGACTTCCATTCTTAAAAAGGGCACATTTCGAAACGCACTGCTAACTTTTCAGATCAGTATGGCCATCCTATTTATCTCGGGCATGCTGGTTATTAGAGCACAGCTAAATTACATGCAGCAGGCGGATAAAGGATTTGAACCTGCACAGGTTGTCAATTTCAAAGGTGTCGGTATGTATTACGACAATAAAATCGATGGTTCCTATCAACAACTAAAACGTCGGTTAGAGAATGATCCAAGTATTGCCTCAGTCGCATCAGCGACAAATATTCCAGGGGAAGGCGAACAGCCTCCTAAAATGGATTTTTCCTATGCACAAAAAACCGTTTCATTTGCCCATGTCGGCATTGATCCAGGTTACTTCAAAACATTAAATATCTCCAATATACAAGGGAATACCAATGTTTCACTGAACCAACTGCTTCGCGATTCCTCGGCTAACTATGCCATTATCAATGAATCTGCCGCCAAAAATTTAGGACTTGCGAACCCTATAGGTGCTAAAATCAAGGGCTGTGATGTTAACTTTGAAATTGTCGGTCTGGTCAAAGACAGTAAAGCTTACGGCTTTGAAAATGTAGTTCAACCGACCATATATTCATTTAAAAGTGAATGTGGTACTATGCGCTTTCAGACAACACTCATGGTCAAAACAAAACAGGGAATGGTCGATCAGGCCATCAATACGGTCAAAACAGAATGGAAGAAAAATCCATCCGCAAAAGATCTGCCCCTTGATTATTCCTTTATGGATGAACAATATGCTTTACAGCATAAAAAACAGCAAGAATTGCAAACTGCTTTTAATAGTTTCACAAGCCTTTCGGTTATCATCGCGGCATTAGGACTGTTCAGTATGGCGGCGTATCAAGCGGCATTACGAAAAAAGGAAATGAGTATCCGTAAAGTACTCGGAGCATCGGTACAAATGCTCTTTATTCAACTGAACAAGCCATTTTTCAAGCTATTTCTGATCGGGATCGGCATTGCCCTTCCAATAGCCTATCTACTCATGAATAAATGGCTTTCCAATTTCGCCTATCACATTCAGCTTTCCTGGTGGTCGTTTTTGATTCCAATATTTTGCATATTTATCCTCATATTAGTTTCCATCAGCTTCCAATCTATAAAAGTCGCAAAAACAAATCCAGTAGATAGCCTGCGCGATGAATAAAAGATAATATGAGTGGTGAGAGGCCCTATTCCGCAGTCGAACAATAATTATGGTGACTAGAAAAAATATAAAATATAAAATAAGAATATCTAAGATCTCAATACTAAAAAATGATACAATTAAAAAATTTATTCAAGTGGTATAATGTAGGTGGTACACGCTCATTCGTCCTTAAAGATGTAAGTCTCGATATCGCTGAAGGCGATTTTATCTCCATCATGGGGCCATCAGGGTCTGGAAAATCGACCTTATTGAATATTATAGGCATGCTTGATGAACCTGACGAGGGCGAATATATCTTTATGGGCGAGAATGTATTGGAAATGAAGGCAAAAAAAAGAACGCAGCTTTACCAATCTCATATTGGCTATGTATTTCAAGCATACCATCTGTTGGATGAATTGACTGTATATGAAAACATTGAAACACCGTTGATCTACAAGGACATTTCGAGCAAAGAAAGAAAAGCCATTGTGGCCGATATGCTCGATCGTTTTGGCATTGTCGGAAAGAAAGATCTATTTCCTGCACAACTATCGGGAGGGCAACAACAGATCGTCGGTATCGCGCGTGCATTGGCAGGTTCACCCAAATTATTACTTGCCGATGAACCTACGGGCAATTTAAACTCCAAACAGGGTGAAGAAATCATGGATCTATTCAAACAGCTCAATGATGATGGTGTTACAATTATACAGGTCACCCACTCTGAAAAGAATGCCGAATACGGGAAAAGAATTGTTAATATGCTGGATGGTCAGCTCAAATAATTGTATACCAATTTAACCTGAATAATCCCTATCCGACATATACATTGCGGTAGGGATTTTTTATATCTCATTTCTCGAATCAATTTTTTAACTTCGTTAGGATGAATGAGAGAGAGTTGAAATCGCTAATATCGCTGTTGGACGACACCGACCAACAGATTCTTCAGGAAGTGGAACATCAGTTAAAAAGCCAAGGTCCTGAGATCGTACCCTATTTAGAAAAATTTTGGGAATCAAGCTTCGATCCCAACATACAAGGGCGTTTAGAGAATATCATTCATGAAATTCAGTTTGATCAGACCAAAAACGAACTGCAGATATGGAATCTGAGTAACTCATTCAACCTACTGGAAGGATTAATTATCCTCCATAATTATCAATATCCTTCCTACGAGGATCACAAGATTGTATTGACAATAGAAGATCTCAAAACGGAGGTATGGCGGGGCCTGCATTATGACATGAGTCCATTGGAAAAAGTGAATCTGATTAATCATGTTCTTTTTGGGTCTTTTGGTCTTTCAGGAAATACAAAGGATTATCATCACCCTCAGAACTCCTATATTGGCCAGGTACTCGACACCAAACAGGGAAATCCCCTAACCTTATCCTGCATTTATAGCATCATTGCACAAAAACTGGACATTCCAATCTACGGCATTAATTTACCTAAACATTTTGTATTGGCTTACATGGATACGGACGAAGAAGGAAATGAAAATGTGTTATTTTACATCAATGCCTTTAACCGTGGACAGGTCATGCAAAAAAGTGATGTAAATTCATTTTTGAAGCAATTGAACCTCAATCCGGATAGAGAGTTTACCTATCCCTGCGACAATGTGACCATCATTAAACGCGCTTTGCGGAACTTGATGTCAGCTTACGAGGAGCATGAAAGTTCGAGCAAACAACAGGAAATCAGAGCGCTGTTCGAGCTGCTTGCTTAAACTAGCTATTAAAAATTAGTAGCAGACCGACCATCCAAAAAGATATAATTTGGATTCAAGGAACCATATGTTTTCGCTGCGATATCTGGTTTGATATCCCCTTCACCTACCAATGGAAAGCGCGAAATAGTATGGTTCGTTAGATCGGAAACATAGAAGAATTTCCCTTCGTTGAGACGGTCGTCAATGGCTACCCCCCAAGGTTTTTCTAAACCTGTATTAGCACCACTAACAACATAATCAGGATCTACATTTTTATCTGAAGTTCCACTAAATAAAGCTTTTGGATCCTTAAAAAACAGCACTTCTTTACCCGCTGTTACTGCTAATAATCCTTTATTAGGGGCATAAGATACCGGACCTAATTTGGTTTTACCCTTGATATAGACTCTCATCATGGGTTTAAAATTATCAGAGTTGACTATGGTATCACGCGCCTGATTGATTAGTTGTTGTTTTAATGTCGAATAAACTGCAAAGCCGCTTCCACTCTTTGAATCATCACTATCAAATCCTACAAGTACCAATTTTTCATTCTTATCGTCCGTATTCAGCAGCGTCAATGAACTAGCTACCATGTTTCCAAGATTAATCTGTTTGTCTATAATTGGAGCCCCGCCTTTGGAACCAACCTTTCCACTAGGTGTACTTACAGCATACAACATGGAGCTACTGCTCCCGTTGGTTGTTACCGCCAAAAGAAATGGGATTGTAGCAGATCCAGAAGTACCATTTTGCTGGGCATAAGTATAATAAGCCAATCCCTTGACATTAGAGAAACCGCGATATCCGATAGCCCCTGCATTACCAGGAATTCCGTAGATATCATTTGCGAATGGAATAACCTGAAGAAAGGTATCCTGAGGTGTAAAACTTGCCTGAAAGATCGCACGGGCACTGGCATCAAAATGAATAGGCCCTCCCCCTTTAGTTGGAGAAAGATACTGATAGATATTGTCTAAATTAGTCGTATCTGCCGGATCAACAATCATCATATTCTTCAGGGACGTATTATTTGGATCATAATCCAAGAAAGATATATATAATCTTGATATCTGCGTGACACGTCCAATATTGCTTGGTTCGTCATCCAATTTCTTACAGGCGGTAAAACCTATTATACTGACAAAGAATAGAATAATACAGGATTGAAACGAAAATTTCATATATTTTTTATTAAAAATAGCATATTGCGTTAAACATACAAATCTACTAATATATGCAGAATATCAATGAATTTATATGATTCTTTTAAAGGCAAAACCTTATAAGTAAAACGGAAAGATTTGTCAATTCGCTACTTTTTGATTAAAATTGTCCTTGTTTTTGTTAGCACATACGATTATGGAAAATAAGGAATTTGTAAGGGAGACCTTGGCATTACCGGGAGAAGGCAAAAAATTACTTTTACACTCCTGCTGTGCTCCTTGTTCTGGAGAAGTGATGGAAGCGCTCATTGCTTCAGATATCGATTTTACGATTTATTTTTACAATCCCAATATTCATCCCCGCAAAGAATATGATTTGCGTAAAGATGAGAATATCCGATTTGCGGAAAAACATAATATCCCATTTATAGACGCGGATTACGATGTTGACCACTGGTTTGAACTCGCCAAAGGGATGGAACAAGAACCAGAAAGAGGCATCCGTTGTACCATGTGTTTTGATATGCGGTTTGAAAAAACAGCTGAATATGCTGCTGCAAACGGTTTTGATGTGATCTCAAGTTCACTAGGTATCTCACGCTGGAAAAACATGGAACAGATCAATGACTGTGGTTTACGTGCGGCCTCCCGCCACGAAGGAATGGAATACTGGACCTTCAATTGGCGCAAGAAAGGTGGTTCGGCGCGTATGCTGGAAGTCTCTAAAAAGGAAAAGTTCTATATGCAGGAGTACTGTGGTTGCGCATATTCGTTACGAGACACGAACAAGTGGCGTATGGCCAATGGACGCGAAAAGATAGAGTTAGGTAAAAATTATTATGAATAACTCCTGTTACTGGCCTGTATAATGCTTTGGTTCGGAATATTTAAAAAAATATTTCTATCCTAACGATTTTATACATACCTTTGCAGGCTCAAATGCAAGATTGTGAAACATCTAAAACAATACAGAATCCCCTTTTCGGGGCTCAACGCTGGAAAGCACAATTTTGAATTTGACATTAATAAAAAGTTCTTTGACTGCTACGAACATTCGATTGTAAAAGATGGCAATCTAAAAGCAGAAGTTGAATTGCAAAAACAAGAGAATCTTTTGATTTTGCACTTTGATATCCAAGGCGAGATCCAATTGACTTGTGATACCTGTTTAAAAGAGTTTATGTCACCGATTTCAATTCAAGAACGGATATTAGTCAAATTCACGGATGAAGATTGGACAGATAATACCGAAGAGGTGTTGATCCTATCCAAAAGCGACTATGAGTTGGATATAGCTGAGTTATTGTATGAATACATCAATTTAGCTGTTCCTTATATCGTCAAATGTGAAGAGCAGGGACAAGGCATACAATGTGATCCTGAGATGCTTGCCTTATTTACAAGCGAGCCTGATTCAGAGGAGCAAAAAGAAGAAGAAATTATCGACCCACGTTGGGAAGCATTGAGAAATATTAAAAATAACTAAAACAAGAATACGAGATGGCACATCCAAAACGTAAGACTTCTAAATCAAGAAGAGACAAAAGAAGAACACATTATAAAGCTGAAGCTCCAAGCTTGACAGTATGTAAAGAAACTGGCGCAGTTCATTTACCTCACCGTGCATATACTGTAGACGGAAACTTGTACTACAACGGTAAATTGATCATTGAAAATACAGCTGTTGTCTAAGGTAAACCTTTCATAACACCAAAACATCCCAAACAAGCACTATTTTAGAAATTTGCTTTACTTTGGGATGTTTTTTGCGTATTATTGATTTACTAAATAATAACGGATGAAGATTGGTTTAGATATTTTAGGAGGAGATTATGCTCCTAAAGCAACGATAACAGGTGCTATTGAAGCACAAAAACAGCTTACTGGAGACCAAAAAATAGTCCTTTTTGGTAAAACTGAAGAGACTAAACAATTAATCAATCAAGCCGGAGGAAATTCATCTGACTTTGAATATGTAGAGGCTCCAGAAGTCATTGCAATGGGTGAACATCCAACCAAAGCAATAACTCAAAAACCCAACTCAAGTATCGCGAAGGGATTTGAATATTTAAAAAACAAAGAAATCGACTCATTTGCTTCTGCTGGTAATACTGGTGCCATGCTTGTGGGCTCGATGTTCAGCGTTAAAGCTATTCCAGGCGTATTGCGTCCTGCAATAGCATCCATTGTTCCCAAATTAAAATCAGGCTTCGGAATCTTATTGGACGTCGGCGCTAATGCAGACTGTAAGCCAGAGATGTTGAACCAATTTGCAATCTTGGGAAGTGTCTTTGCCGAACATGTATTTAATGTATCCAACCCTAAAGTGGGATTATTGAATATCGGAGAAGAAGAAGAAAAAGGAAACATCCTAACAACCTCTACCTACCCCCTACTTAAAGCCAACGACAAGATTAACTTTATCGGAAATGCAGAAGGCCGTGACCTGTTCAGTGACCATGCCGACGTTTACGTCTGTGATGGATTTACAGGCAACGTCGTCTTGAAACTTGCAGAATCATTTTATGTAGTGACGTTGAAAAAAGGTTTTAAAGATGATTTCTTCGACCGATTCAACTACGAGCAGTACGGCGGTAGCCCCATCTTGGGAGTTAATGCTCCTGTCATTATTGGCCATGGTATTTCGACACCTGAGGCCATTAAAAATATGGTTTTATTTTCAAGAGATATGATCGAGTCTAAGTTCATTGACAGCATCAGATCTATTTTCAATTAGAATATTTATGTCAAAGATTCACGCCGCAATCACGGCTGTAAATGGTTACGTTCCGGATTACATCCTTACCAACAAAGAATTGGAAACAATGGTCGACACCAACGACGAATGGATTGTTTCCAGAACGGGAATCAAAGAGAGACGCATCTTAAAAGGTGAAGGCCTTGCTACTTCAGATCTTGCTGTACCCGCTGTTCAGGGTTTATTGAAAAAGAGAGGCATAGCTGCCACAGATATTGACCTTATCATCTTTTGTACTAGTACACCAGATATGTTGTTCCCTGCCACGGCAAATATTCTGGCCGATAAAATCGGAGCAACCAATGCCTGGGGATTTGATCTTCAAGCAGCTTGTTCAGGTTTCTTATTCGGTCTAAATACGGGAACACAATTTATCACTGCAGGTACACACAAGAAAGTCCTTGTTATCGGTGCAGATAAAATGTCTTCGGTAATCAATTATCAAGACCGTAACACCTGTATCCTATTTGGCGATGGTTGTGGTTGCGTGCTATTGGAACCGAATGAAGAAGGAATGGGTATACAAGATGCTATTTTAAAAACTGACGGTTCCGGAGGACAGTTTTTGAATATCAAAGGTGGAGGTTCACTCAATCCGGCGTCACATGCAACTGTAGATGCAGGATTACACTACGCCTATCAAGAGGGTCGTACAGTGTTTAAATTTGCAGTAACCAATATGGCAGATGTAGCTCATGAGGTTATGGTCAAAAATAACTTGAAATCAGAAGATATCGCTTGGTTGGTACCTCATCAGGCCAACAAACGTATTATTGATGCAACTGCAGAACGTGTAGGGCTTCCAGAGGAGAAGGTCATGGTAAACATTCAAAAATATGGAAATACGACCAGTGGTACGATTCCTTTATGTTTATGGGAATGGGAATCGCAATTGAAAAAAGGGGATAATCTTATCCTTGCTGCTTTTGGCGGTGGTTTCACTTGGGGATCCATCTATTTAAAATGGGCGTATTAATTGTCCATTTTATGGTATAATTTATTACTTTTGACAGTTAGAATTTTTTAGAAACAAACAAAACCTAGAATACTATGGGTATGGATATCAAACAAATTCAGGACTTGATTAAATTCGTTTCAAAATCAGGTGTGAATGAAGTCTCAATTGAAGAGCAAGATTTTAAAATTACAATAAAAACAAATCAAGAGCCTACATACGTTACAGCTACTGTTCCTGCTGTTGCTCCAGTTGCGGCTCCTCAAGTTGCACAAGCAGCGGCGCCAGCTCCTGTAGCTAGCCCTGCAGCACCAGCAGCAAATGCTGATGCAAACTTGATAACAATCAAATCACCAATGATCGGTACATTCTACCGCTCTGCTGGACCTGGTAAACCATCTTTCGTTAATATTGGTGATGATATCAATACCGGTTCTGTATTATGTATCGTTGAAGCAATGAAATTATTCAACGAAATTGAATCTGAAGTTTCAGGTAAAATCGTTAAGATTTTGGTAGAAGACGCTCAACCTGTTGAGTTCGACCAACCATTATTCTTAGTTGAGCCTAAGTAATTTACAATTACGTAAATGAATACATGTAGCCCCCAAAGGGCTACATTTTTTGCAAACTTCATAATTCAAGACAATGTTCAAAAAAATATTAATTGCAAATAGAGGCGAGATTGCCCTGCGCATTATCCGTACCTGTCGTGAAATGGGTATCAAGAGTGTTGCTGTATATTCTACTGCTGACCGAGATAGCTTACACGTAAGATTTGCGGATGAAGCAGTTTGTATTGGTCCTCCACCGAGCAGAGACTCTTACTTAAACATTCCTAATATTATTTCTGCGGCCGAATTGACGAACGCTGACGCGATTCACCCAGGGTATGGTTTTTTATCGGAAAATGCACGCTTCTCGGCAATCTGTGCAGAGTATGGCATTAAATTTATTGGTGCGACTGCAGAGCAGATAGAGAAAATGGGCGATAAATCCCGTGCTAAGGATACCATGAAAAAAGCAGGTGTTCCTACAGTTCCAGGATCCGATGGCTTGATCTCAAACGTAAAAGAAGGTATTACATTAGCGAATGAAATAGGCTACCCTGTTATCATCAAAGCAACTGCTGGTGGCGGTGGCCGTGGTATGCGTATTATCTGGAAAGATGAAGAATTCGAACCGGCTTGGGATTCAGCACGCGTTGAGTCTGCTGCAGCTTTTGGAAACGATGGAATCTACCTTGAAAAATACGTAGAAGAACCTCGTCATATCGAATTCCAGATTGTCGGTGATCAATTTGGGACGGTATGCCACTTATCTGAACGTGATTGTTCTATCCAACGTCGTCACCAAAAATTGATTGAAGAATCTCCATCACCTTTTATGACTCCCGAATTGAGAGCTGAAATGGGAGAAGCTGCTGTCAAAGGTGCTAAAGCGGTGAACTATGAGGGTGCAGGTACAATCGAATTTTTGGTTGACAAACACCGTAATTTCTACTTCATGGAAATGAATACACGAATCCAGGTAGAACACCCAGTAACGGAAGAAGTCATCAACTTTGATCTGATCAAAGAACAAATCAAAGTTGCCGCAGGAATTCCAATTTCTGGTAAAAACTATGAGCCAGAAATGCATGCGATTGAATGTCGTATCAATGCAGAGGATCCTTTCAACAATTTCCGTCCGTCACCAGGTAAAATCACCAATTTCCACTCTCCGGGTGGACATGGCGTACGTGTAGATACACACGTTTACTCTGGTTATTCAATTCCGCCTAACTATGACTCCATGATTGCGAAATTGATCACTGTTGCCCAAACACGTGAGGAAGCAATTTGCACTATGGAACGTGCTTTAAGCGAATTCGTCATTGAAGGGATCAAAACAACCATTCCTTTGCACTTGAGATTGATGCGTGACCCTAACTTTAGAGCCGGCAATTTCACGACAAAGTTTATGGAAACTTTCGACCTAACTGAATATCCGGCAGAAGATTAAATAAAATTATCTTTACATACATAAAAAATACCATTCTTTACAATAAGAATGGTATTTTTGTTTCCAAACAATTTTTATGAGTACACCTAATTCGAAAGATCTAATACAAGCTATTAAAGATAAAGGGAAAAATATAGAAGCAGAAATGTCTTTTTTTGACCACCTAGAGGTTTTAAGATGGCATCTTGTCCGTTCAGCGATTGCGATCTGTATTTTTGCAGGTATTGCTTTTACATTTTACGATTTCGTGTTCAACGACATCATCATGGGGCCCAAAAATCTAAATTTTTGGACTTATCGCATGATGTGTAAGGCAGCCGATGCTTTCAATTTAGCGGACTTCTGTGTAAAGAAAATTCCTTTTAATATCATCAATACCGAACTAGCAGGACAATTTATGCTTCAGATAAACTCCTGTTTATTGATGGCCTTGATGATGGGCTTTCCTTACCTTCTTTTTGAAATCTGGTTGTTTGTAAAACCTGCATTGACAGATGTAGAAAGACGGTCTGCACGTGGATTTGTTTTTTACTCATCTTTATTGTTTATTTTAGGGGCACTCTTCGGATACTACATTGTTGTACCATTATCCATCAACTTTCTAGCAAATGTATCCTTAAGCGATGAAATTGTCAACCAGATTACTATTGATAACTACCTTTCTACGATAGCAACATTAACGTTAGGCTGTGGAATTGTTTTCCTTCTCCCGATATTGGTATTTATCCTCTCTAAAATAGGCATCATGACACCTGAATTTATGCGGGCCAGCCGTCGCTATGCCACCGTCATTATTCTAGTCATAGCAGCGGTGATTACCCCGTCTGCAGATATTATCACGATGTTGACAGTTGCAGCACCGATGTTCTTATTATACGAAATAAGTATAATGGTTTCGGCTGATGTCAAAAGAAAAAAATTAGCACAAGAAAAATAAAATAACAATAAAATGAGCAGCGTAAAGAAAATTGCGATTGGGAGTGACCATGCAGGTTTTGAATACAAAACAGCTTTGGTAAGCTTTCTAAATGAATTGGGATATGAAGTAACAGACTTTGGGACAAGCTCTCCAGATTCAGTTGATTATCCGGATTTCGCACACCCAGTTGCATCAGCGGTAGAAAACAAAGCAGCTGATGCCGGAGTCTTAATTTGTGGAAGTGCAAATGGTGTTGCCATCACAGCCAATAAACACCAAAATATCCGTGCTGCTATCTGTTGGCTAGAGGAAATCTCTGCTTTAGCCCGTCAGCATAATGATGCAAATGTCGTATGTATCCCGGCACGTTTTATCGATCTTGACCTTGCTAAAAAGATCGTCAGCACATTTATAAACACCGAATTTGAAGGTGGACGTCACGCTAATCGCGTAAACAAAATAGCTTGTAGCTGTTAATAAATTAACATATTTTAAGAAGCGGATGAAAAGTAAAAGACACTTTTCATCCGCTTTTTTTTATATATTGTGCAGATACTGATAACAGTTATATCGATCAGATGAAATCTTGGCTGATCTGGTCAATTAGATTTATAAAATAAGGCGAAGAAAGTCGCACTAACAAAAAATAGACAATGAAAAAGATATACAACCTGCTTTGGATCGCATGCTCGCTGATGAGCTGCGCTAAAGCACAGGACGTAAACAGTAAATACGCAGATGAAATCACTGTAGAATCTACGCAGAAACATCTACGCACCTTAGCTTCCGTTGATTTTGAGGGCAGAGGAACGGGCCAAAAAGGTGGACGCCTTGCAGCGGAATATATCGCCAATGAATTTAAAAAATATGGCCTTAGTGCGCCTGTCAACGGCTCCTACTTCCAACCCTTGCAGCTTATTCGCAACAGCTTCAAGGTAAAGCAATTCAGTATTAATGATAGACCTTTCCAGCACGGCAAAGATATTTTTGTCATTGGCAATAATGAAAACAAGCTTTTCGAGAGCAACGAAATTGTCTTTATTGGATATGGCATTGATGATCCCAAGTATTCGGATATCACTGGCATGGATCTTCACAATAAGATTGTTATGCTGATCAATGAGAATGAGCCAACAGATGAGAAGGGGAATTCATGGATTACCAACAAAAAGACTGCTTCTGACTGGGCGACGACCAGAAATAAAAAAGTCAAAGAGATCCTCAAACACACGCCTAAGATGGTATTAGCGATCAATAGTCAGCTATCCCAACTTCTGGAGGATGCTGGAGACCGTGCTACAGAGGGGCGCTATAATTTGGCGGTGGACCAACCGGCGCCAGAGAAGACTGCGATGATTCCAGTAGTCAACATCACAGATCATGCTGCGAACTATATTCTAAACCTAGCGAGAACTAGCCTTGCCGCTGTTGTCTCCAAAATAAATCGTTCGGGACAACCTAATTCCTTTGTAATTTCAACAAATTTTAAAGCCGAGTTTGGTACAAATGCCACTCCCTTAGCTGATCCAAATATTCTTGGCTATCTGGAAGGAACGGATAAGAAAGATGAAATTGTAGTGATTGGAGGCCATTATGACCACGATGGAATAGATTCAAAAGGAAATATCTTCTTTGGTGCCGATGACAATGCCTCGGGTACAACAGCCGTCCTTGAATTGGCACGTGCTTTTTCAAAAGCGAAATCAGCTGGAAATGGGCCAAGACGCAGTATTTTGTTCATTACCTATGCTGCAGAAGAAAAAGGTTTATTAGGTTCTAAATTCTATACGGAAAATCCAATATTTCCATTGAAAAATACCGTTGCTTGCATTAATATTGATATGATCGGACGCGTCGACGACAAGCATCTCAAAGGCAATCACGATTATATCCATGCGATTGGTTCAGATAAATTGAGCTCAGAGTTGTATCAGATCAATAAAAGTGAGAATGAAAAGCATACGAAAATGGAGATTGATTATATGTATGACAATCCAAAGGACCCTATGCGCCTGTACTACCGCTCAGATCATTACAACTTTGCCAAGAAAGGTATACCGGCTGTATTTTATTTTTCGGGTCTGCATCCAGACTACCACACGCCTGCAGATACCTATGATAAAATCGACTTTCCATTGATGGTAAAGCGTGAAAAGCTTGCATTTTACACAGCATGGCAAATTGCCAATCGGGAAAATCGCTTGGCTGTCGACAGCAACAAAGAGTAGAGTCAAACTATCGCCTGCTATAAGGATTATTTTGTAGCATATAAAAAAGCAAGTAAATGATTATTTACTTGCTTTTTTATGCGGTAAAATGCCTTTTAGAATAAACCATTTATACACAATTATTGTTATCTTTAATACAAAACAAGTATAATTTATGGCTTTTGTAGATTACTATAAAGTGCTTGGCATTGATAAAACGGCTTCAGCTGATGAGATCAAAAAAGCATATCGAAAACTAGCCCGTAAATATCACCCTGATGTCAACCCCAATGACAATGAGGCCAAACAGCGATTTCAGGAGATTAATGAGGCAAATGAAGTACTATCCGACCCCGAAAAGCGCCAAAAATATGACCAATATGGTGAACATTGGCAACATGGAGAGGAATATGAAAAAGCGCAACAACAATATCGCCAGTCCCAATCTACTGGAGGAAATCCATTTGGTAGTGGTGGTTCCCATGAGTACACTGGAAACTTTGATGATGGGCAATTCTCGGATTTCTTCGAACAGATGTTTGGCAGTAGACGCGGGGGAGGCCGCCAAAGTACATTTCGTGGACAGGACTTTAATGCTGAACTCGGCTTAACCTTACAAGAAGCTTATACGACACATCAACAGACCTTTAATATCAATGGAAAAAGTATTCGTATCACGATTCATGCTGGAGTGGAGGACGGTCAAAAGATCAAACTTAAAGGTTATGGCGGTGAAGGCATCAACGGAGGCCCAAAGGGAGATCTCTATATCACCATCAACATCGCCCCCGACGCTCGTTTTAAACGCCAGGGAAATGACTTATACACTACACTTGATGTAGATCTCTATACAGCTATTCTAGGCGGCGAAGCAACTTTAGATACATTTGGTGGAAAAGTAAAACTGAAAATTAAAGCCGAAAGTCAAAATGGTGCAAAAATGCGACTTAAAGGAAAAGGATTCCCCTTATATCGCAAAGAAGGTGAATTTGGCGATCTATATGTCACGTTGAATATCCAAATGCCGAATAATCTGTCTGCCGAAGAAAAGGCATTGTTCCAACAATTGAAAGATCTAAAACAATAATCTTATGGAAACGACACTCATTAAAGTCATAGACTTCTGCCAATCCAGAAAGGTTGAAACAACATTTCTGCAAACTATGGAGGAATATGGACTCATACATATTGTCATTCAACAAGAAGAGCAATATATAGATGAAGAAGAGCTCCAGAAATTGGAACGTTTTTCAAATCTCTATTATGACCTTGAAGTAAATCCTGCAGGAATTCAGGTGGCAAGCCACCTATTAGAGAAAGTCGAACAGCTCCAAAATGAAATTTTGCATTTAAAAAATAAATTAAAAGTCCTAGATTATTGATCCAGGGCTTTTAATTTATTTTTTTAGAATTTGACATCCCGCTCGGTATTCACCTTGGTTTGCCAAACAATCTTATCTTGCAATGTCGTATACAAAATTTCGTAATCCCCTTTACAGGTCACAAAGGATCCATAAAAATCACCGGGCTTCATCACGCGATAAACAACTAGTTTCCGTTCTCCGCCAACCTCACCATAGGCTTTCATTAACATATAGCCCGTTTTATTGACCTTTTCTTCCGGAATTTTATAATCCAAGTGCGAACGGCTACTACCATCATCAGGGCATAAAATCTCAGTCCTACTCGGTGTGAATTTATAACGGTCTCGATACATCGCGACATTAGACATCACAACATCCTTCGCCCAGGCGATATCGGTAAAATCCTCAGGGAAGAGAAAGATTAGCGATACCATTTTCTCCTGCCAGAGACGACCATTAAATGGAATTACAAAATGAAGTAGCTTTTGTCCTTTAAAGGTTGTCGCAGTATAGAAATATCGTCCTTCTTTATTTTGTTCGCGTTGAAAAGAACTTAAATCAAGTAGATGGTTTTTCTTTCCTTTAACATTTGGCGAATTGTTAACTACTGCGAGCATGTCATATCGATATTTCCCTTCCAAATGTCCAGAAAATAGAACCTGATAAGCGGTGTCCGAATACTGCAAGTGACGCAGGACTTTCCGGAACTTACGGTTAACCTGATGTGCATTAATTGGCCCCTCGCTACCTTGCCAATTTTTGCTATCCATAATATCATCTCCCAAGAATACGGTAAGCTCTTTGTTGATATTAACAAAATATTCATCCCCTTCGACAGCAAACCCATTGGGCACCACTTGATAGGACTTACAGGAAGAAAGGGTGGCAAAAACGATAATAAGATATAAAAACTGAATAAATCTGGTCTGCATAATCACTATTTAGTTAAATTTAGACGAATCGGTAAAGTATAAGCAACCCTAACAGGTTTACCGTCCTTTATTCCCGGCTTCCATTTTTTTGCGCTTTCAATTAATGCTATAGTAGCTTCTCTTGTACCATAGCCCAAGTCTTTTTTCACGTCAATATGCGTTAAGCTGCCATCCTTTTCAACAATAAAAGCAACCTCGATCATTCCAATCACGCCCCGTTTGATAGCATCCTTCGGAAATTCAAAATGATCAGCTACCCAAAGCATAAAAGAATTCATTCCACCAATAGGAGTTGGCTGCACGTCAACTTTATCATAAGCTTCCAGATTTGACTGACCAACAATTGACAGCTCTTTGCCATCTTCCTTACGCTGCGTTTTTAATGGTGCTGCATTTTTTAATCGTTCATTCTTTGAAGTATCCTGCTCTGATCCTGGAAAAAGATGAGATGACTTGCGAACTTTTCTGCCCAAACTGTCGCTTTCATCCCAATGGTAAGTTGTTTGCCCGCCAACAGTTACCGGTAAGGAAATTAACGACCGGACGCTTTTCCCACTGACTATTGCTGGTTTCCATTTTCCATTTTTTTTAACTCCATTTTCCACCGCTAATGCAAGGCCATATCCCAAATCATTTTTAGCCTTTACATGGCTCAGTTCACCGTTTTTCTCTACGATGGCGGTGACAACAATTATACCTATTACATTGTTACTAATCGCTGCATCACTGATATGAATCTTGTCAGCCAGCCGCAACACGTAATCTTTCATTCCCCCAACCGGTATAGCCAGCACCTCCGGATTTTTATAAATCTTTTTATCCTCGCCGGTATATTCGCTTTTCACCTCATCTAATTCGTTAGATAGGGGCTTTTCATCAGCGACAGTTAAACTATTAACACTCGCTTCGACATCCGAAACCATGTCTTTGGCCCTGCTCGTATTAAATACCAAAGTAGATCCTGCTACAACCAAAAGCATGGGGAGTACAATCACATACAACAAGCGATGCTTCCCCTTCGATTTATTCTTAAATAACATCCTTATACGTTGCTTTAAAAAAGAATGGTTGGAAAACTCATGTGAAAACGCTAACTGATCAATTTTCAAGGCATGGGCCACCAACATCTCTGCATAGGCCACCTTATCAATCGAGCAAATTTCATCTACAATATATTCGTGTTGAAACCTTAATTCCTTCTGAAAGAAATAGACAACGGGGTTAAACCAGTTGAAAATTTTCAATGCCTCGATCAAGATCAAATCATAGGAATGCCCCTGGTCAGTATGAACCTGTTCATGCCAGGCTATATCTTCCTTGTTTTTAACCGATTTTCCAATTATAATCCGATTAAAAAATGAAAAACTCAAGTAATTAGGAGAAGAACGTAATATCCGAATAAGATGGACTATCCGAAATATAAGAAGACAGCAGGCAGCCCCCACTCCTAGCCAATAAATCTTTGTGAGAATATCCATAAGAAAGAGTGGCTGTTCCGCTGGACTTCCGATTTCAACATCCATATAGGTCCCCAAATCCACCTGCGGAATATGATAAGAGATCATTTCTGCTTTCGGTAGTTCAATAAAAACCCCTACAGGAGCCAATAAAGAAAAGATGACAGTCCCAATGAGATAGATCCGATTCCATTGAAAAAAAGTAAGTTTTCTAAAAATCAGTTTGTAGAGTACAAAACTGATAATCAATGAAATATTGACAATCAATAAATAAATCATAATCAAAAAGTTTATAAAGAGTATTGGTTGTTACTTATTGCGTTCGATAATAGACAAGATGTCATCAAGTTCCTTAATATCCAATCTATTCTCCTCCAAAAAATAAGAAAGCATACTTTTGGGTGAATTGTCAAAATAATTGGTTAATAACTTACCTGTAATACCTTTCTTATATTCCTCTTTTGAAATCTTCGGTAAATATTGATGGCTTTTACCAAAAGATTCGTGCTGCACAAAGCCTTTCGTTTCAAGAATACGAACGATGGTCGAAACCGTATTGTAGGCAGGTTTCGGGTCTGGCAGCCGATCAATAATCTCTTTGACAAAGCCACGGCCCATTTCCCAGAGCTCTTGCATAATCTGCTCCTCGGCTTTCGTCAACTCTTTAAAATCTTCCATAACTCGTTAGAAATAAAATAAATACAATTGTAATAAAACAATAAACAAGTTATAACTAAAAAATTAGTTTTACAACTATTTTCTTAGTTGTAACTTCAAATAACTGATATTCAGAACCTTATTTTTATTTCAACAGGTAATTATGTCATATTTATTCGTCGAAATTCTTTTTCCGTGAGGCTTTCAATTGAGACTGTTGTTTCTTTCGGTCCAATCTTTTCAGGATGCTTGAATACGGTACTTTTGTTTTCTTCCGTGGTTTTACAGGCACCAATGCAGTTTCCAATATCCGCTTAAAGCGATCGATAGCGATATCCTTATTACGAAGCTGCGACCGGTCGATATCGCATTCCAATTGTAATATTCCATCCTTATTTATACGGCTTGTCAGCACGGTGAAAATTATCGCTTTTTCTTCTACGGAAACCGCTGTTGAAAGATTCACATCCCACTGCAACAATACTTTGGATGACACCTTGTTCACGTGCTGTCCACCTGCTCCGCCCGATCTGGAGAACTTAAATGTAAGTTCCCCCACTACTCCTTCTAAATTCATTTATTTTTAAATGCTTCTTCTATTTTTTCCATCTTTTTTAATAGAAAACTCAATTTTTCCACTTGATCCCGCTGTACTTCAACAAGCTCCTGCTCTTTTCGGATAATGAGATGATCTATTTTTTCGTGCAATTCCCTGATTTCGAGTTCAGCCTTTAAATTGACCATATAATCATTTCTTGCGCGTTCACGATCCTTATCTTCCTGTCTGTTTTGACTCATCATAATAACCGGAGCTTGTAAGGCCGCCACGCAGGACAAAATCAGATTAAGTAAAATAAAAGGATAAGGATCAAAACCTTTGTTATTTAGCCAGTAGATATTGGCGGCAATCCAAACGACCAAGAATAGGATAAAGGATATAATAAAGGTCCAGCTTCCACCAAACTCAGCCACTTTGTCGGCCACTCGATCCCCTACACTGATCGGATCTTTATTATCGCCATCCAAACTTGCACTAATTACTTTATTTTCCTTAAAGCTATCGATCACCTGTTGATCCAATTGACTTAATTGTCCTGATTCATCTTTTAAAAATTCGGCAATATAAGCTTCTTTAAATTGTGTCAGCTCGGATGCAGCGAGATATTTGTCCCTACTAAAACTCGGATATTCCTTTTTTATGAGCCTAAAAATGGGCTGGCGAATTGAGCCCCCAAAAACACGTTGCTCCAATGGAAATTGCTGTCCTGAAATATCACTTGTAAAGTTATCCATATATCGATTAAATATCTATTTAAAGATAGTGCTTTTTAACCAATCAAAAAATTCACAAAACTATGGCAATTGGTTTTTGTTATTTTACGCATAAATAGTCGAAATTTGCAACACAAAATTTAGGAATAAATGCCTTCAACATTTCTTTGCAACATGAAGTCATTGAAGAAAGACAATTGTTGAGATAAAGGACTTTTTGTATACCTCGTCCACATACATCATTGTATGGGATATGTATCTCATGCCTTTGCCACAATTGTAATACTAACATTTGGTCCCCATGGGAACCCTTAAACAGATTAAAAAATTAAATAGCGAGTATAACGGAATACCGTTAAAAATATACACTCAGACATAAATACGCAAATGAAAATAGGAATTGTTTGTTATCCCACCTTTGGTGGAAGTGGCGTAGTTGCAACCGAACTAGGAAAGGCTTTGGCCGCTAATGGATATGAGATCCATTTTATTACCTATCGGCAGCCCGCACGTCTGGATTTCTTTTCTGAAAATTTATACTACCATGAGGTAGCTGTTTCGCAATATCCCCTTTTTGACTTTCTGCCTTATGAATCTGCGCTAGCCAGCAAACTGGTTGATGTGGTTCGTTTCGAAAAGCTGGATTTGATCCATGTCCACTATGCCATTCCGCATGCATCGGCGGCATTTATGGCGAAACAGATCTTACTGACGACCTATGGTATCAATATACCCGTAGTGACAACCCTACATGGTACGGACATTACCTTGGTCGGTAAAGACAAGAGTTTTAGTCCGGTTGTTACATTTTCAATCAATCAATCCGATGGTGTAACCGCTGTATCCCAGAATCTGAAAGATCAGACACTTCAATATTTTGATATCACAAGAGACATCAAAGTAATTCCAAACTTTATTGATTTGGATAGATTCAGTAATAAGGACCGCTCTCATTTCAAGAAAGCCATTGCTCCAGGCAATGAACGTATATTGGTACATACCTCTAACTTTAGGAAAGTCAAAAATACAGAAGATGTCATCCGTATCTTCAAGAAAGTACACGATGTGATCCCGTCCAAATTATTAATGGTAGGTGACGGACCCGAACGTCGAAATGCAGAAGAGCTCTCAAGGGAGCTTGATGTATGTAAAGACGTGCGTTTCTTGGGGAAACAAGATGCAGTGGAAGAAATATTATCAGTATCGGATCTCTTCCTTATGCCTTCAAGTTCAGAAAGCTTCGGTCTTGCTGCTTTAGAAGCCATGGCCTGCCAAGTTCCAGTTATCTCATCCAATACTGGCGGTTTACCTGAACTGAATGAAAATGGTGTCACTGGATTTCTCAGTGCTGTGGGCGATGTTGATGACATGGCTAAAAATGCAATATATATCCTGGAAGATGGTGAGCGTTTGGAGAAATTTAAAGAAGCCGCATTAAATCATGCAAAGAAATTCCAATTGTCCAATATCATGCCGCTATATGAGCAGTATTATCATGAAGTCATTAATCAAACAATAAAAGCACAATAAATATCACTTTAAGGCTTAAGGGATAAAAAAAATATTTTATCTTTGACCTTTGGAAAATTTCCAAAAAAACAATTATGAAATACAAACGTATCTTATTAAAACTTAGCGGTGAATCCTTAATGGGTGACCAAAGCTATGGTATCGATATTAACCGTGTATCACAATACGCTAATGATATCAAAGAAATTCACGATCAAGGTTTAGAAATTGCAATTGTTATCGGTGGCGGTAATATCTACCGTGGCCTAAGCGCTGAAAAATCAGGCATGGACCGTGTTCAAGCAGACTACATGGGCATGCTTGCCACAGTCATCAACAGCATGGCACTTCAAGACGCTCTTGAGAAAGTTGGGAAAAAGACACGTTTACTTACTGCGATCAAAATGGAGCAAATCTGCGAACCATTTATTCGTAGAAGAGCCGTACGCCACCTGGAAAAAGGCCGTATTGTTATTTTCGGAGCAGGTACAGGAAATCCCTATTTCACAACGGATACTGCCGCATCATTACGTGCGATCGAAATCAATGCCGATGCTGTCTTGAAAGGAACACGTGTGGATGGTATCTACACTGCAGATCCTGAAAAAGATCCGAGTGCTACAAAATTTGAAGAAATCTCTTTTACTGAGGTATACGAAAAAGGGTTAAACGTTATGGATATGACAGCCTTTACCCTTTGTCAAGAAAACAAATTACCGATCATCGTATTTGACATGAACAAACCTGGCAATTTATTGAAACTTGCAAATGGTGAACATGTAGGAACAGTGGTTAAATAATTTAAATCTGTAAAAAACGTAATCTTATATGAACGAACTAATTTCAATTGAATTGGACGATTGTAAAGACAAAATGTCCAAAGCAGTTGCTCACACCGAATCAGAATTAACTAAAATTCGTGCCGGTAAAGCTTCTCCATCAATGTTAGATGGAATTTCAGTAGACTATTATGGTAGCGCCACCCCGCTTTCGCAAGTGGCCAACATCAATACAACTGACGCACGGACTATTGTTATCCAGCCTTGGGAAAAATCGCTCATCAATGCAATTGAAAAAGCTATCACTGATGCTAACCTAGGAATCAATCCTCAGAATGACGGTATCGTTATTCGCTTGAATGTCCCTCCTTTGACAGAAGAAAGAAGACGTGATTTGGTTAAAAAAGTAAAAGAGGAAACTGAAAGAGGCCGTATTGGTATTCGTAATATCCGTAAAGATGTTAACGAATCGATCAAAAAATTAAAAAATGACGGTGCTTCTGAAGATGAAATCAAAACTGCTGAAGGCGAAGTACAGAAATTAACAGATGCATTCATTGTAAAAGTTGATAAATTGGCTGAACTGAAAGAAAAAGATATCATGACTGTTTAAGTTTTCCTACTCGAATAGAAAAAAGGTCTGAAAAATATTCAGACCTTTTTTATTGATATGAAGAACTCCTTACTCTTCCCCAAAGGTTAGATACTTTCTGGGGACATTTTTATGAAGGTTGTTTCTCATTCCCTCCTCAATCCGACGCTCACCAACCTACAAGTCAATCACTTTTTCAACGATTTTATCATTGAGACCTCACGATAGTCTTCAAAAATATTCCTTGTTGCATCATTGATTTCTAAACAAATAATTGTACATTGTACACTAACAAGTAATCAATTATATGATAAACAATTCTCGCCGTCAATTTTTAAAGCAAGCTGGAATAGGTCTTTCGGCAGCTTATCTGGTGCCCAACTTTATATCTTGTCAAAATAAAGCCGGTGCAATCAGCGACAATCCATTACAGAATATAGGCGTACAGCTTTATTCCATTCGCGATTTAATGGATAAAGACCCGAAAGGATCTTTGGAACAGATTGCCAAAATTGGATATAAACATGTTGAGCTCTATGGGATAGATTCCACTGCCAAGCAATTCTGGAAATTGCCCTACAAAGAGTTGAAGAAAATACTGGATGATAATGGTCTCAAAACACACTCAGGCCATTACGATATGTCCAAATACTTAAGTAAAGCCCATACCGACAAAGAAGATCTAGCGGTTTATTTTGATGCGGCGAAAGAGCTTGGTCAAGAATATGTAATTGCACCTGTAACACCGATGTTTGATCTAAATGCCTTGAAAAAGGATGATTATCTCTATGCGGCAGAGCAATTGAATAAAGCTGGTGAACAGGCTAAAAAATTAGGATTAAAAATAGCTTACCATAACCATTTCTGGGAATTTAGAGATCTAGGTAACAATACGACCGGCGAAGAGGTGATGCTCGCATTTACAGAGCCCGATCTGGTTGATTTTGAACTAGATCTTTTCTGGGCAGAGAAAGCGGGTAAAAATCCGATAGCCTTGTTTGAAAAATTCCCCAACCGTTTTAAACTTTGGCATGTTAAAGATATGGATAAAACAAAATCCAATCCTATTGAATGGCCTAAAGAAGGGAAATTGCCCATTGAGCAGATCTTCAATGATATCAAGTATACCGAAGTTGGAACCGGAAGCATCAACTTCCCTGAAATCGTCAAAGAAAAGAATAAAGCAGCACTCAAATATGCTTTTGTTGAGCAGGATAATATCTATATGCCCAATAAGATGGAAAGTCTTAAAAAGAGTTACGATTATGTCCAGGCAAATCTTACAAAATAACAAAGGGAGCAATGCTCCCTTTGTTATTTTGTAAGATTGTTGATCTAGAATTCAGTGTCTTCTACTTCTACCGCCGTCTCAATTACTTTTCTCGCAAGTTCTTCTTTAAAATCAATAATATTCTTGCTGATTTTTTCGTCGTTTGTGCCAAGAATCTGGGCTGCTAATATACCGGCATTTTTAGCTGCATTCAATGCAACTGTCGCAACAGGGATACCATTTGGCATCTGAAGAATAGAAAGTACCGAGTCCCACCCATCAATGGAATTTGATGATTTTACAGGCACGCCTATTACAGGTAAATGCGTAATCGACGCTACCATCCCAGGCAAATGCGCCGCACCACCTGCTCCAGCAATAATAACTTTCAAACCGCGGAATGCCGCATTTTGGGCGTAATCAAACATACGCTGAGGTGTACGGTGTGCTGACACGATCGTTACTTCAAATTCTACACCCAGGACTTTGAGAACATCTATTGCATCCTGCATAACAGGAAGGTCTGATTTACTTCCCATGATAATGCCTACTTGGGCCTTATTATTGACTGACATAGTATTATTTAAGCTTTAACTTTTAATATTTCCTGTACTTTTCTTGCATTGGAGATTGCTTTCTCCCGATCATCATTGATGATACAGACATGGCCCATCTTGCGGAATGGTTTTGTATATTTCTTTCCGTATAAATGGATATATACGCCTTCCATCGCCAGTACTTCTTCTACTCCCTCGTATTTGGCCAGTCCTTCATATCCTGCTTCTCCCAAAAGGTTGATCATGACTGCATTCGTCCTGCATCGGGTATCTCCCAAAGGCAGATTAAATATCGCCCTTAGATGCTGTGCAAATTGTGACACATAGTTTCCTTCAATCGTTTGGTGTCCGCTATTATGTGGCCGCGGAGCCAATTCATTGACTAAGATATCACCATTTTTGGTTAGGAACATTTCTACGGCCAATATACCGACAATCTGTAGGTCATCAGCGATTTTTTTAGCAATTGCCTCTGCGCGCTGCTGAATCTCCACGCCATACAGGGACGGCGCAATCAAAAATTCCACCAAGTTGGCCTGAGGATTAAATTCCATCTCTACCATTGGAAATGTAGAAACTTCGCCTTTATCATTCCGGGCAACAATGACCGCAATCTCCTTTTCAAAATCCACCCATTCTTCAATTAAGCTAGGCTCTTCGAACGCATCCTGAATATCCTGTTGCGTTACAATCTTCTTTACCCCTTTCCCGTCATATCCGTCCTTGCGCAATTTCTGGATATAGGGTAAATTTAAAGAAGCATTGATTAAATTATCTTTATTGGATATCAATTGAAATGCCGAAGTTGGTATATCGTTTTGCTTAAAAAATTGCTTTTGTAGGCCTTTATCCTGAATCAGACGAATGATACGTGATTGCGGGTATACAATAACCCCCTCTCCTTCCAGCTTCTCCAAAGCATCTACATTCACTTTCTCAATCTCTATCGTGATCATGTCCAGGTCCTTCCCGAAATTATAGACCGTTTCAAAATCACCCAATGAACCACATTCAAATCTATTGCACAATTTACGACAGGGAGCATTCTTATCCGGGTCCAAAATATGAACGTTTACATTGTAATTAATGGCTTCCTGGATTAGCATTCTTCCCAGTTGTCCACCGCCAAGAATACCTAATTGTAGTTCACCATAAAAATCTTTTGCCATAATTGATCTAAAATCTTATAAAATTTATTTTTTAAGCTTTTTCCTTGAACAGCTGTTCACCTAATAAGCTTTCTTTATCTATCTTTTTTTGCAATTCAATAAAAGCACCGATCAGTGCTTCAGGACGTGGTGGGCAGCCCTGAACGTAAACATCCACGGGAATAATCTTATCTACCCCCTTGACCACATGATAGCCATGTTGCCAATAAGGTCCTCCACAATTGGAGCAAGATCCCATCGAAATAACATATTTGGGATCGGGCATCTGCTCATATAACTTCTTGATGCGATCGGCCATTTTAAAGGTAACTGTTCCAGCAATAATGATCACATCGGATTGCCTTGGTGAAGGTCTTGGAAATACGCCCATGCGATCCAAATCATAAGTTGAAGCCATTGCTCCCATCATTTCGATAGCACAGCAAGCAATACCAAAGCTCATAGGCCACATCGAAGACAACCTTGCCCAGTTCAGCAAATCATCCAACTTAGCGACAACAACACCGTTATTCTGCAACTGACTCTCTAAACTCATGCTTACTCAGGTTTTTTAAATCTTGGTTTAAAAGCTGGTTTTGGCGTAGCAATAACTTCTTCCGCCCTTTTTTCCACGATGGATGCTTCTACAGCATGGCCCTTATAATCGCGTACCTGATAAGTCGTGCTATTCAGGCTTGCATAGGCACTATCCGGGATAGCTACAGGAACTTTTGGTAAGGACACATTCGGTTTAACCCACTCCAGATCCCCTTTTTTCCATACAAATATCAATCCCAGAATTAAAACACCAATGAACATGGCCATTTCAATCATGGTAAACCAGCCCCATCTTCCATCTGCTGCAATATATTCCGACTGCCCAAATACGGTAGCCCATGGAAAAATAAAAATAAGCTCGACATCAAAAAGTAAAAATACCAGAGCGATAACATAAAAGCGTGGATTAAACTGAACCCAAGAAGAACCGATGGGATCCTCTCCACATTCATAGGTGCCGGATTTAATAGGATTATTCTTTTTTGGAGAGATTAAACGTGCTAGAAAAATGGTCGCACAGACTAACAGCGCCCCTATCAGAAGAATGATAAGGATTTTGCCGTATTCCGATAATTGCGCGGGGTCATCCATAATGATTACAAATTTAACAAATATTTCGTTTACTCGGGTGAGGAACTTGAAATTACGAATTATTTCTTTAAAAACTACTCGAATTTTACGAATCACCGACAGCCCCAGCTGCATATATGTTGGATCAATCTAATAAAGCGCACAGCCGAACACCGAAATTAATCAGAAGAGCAATACAATCAACAAAGCCCTCATGATTCGCAGACACCAACAGCAATGAAAGCGCACTGAAGGTTCTTTCTGGCCAATACCATCAGATACTTTCAAAAAAATAGGGCATCGTTTTTATTACGATGCCCCTCTTATGATGTAACTATTCTCTAAAATTTACATTTTTCCTGGCATTTTGGGCATATTACGCATCAATTTAGCCGCCATTGCTGGATTGGACATCTGCTTCATGACTTTACGCATATCACCAAATTGTTTCAATAACTTATTCACCTCATTAATATCAGTACCTGATCCTTTGGCAATACGTAAACGACGTTTTTGATCAATAACATCTGGATTCTCACGTTCGAAAGGAGTCATCGAGTCGATAATTGCTTCGATGGGTTTGAACGCATTATCATCCACCTCAATATCTTTCATGGCCTTACCTACACCGGGGATCATTCCCATTAGATCCTTCATATTACCCATTTTCTTGATCTGTTGAATCTGGGATTTAAAATCGTTGAAATCGAATTTATTTTTACGAATTTTCTTTTGAAGTTCAGCAGCTTGCTTCTCGTCAAACTGTTGCTGTGCACGCTCCACTAGGGATACAACGTCACCCATACCCAAGATACGGGATGCCATACGATCAGGGTGGAATACATCCAGTGCATCCATCTTTTCGCCTGTACCGATAAACTTAATTGGCTTATTAACAACAGATTTTATGGATAAAGCAGCTCCACCGCGTGTATCGCCATCCAACTTCGTTAAGACCACCCCAGTAAAATCTAGACGGTCATTGAACGTTTTAGCTGTATTGACAGCATCTTGACCGGTCATTGAATCCACAACAAATAAGATCTCGTCAGGTTTCGTAGCCTCTTTAACTGCGGTTATCTCTACCATTAAAGGCTCATCGATCGCCAAACGACCGGCCGTATCGATGATCACGATATTGTTGCCATTACGTTTAGCTTCTTCAACACCCGCCTTAGCTATCGCAATAGGATCAGTAGACTCACGGTTCACATAAACTGGCACGCCAACTTGTTCTGCGAGCACTTCCAATTGATCGATCGCAGCGGGGCGGTAAACGTCACCTGCTACCAATAATGGCTTTTTATTCTTCTTATCTTTCAGATACAAGGCCAGCTTACCTGAGAAAGTTGTTTTACCAGCCCCATTCAACCCCGCAATTAGGATGACTGTTGGATTTTTTCCCGTTTCAAGTTCCGTAACAGATCCGCCCATCAAAGCTGTCAACTCATCGTTCATGATCTTCGTCAACAATTGGCCGGGGGAAATACTTGTCAATACATTTTCACCCAAAGCTTTTTGTTTAACATCGTCGGTAAAAGTTTTGGCAGTTTTATAATTCACATCGGCATCCAACAACGCTTTGCGAATTTCTTTCATCGTTTCGGCAACGTTGATCTCGGTAATACTACCCTGTCCTTTTAATACTTTAAAGGCTCTATCTAACTTATCTTGAAGATTTGAAAACATAAAATCTGAATCTTATTCTATATAAACAGCAAAGTTAAAAAAATTGTCTATAGTAACCTCATTAACACGCCATAAAAAATGCGACTATAAAAAATAATCGCATTTTTGTAGGTGAAAGTTACAATATCTGTATTTAATCACTTCTACGGCCACCAAATAAAATGGACGCATAATATAAAAGTGTTACCAATGCACTCAGTGCCGCTACGACATAGGTCATCGCCGCCCATTTCAACGCATCTTTCGCCCCCTCATGTTCTTCGCTGTTATAGGTTACACCAGCATGGTTCAACCATTCCAAGGCACGATTTGACGCATCAAACTCGACCGGTAATGTGATAAAAGAAAACAGCGTTGTGATAGCCAAAGCGCCGACCCCAACAGCTAGAAGCCAAGGGTTACCTCCTTTGGAAAAAGCAAATAACATGACACCAAGCATCAACACCCATGAGGTCAACTTGGAAGCTGCATTCACCATCGGTACCATCGCCGAACGGAAACCCAGCCATTTATAAGCTTTAGCGTGCTGTACAGCGTGACCGCATTCGTGCGCTGCCACTGCTGCTGCTGCAACACTCCGTCCGCTGTAAACCTCGGGACTTAAATTAACTGTTTTATCCGATGGATTATAGTGATCTCCCAAACGATCTGGGATAGACAATACCTTTACGTCATATATGCCATTGTCATTTAACATTTTCTGTGCAATCTCAGCTCCAGACATACCGTTACTCAACGGCATCTCGGAGTATTTTTTAAATTTGTTTTTGAATCTTGTTTGGACAATTAGGCTCACCACCATTATTCCAATAAATAAAATCAAGTACATAGCTGTTCAATCGTTTTATAGTTACAATATGACTATCAAACCTTATTCCAATCCCTGAAAAAAGGCATATGCATGAATTCCTAAGATAAAAAAAGTCTTTGACCTGACAAAAAGAACAGGTTCTTCTGATCTCCACATGACATAATTACCTCATCGATGGCGCAAACAATTTTTCACCAAGCTTCAGTGAAGCAAAACTTCCTTGCTATTTAAGAACTTGGTGGAAGCCATCTTTATAAGGATTTTGAGGACAGGGAATAAAAAAACAACAAACTATTTCTAATCGCAACAAGATGCTGTAAATAAGAAGGGACGTTTAAAAACGTCCCTCTTGATTATCTATTATAAATAGCCCATTTGCAGGGTCAGATCGGTACCTTCGATCATTTTGCGTAAGTTACTTAATGCATAACGCATTCGCCCTAAAGCGGTGTTGATACTTACTTCGGTTATTTCCGCAATATCTTTAAAACTCATGTCGCAAAAGTGACGCATGATGAGCACTTCTTTCTGATCGTCCGGAAGTTTTTGAATCATTTTCTTAAGATCAACATCAACCTGTTGTTTGAGCATCTTGGATTCCGCACTTTCATCGCTAAATTCGAGTACCTCAAAAATATCAAAACCATCAGCATTTACAATATTTGGGGCCCGTTTTGCCTTTCTAAAAAAGTCAACAATCATATTGTGTGCTATACGAATAGCCCAAGGCAAAAATTTCCCTTCTTCATTATATTTACCCGATTTTAATGTGTTGATGATTTTAATGAAAGTCTCCTGGAAAATATCTTCAGCAAGATATTCATCTTTTACTTTCATATATATGGAGGTATAAATTTTCGATTTATATCGATTCAACAATGCCTCTAGGCCGGACTCTTGGCCACCGACATACATTTGGATCAACTCTTGATCGCTTTTACTTTTTAAAAGTCTCATACGTCACTTACTTTTTTAGCAGTTCGCAAATAAATTATCAGTTCTGTGTTAAAATGTAAATGTT
>JALAGS010000040.1 GCA_022712315.1 Sphingobacterium sp. | reverse complement strand
TTATCACTTTTGTGCTTTGAAACCAAATCTTTGAATAATTCGCGGTCGATAAGAGATAAAATCTGACTAAAAACATTTAAATTTATCATGGCGGTGTGTTATAATTTTGCAATTTAAATATAGCAACTTTGCTATATCCAAACACCGCCACTTTTTAAACGTTTAGGACGCAAGTGAGATGTTATACAAAAAGTTTTAGTCGAAGAACAAAAAGTAAAAGTTATAATTACAACTCATTCACCTTCAACTATTGCATTAGCCCCAAATGATTCTATTTATAAAATGGACCGAATTTTAGGTTATCCAATTAAAGAAGATAGAAAATCTGCCATTGAAGAGTTGACAAATGGAATCACTTCTGTAACGGTTGAGGAGAGTAGTCTCGGGATTATCTATAATATTAAAAACGCAGATAATCATATTTTATTCACGGAAGGAATTACCGATAAAATAATTTTAGAAACTGCTTGGGAAAAATTATATCCAACAAAAGATAGAAATTTTTACATTCAGGATTGTTTCTCCGCAAATTTTCTAGGCGCACTATTTAATCAAGGTGACGAGTTGCCTGACGGAATTTTTCATCAATTTCCTCATAAAACGTTAATTGCGCTATTTGATTTTGATGAAAGTGGTTATGCAAACTGGAACCGTAAAAAATTTGCTAATTTGATAGAAGAAGATCCAGCGAAGTGTCTTACAAGACATAATAATGCGAATGGTTATTTAGTTCTTTTACCTACAACTAATAAAAAGTTAATCATGGATTTAGTTATTAAAGGCGGAAATGACACCTTTAAAAATGAATCTAAATTAACAATAGAATCTCTTTTTTGAACTTTGAATTGCTTAGAGAGAAGTTCTTTACTGAGCAACGAGTACTGGGCGGAGGAAGTTATTACACTTTCAACGGAAAAAAAAGGGAGTTTTCCCAATATATACGTTCTTTAGAACCTTGCTATTTTGAAGAGTTTATACCAATATTTGAAAAAGTAAATGTTTTATTAAAGTGTTATTGACTATAATAAGACATTCTAAAAATGGTTGATAGAAGGAACAGTACTGCTCAACTCGATCCGAAAGATGAATCAGGGTATTTGGAGCCGGCTTTTCCTTCAGTGTCATTTGCAGAGCTTTAATTGCTCCTTTAGCCGAGAGCTGAGATGAAGTCAGTAGCACATAATTTTTCTGGAATAAGCATCGGTAATGATTGAAAGATAATTGAAATCATAGCCTACTGAAATATACGTAATATCTGAAACCCATAATTCATTATTACGCGTAGGTGCTAACTCTTTGATTAGATTGGGATATTTCGGGAGGGTCTAATACGGTTCTTACTTTACAGTTGGTCTAATACGGTTCTTACTTTACAGTTTTGGTAGGTGAATTAGTATTATGAATTTAATTGTTTTTTTGTAAACTTTTGTATTTTCTCCTACAGTTTTTCCAACGCTTGATTAAAGGTACATCTGTTACATGTGCTACCGCAGGTGTTAGAAAATCGCAACTCATATGCGGACGCAAATGATTATATGATTCTATACTTTTAGTCACTTCCAGCAAGGCTTCACTTCTTGAAGAAAATACCCTTTTGAGTTTAAATTCTGTTTTTAATATGCCATTAATTCTTTCTGCAATAGGGTTTTCATAGGCCTCTCCGTTTTCTGTCATGCTGATTTTTACACTGTCTCGTCCTTAAATAGCTTTACACCAAAATTGTAAAGAACATGGAAAATACTCGAAAAAAGAGTGTAAAACAGCCCGTTAAAAAGAGCGGTACATCCTATCCAGAAGATGTAAAGCGCAAAATCGTTGGTGAGATAAAATCGGGCTTTCACAGTCATCGTACAGCGGCAAAAATTTATGGCATAAGTAGAAATACTATTAATAGCTGGGTTATTCAAGATTCTTTGCTTCCTTTGATACGACCGACTCAAAAGCCGATGAAGGAACCAAATGAAAGCTCAAAGATAAAGCTACTATCCAAACAAGTTTTAGAATTGCAGAAAGCCTTGGAGAAGGCCAACCTAAAAATAAATGGATTAGAAACGTTAATCCAGGTTAGCGAAGAAGAACTTAAAATCAAAATAAGAAAAAAGCCTGGTGCCAAACAGTCAAAAGAATGAGGCAGAGCTATCCCTATGTAAGTCTAGGGGATCTCTGTGCACTGTTTGGCGTAACGCGACAAGCTTATTACGACGCTATCCGACATGCTGAAAAAGCTACTATTGCTAATATGGTTGTGCTGACGCTGGTGAAAGAAATACGGACTCAGATGCCAATGTTGGGAACAAGAAAACTAATGTACGTGCTGGAACCAAAGTTAGTTGAACATGGTATTAAAATGGGGCGGGATCAACTTTTTGATTTACTTCGGTTCCATGGCCTGTTAATCAGACGTCGCAAGCGTATCGCACGTACAACAGATTCCAACCATGTTTTTAGAAGGTATCCAAACCTCATAAAGGAACTAATGATAACTGGCCCCGAGCAGTTGTGGGTAAGCGATATCACATATATTAGGACTTTGCATGGGTTTAGTTACCTTAGCCTGATCACAGATGCCTACTCAAGAATGATCGTCGGTTACTCCTTGCATCCAACTTTAGAGGCGATTGGTTGCTTAAAGGCATTGGAAATGGCGATAACAGGTTGGAAGCATTTATCTCCGTTTTATCTCATCCATCATTCCGATCGAGGTATCCAGTATTGTTGCAATGAATATACAGAAATGCTCCGGCGTTATGGCATTGCCATTAGTATGACGCAGAGTGGTAGCCCTTATGACAACGCTTTAGCTGAACGCGTTAACGGTATTCTTAAAAATGAATTCTATCCTAAACGAGTATACCAAAATCATAAGGATGCGGCTAAAAACATTGATAAGATTATTAAAGTTTACAATTTGCAGCGCCCACATAGCAGTTTGGATTTCCAAACTCCCAAAAATGCACATTCTAAAACTGGTGAAATAAAAAAGAGATGGAAGCAATATCCTAGAAAACCGGTGGCCATAACAGCGGAAGTTTAAATCAATATTTTAGATGTGAAAAGTACTTTGTATAATTGTAAAGGATTTTCAGGATTACCAAAAAATGCTGTAAGATCTATTTAGGACTAATGGTTAAATCTGTAAAGTTTTTTCAGGACAAAACAGGTAAGTATACCCATGCTTTAAATTAAATCCTGAACTTAATTTTTTCAATAGGAATATCCATAATTCCGCATTGCTTAATCGCATGAGGTACTTTATCAATGAAATAAATGGTAAGATAATGCGAATTGAATGAAAAAGGAATTTCTGAAAAGTTATCATAGCCAGTATATTCACTAATAACCCTTTTTAATGTGTCGCGGCATTGTTCTTCTTCATATTCTTGAACAAGTTGAAGAAGGTATTCCTTTACGCTGTTAAAACCCGTACAATCTAGAAGATCTGCTAAAGTAATCTTTCGGGTGGGGGTAAGGGCAAAATTAATGGCATAAATACAATGGTTTTCGTGATTACCACCAAAATAATCGCATCGGCTGATTACTATACTGAGGAATCTATCATTGATTGTTTCAATGCTATATGCCACATAAATAGAATAACCTGTTTGGTTGCTTCTTTCAATATGGTATTCCAAATCGTCCGAAAAGAACATACGGATATCGTTTATGATAGAATAACCAAGCTGCTGGGTGAAGACATTTACATAAGTGCTTTCAAAATAGTTGTTTTCATTAAAAAATGGAATTTCAAACTCCGATTCAAACTTTATTTTATCATTGATTTCTAAAGGTATCTGAAGCGGACGAATAAAATTGTGCCTGCCAACCTCTTTCAGTTTAAAAAAATAAGCCCCACCTTCGTGACCTGAATTTGATAGAGATCCAGCTCTTGGTGTCTGTTTCCTGTTTTTATCAAAAGTTAAAATTGTATTTTCAGCAAGATTATTGAAAGAAAGGTTATTAGATTGATTTGCATTTAATACCCCCTCAAGTACCAAACTAAATGGACTATTTTTGCCGACTTCACCATCCGAAACAGTTTCAATGCCACCAGAAGTCATTGCCTGTCTCGATCTTTTTCCCTCAATAGCATCTAAGCCACCGCCCCTATAGTTTTCGAATATTGCTCCAGAGAAGCAACTGTCTGATATCAATGCTATATTTCGACATGGTGCAACATTAAAAAATCGTAATAGTTCACTTAAATTAAACCAAGTTGTAGTCCTATTTTTTATAGAATCAGAACAAAGCCAGTAGGAGGTTCCTAGAGTTGAGTTGAATTCACCATGCCCCGCAAACAAGACAAGTATTGAATCGTCTTGACAGGAATTGATAAATTCATTATATAATGCAGAATATAAAAAATCATATGTTGTCTGTTCATGCTCATTAAATAGCTCAATTGAATCATATTCATATCTTCTTGAGAGTACATCAATCAATTTATTAATATCATTAACACAGTTTGAAAGATTTGGAATAGAACTATCCAAATAATTATTGATCGCAATGGCAATTATTTTGTTCATGC
>JALAGS010000039.1 GCA_022712315.1 Sphingobacterium sp. | reverse complement strand
TAGTAGTACCACATGCTACCACTGTTAACTCTAACCATCACATTTTTAATCTCTTAAGGATGTTATATCTTATATTGGATTAGGTAAATTCAAATTGCTTATCTCTGTATATACAGATTCATCGACCTTAAATCCCCATTTTCTAAAAAAATCTGAAAGATCTTTTTGTGTAATTTGACATGCCGAAAGCATAAAATATCGCATTTTCTCCCCATCAGTCGAAACTGTAGGCCTGTTTTCTCGATTCGCTTTACTAAGATTAATGTACAAATCATCTCCAAATGCAAGCCAAAGTTGATGGAACATAATCATTTTCAAATCATTGTCACCAGCATTAAAATTACGATCCGTTACCGGTTTTTGGAAGTAAGTAGTCAATTTGGGCCATAAATTATTGGCCGTTACCCGAGTTATCGGTAATCCGAATCCCCTTTCGCTTGCTAAGGAATAAACATTTACGGTTGTTTCCGTTAGATTACCCCAAGTCCAGGCCTTTTGTTGATAAGTATGGCCCACTTCATGCCATATTCCCCATCCATTTGTATTAGATAGATATTTTGGCTGCAGCATACGATAAGATAAGCCTTCTGTAAAATAAATAGAAATTCCGGCAGCCATATAACCGCCAGCACTCGAATCTCTTACGGTAATCAAATGCTTATTGTAAGGTATAGCATGAACTCCAGTAGTACCGCTCAAACCACTTATCTTATTTGAAAAACCAATGATCGAGTCCAACCTGTCAACAATCAACTGTTGATCTTCATTCTTATAAAGTAGTGCATCTTCCATTTTGGCTACCATAACTGTTCGATCCGAAGAGAAAACCACATCGGGCACAGTATTCTTCAATGAATCCAATGTTGCTATCCATTGTGAATGGCCTGTAATTCCTTTTTGAAAATAAGGTACCGGAATAAAACCGTTTCCGAAAGAAAGTTCTATCTCTCCGGTTGTTGTATAATTATTTGCCGTATAAATTACGTAAACTAATCCACCATATTGATCTACTGTAAATGTTTGTGTGCCAGCTTGGAGATTAAAATATTGTCTGACAGGTCGGATATTATCTCTAAAAGGAGTACCTATGGCCAATCGTGCCCCTGTTGTCCCTGAGTTAACTTTTAGCTTTATCGTTATTGAGCTATTTGGTGCGACATAAAATCCAGTCATTTGCATATCGTTGTGATTAGCGCGAAACTGTAGCCTGTCTGTTTCGGTCGCAGCCGAAGGAGTTACTTTAAAAAGCTGAACAGAATCCGCTACAGCTAAGGTTTCTACGCCAGAATCCTCCAATAAAGCATACATCAAACTGCTGTCCTTTCTACAGGAAGAAATCATTGCGATAACGAAAATCGCAATTAAGGAAAATACGGTTTTTCTCATAATTTTTGAATAAAGTTTATAAACTGTGTTAATTGTCTTCGCTTCTTTCCCGACATCCCCGTACCTCTTTTCATTACGTCGAAATACTAATTTTAATCGATTAATATTCCAATGGTATTAGGGAGCAAAATGCGCTAAAAAATTCTCCCTACCAATGGCAAGGCATTTGGTTCATAATTCAAAAACAATATATCGTTTATTGTGTAGAAAAATAAAAGGTTGGCAAGTATCAAACGTTTGCATAATCCACGAAAACCTTTTCGCTTAGATCAACTATAACCCATCTACAAAAGGGGTAATTTTAAAAAAAGATGAAAAATATACAAGCGCGATTTTTCACAGTACTGTGGATTTGTAGATATCATTTGAACTGATTATGAAGACCTATCTTCCCTTAATTGACTTTTCTATCCTATGGAAAGGAGGTACTTCTCCTTTGGAAAGCAGGTACTTCTCCTTTTGCATAGTCCTATCATAAAGCTTAGATTAGGAGTGAATCAAATTTTCTATATTCTTATCGTTAGTCAGCTTGTAGATTATCTGTGTGACAAGTGAACATATCGTGCGTGGATGCTTACAAATCACTTAAAAACAACTATAACCTAAAGTTATAGCACAACGTTTTAAAACCTAAATTTTTAATACACTTAATAAGTGTAAAAACCTATATAACAAAGAAGAATAATTAAAATACACACAAAAAAACTATTGCCAAACCGCTGCAGAAACCGAGCTTTCCTGACCTTTAACGCAGCAGTTTTATATCGTCAATCATAAAAAGTTATAATTTTAAAAAGCGAATCATTAATTTCGAAAAGTACACTATGAAATTAATACATTAATTTTGGTTCATTCAATAAGAGTGATTAAACACCTAACCAAAATATTATGGCCGTGCAATGTAGGACGGCAATAGAGCGACTATCTTAAAACATGAAAAACGAAACAACAAAACAAAAAGAAACATTAAATCAATTGGATCAAAATTCGGAATTAGTAGCTGAACACCCAATCCTAGAAGAATTTAAAAATCTCATCCACCAATACCCTCAGAATCATTGGGATCTCCAATTTTATTTAAAAAAGCTAAAGGTATCCAGAATCGCTTTACATCGATTAACGGTTTCGATCGACGAGGCACCTCCAAGCATGATCGTTAAAGATATTGTAGCAAGTGAGATTGCCAAAAAGCTAGCTTCTACTGAAATTCCAATTAAAGATTTGACAGCTCACTATGGTTTTAGTTCATCGGCTTCGTTAACAAGATTTGTAAAAAAGCACACAGGCCTTAGTCCGCGAAAATTTAGAGCATTAAACTCACTGGATTATATCTGATACAATTTATTTGAAAAAAAACGAAGATTCTGCATGGAAATCCGAGGCAAGGGCGATGTGAGGTGCTAAATAGAGGATTATGCGTTACAGCAATGTATTATCGCAAGCTCCCCTATGCATAGGACAAAGCTGTGAACCAATTAAAAATCTCGATGAAGAAGGCTACCTTTTAATCAATTTATAATTATTCAGTAATTCGTCCTTTTGAAGGGTATATGGATTGTTGAGTTGTAGTATCCAACCTTCTCCTTCTATTCGCTGTCCTTCAATTTTTGTCGGTATACTCACCGTTATTTCTCCCCAATTGGGACTCATAAGTGCTCCATTTTTAACTTCAATAATCCCCCAGTTGTCTGTGACCCTAATATTCGGATAGACAGTCCCCAGATCTGCAATTGGAAGAATATTTCTTGGATCAAAAGATACATTCATCTTCTCAAATTTTAGGGTCATATGGGGCCGATCGACGAACAGTGAACGATATAATCCGATCTGCTCTTTTATTTTATCCGCCCGCGCCCGTTCCTCAGCGAAAATTTTATTTCCATTATAATCAGGTGCAAGATCTGCTGCCGCGGAAGCTAAATCCCTGGGAAGTTCAATACTAAGTTCCCGAATAAAAAAATCAGTCAAATCTATATTTCCAGAAATATTGTGATTCCAAAACGGGCGCTTTACACGCAGTAAATAGCCATATATTGGTGTAGTGTTATAAGCAAAAGACCTAACATAAGTTGGATTTAAGAAAAAATTATCTATTGCATCATTGAAATGTTTTTTAATTCTCTCTTCGCCTCTGCCACTAATCACGACGCCCGTATATTCAGCAATCCCTTCATTAAGTTCCAATTGATTTTCAATTTGGGCAGATCCTGGGAAAAGTGAATTTCGATGTCTACGAAAGATCAATGCGTCAGTCAAATGCTTGTTTCGCTTTTCCCGTGAATCTGAATTGAAAGCCCTTTTAAGTGCTTCTAGCTCTAAACGTAAAAATATACGTCCATTTTCCTGTTCGAGATGGTTGCTTTCGCTATTATTTTGGATAAATCCTAAAGAGAACTGTGCGGAATGGAACAATTCGTGCGCCAACAAATTGATACGTGCGTAATAATCTTTGGACAAAGGCAACATAACCATTGCCCAGGTGTGACCATTCCATTTTAAAGATGTATTCGCAATATTGACGCTATCTGGTAATTCGCCCACATAGATGTTTTTATACTTTTTGAAAGAATTATCAGTGCCGGAATTATTACTAAAGAGTTGTCGAGTCCTTGGATTAACTAAAATAATATTATCATATAGATCCCTATTCCACAAATCAATACCTCTTTTGGTTGCAGTTTTAATTTCACTGAAATATTGCACAATACTGTCTAGCTTTGCCTCTTCTGATTCTTGCCCGAATACAATTGTACTTAGCAATAGACAAGGAACCATCGTTAATAACTTCTTCATTACACAAGTTTAAAAACAGGTTATAAAATACAGCTTTCTACCGTCAGCTATTCGGATAGAAATCACCTCAATATCTTCTTTTCAACAGCTCAAATTACAAATTTTAATATTAACATATCCATAAACAAACAAAAAAACGCACTGATGGCGTGCGTTCTTTTGTTTGTTTATAAATTGATCTTAAGATATAAAGCTGATTCCAACGGCAACTCATCGAACCGGCTCATTCCCGGCTGCCTGATAAAACCTTTCTGTTCAAAAAGACCTATCAAGGAACTTCCTACAGGTTCATTGATCCAAATCACTTCATAAGTACTGCACACTGCAAGGCATTTATCAATTAATGACGTCATTATTTGTTGTTGAGCTTGATGTTGACAAACACCAAAATCCGCAATCCGGATAGCACGTTTACCACCCACAGCGATCGGTTTTTGGCCTTTTGACGTAATTCTTGCATAGCCCATGGGCTGATCGTCAACATACACGACCAACCATTGATTTGACATACTGTTTATTTCGCTGATGAGGGTTTGCGCATTAAAATTTTCAATAATGTAGTGTTCCAATTCAACGGGTTTCAATAGTTGAGCGAATTTTTGCACTGCCAATGTTTTGGTAAGCATCAACAATGCTTCAATGCCCTGTTCTGTTGCGACTGTAAATTTTGTGATAATATTCATATTTGCATCCACATTTAAAAGCTCAAATGTAAACCCTTTAAATGACTATTATTCGGTACACATTCTGCATTTACAATCGATACAGATGCTAAATAATCCCACATAAATACTTGCCGACAAGCTCAATAGCTTTTACACGTTTATCAGAGAATTTGTCTGCGATGACCATTCTGAAATAGTATCCGAAGGTATTCGAAAAAGAGAATGTATATCCCGGAGTAAACCTTGCTCCGATTCTTTCACACTGTGTGTAAAAATCTTTCATATTTATATTTTCTGGCATCTTCACCCAAAGATTATAACCTCCTGCAGGTGAGATAACTTTGGTTTTTTCGGGAAAACTGGAAGTAATAAGATTGATAGCCTGATAAGCATTTTTCGCCAATTGCATCCGTAGCGATCGAATGTGTCGATCATAACTATTGTTGCCAATCAGACGGTTTACGGTTTCCTGATTCAAAGGGGAAACTGTGCTCCCTAACGCAAACTTAATCTGCTCGGCATCTTTCAGAAATCTCCCCGTACTCAACCAGCCCAGTCGAATACCGGGTGCCAGTGTTTTTGAATAAGACGAAAATGTCATCACCAGTCCACTTTCATCAAACTGTTTTATCGTAGACGGTCTATTCCCTTGAAAATTCAGGTCACCATAGATATCATTCTCAATAACTGCAATATTATATCGATAAGCAATCGCCAATAAAGCAACTTTCTTTTCGTCTGAAAGCAAAATGCCTGTTGGATTATGAAAGTTGGGTGTGAGAACTACTGCTTTTAGCACATTACCCCCGCAGGCTTGGCTAAAAAAGTCTATATCAAATCCATCATTACCAAGAACAGGAATTTCAATGACACGTAGCTTTAGTACCCGAATGACTTCCAATACAGAAAATACACATGGGCTTTCCACGGCGACTACATCCCCACATTCACATACAGCGGCTAAGGCAATATATAATGCTTGCAGAGCACCATCTGTAATCAGCAATTCCTCTGGATGCAGCGACATCTGGTATGAAGCGGCACGTCTGACAATGTTTTCTTTCAATTGCAGCGAACCATTTGATGGATAATAGCGCAATAATCTGGCTCCCTCTTCCCGAATGACCTGCTGCATAGTCCGAAGCAGCAATTTTTGGGGCACCAGAAGATCTCCCGGTGCAGTAACGTTAAATTCCGAAAAATGACGAGTTCCCCGAGAAGAAGTCGTCAGACCAATCCCCTGTTCAAAGACCGCATCTCTCACGACCGGCCGATGTGTAACCTGACCGGATTCGATCACCGTTTCACTCTTCGTGCTGACATAGTATCCGGATTTTGGAACACTTTCTACCAAACCCCGAATCATGAGATATTCATAGCCAGCTTGTATTGTACTCATACTAAAACCATAGTAATCTTTCAATTCACGTACCGAAGGCAGCTTTTGACCGGGCTTATAGACGGCCGATCTGATATTTTTCTCGATTGTTTGTGTAAAGATTTCAAATTTATACCTCTTCATCTGTATTGATCATTTTTACATATACTGTACCTGTACCACAAATCTAATCAATCTAAATTTGTGCAAAAAAGAAATGACAGGCAATTACCAAATAAACACCCCCGAAGAATTACGGAAGCTTCCCCCCCATTTATTACGGCAATTGAGCCAGGATCTACGCACCTTTTTAATTGAACATATCGCTATGTATGGTGGTCACTTTAGTTCAAGCCTTGGTGTTGTGGAGCTTACCATTGCATTGCATTACGTATTTAACACTCCTAAAGACAAATTGATCTGGGACGTAGGGCATCAAGCTTATGTACATAAATTACTAACAGGAAGAGCTCCCCACTTTCACTCAAATAGGCTTTTAGGAGGTATCAGCGGATTTCCTTCTATGGAAGAAAATGAATTTGACGCCTTCGGCACCGGCCACTCATCAACTTCTCTGTCGGCAATTTTGGGTATGGCATGTGCAGCCAGCTATAAAGGGGACCACATTCGTCAGCATATTGCTGTGATTGGCGACGGTGCGTTGACTGCTGGTATGGCGTTCGAAGCCTTAAATAATATAGGATTCGAACAGCCCAACGTACTGATTGTTTTAAATGACAACAACATGTCTATTGATGCCGCAACCGGGGCGTTACAGAACTATTTGGTCGACCTGACATCGGGGCACACTTATAATAAATTAAAAGCTCACATTAAAAAGCTCTTGTCGGCCAATAAACGGCAGACAGTGAGGTGTATCGCTGCGATACGAAAAGTGGAAAAACTTATGAAGCAGTGGTTAGTTGCTTCAAGCAATATTTTCGAAGCCTTAAATATTCGTTATTTTGGACCGATTGATGGTCATGATCTTCCCAAGCTAATCAAAATATTCGATCAACTAAAACATATTCCCGGACCCAAAATATTGCATTGTGTAACACAAAAAGGAAAAGGCTTTCCGCCAGCAATGCTGAACAAAGCGCTTTGGCATGCAACCGGAAAATTCGATAAGCTGACGGGTGTGCGTTTAGAAAACAAGTCTTCTCCGCTTTATAGGAACACATTTCAGGAGGTATTTGGGGAAACATTGACCCAATTAGCCCGGAGCAATAAACGTATCGTAGCCATTAGTCCAGCCATGCTCTCGGGCAGTAAGCTGAATTCAATGAAACAAGCGATGCCCGATCGTGTTTTTGACGTTGGTATCTGCGAACAGCATGCTGTTACTTTTTCTGCTGGTCTTGCCACCGATGGATTGCTGCCTTTCTGTGTGATCTATTCGACATTTTTACAGCGCGCCTACGATCAGCTGATCCACGACGTTGCGCTACAAAAATTACAGGTAGTTTTCTGTATTGACAGATCTGGCGTAGTCGGTCCAGATGGCCCCACTCACCAGGGTGCATTTGATATTGCTTTTCTCCGTTGCATACCCAATATTGTGGGTGCTTCCCCTATGACACTGACAGATTTTAGAAACTTACTATTTACCGCACAGGCCGCCCCCGTTGATGGGCCATTTGCAATCCGCTACCCAAAAGGTTTTGGCATTCACGATCAGCATACCGATCAATACACCAAACTTGAAATCGGAAAAGGAAGAAAACTCTGTGTCGGTAAAGACATTGCAATACTTTCTCTTGGCCCCGTCGGCCAATATGCTATGGAAGCCTGCTGCGACTTGCTCAACGAAGGAATATCTGTTGCTCATTATGATTTAAGGTTTTTTAAACCCCTCGACGAAGAACTATTACATGAAGTATTCCAAACATATCCTTATGTCATTACGGTGGAGGATGGATGTAGAGCAGGTGGCGTGGGAAGCGCTATCTTGGAATTTATGGCCGATCATGGCTATAAGGCCAGCTTAAAAAGACTGGGTCTGCCTGATACTTTTGCAGTCCAGGGCACTCAAGAAGAACTTCACAGGCGCTATGGTTACGACAAGGAGGCTATAATCGCGGCAATAAGACAGTTTTATGAGTAGTCTTTTTGTCAGTATCGAGGTTTAATTTAACTACTTCGTCTTTCAATTGTAAAAAGAATACTATGATTTAATAACTGTCGATGTCCGTGAGAAAAACAGCATAGAAAGGTACGGTGTTTGTTACCCATATCATATAAAGGAACAATTGTGTTTCTTTCGATTAGCAATTCATACTATGAAACACTTATTTGTCCTCCTTGCTATAGTCATTGGTCTATTTCTGATCAGTAAGGTTTGTTTCTCACAAAAAGGAAAAGATTTAAAATCGTCAACAAAAAATACTATGAATACTATACATCAAAAAGATCATGTCATCTATTTTGCAGGAGGCTGCTTCTGGGGAACGGAACATTTCTTCAAACAGGTTCGAGGAGTCACCGCGACGGAAGTTGGCTACGCCAATGGAAATCTTCAAAATCCCTCTTACACACAAGTTTCGACTGGAAAGACTGGTTTTGCAGAAACAGTAAAGGTAAGCTACGATCCTCAGGCTGTAGACCTCAGACTTCTCGTTGACCTTTTCTTCAAAACTATTGATCCAACCTCAATCAATAAACAGGGTAATGATATAGGCACACAGTACCGCACAGGTATCTATTACAATAATGTGGAAGATGCCGCTATCATCAAAGAACAGATTGCCAAATTGGCTGGTCAATATTCGGGTAAAATAGTTGTCGAAGTGGAACCTTTACAGAACTACTATGACGCAGAGGCCTACCATCAAAAATACCTGGACAAAAACCCAGGCGGCTATTGCCACATAAGTCCGGATCTGTTTGAACTTGCCCGAAAGGCGAATCCAGAAAAGACGACATTGAATTCCGAAAAATCATTTAAAAAAGCAGACAAGGAGACGCTGAAGAAAGAGTTAACACCATTACAATATAATGTCACCCAAAACGGTGCAACTGAGCGTGCTTTCGATAATGAATACAATGATGAATTCAGGGAAGGGATATATGTCGATATCACCACAGGAGAACCCCTATTTGTTTCCACGGATAAATTTGAGTCTGGCTGTGGCTGGCCTAGTTTCTCTAAACCGATTAGCGATAGTCTGATTCAAGAACTCTCGGACAACTCTTATGGAATGCGAAGAACAGAAGTACGCAGTAAAACTGGAGACGCTCATCTCGGTCACGTTTTTAATGATGGACCAGCCGACAAAGGAGGTTTGCGCTACTGCATCAACAGTGCTTCGCTACGTTTTGTTCCTAAAGACAAGATGAAAGCAGAGGGCTATGAAAAGTATCTCCCCTTATTGGTAAAAAAATAGCTAAATAGCGCCTCCTTACGGGGGCGCTTATATTTAAACCCGACCAATCCCTCTCTCCGCTACAATAATCTATTGTTCAACGCGATGACCAGTGCTTCATTCATATTGCTCACTCCCAACTTTTCAAATAACTTCCGTCGATGAAATTTTACCGTATCTATCGAAACGAAAATTTTCTCTGACGTTTCGTGAATTGTCAGACCACGATGATAAAAACGTAAGATCTCTACCTCACGTTCCGTAAGATTGATCTTTTTTTGCAAATTCCACTTACCGGTCAAAAGATCTAACTCCCATAACGAATCGGAATGCAGTTTTTCGATAGTCACATTACCCGAAGATACATTTGTTGATAGCGATACGATACAGATTGCTTTCCATATTTTGCCCTCTTCTGTCAAAAAAACAGGCGTCAATTTATGGTTGACAAGAATAAATTTATTGTAGGCGTTTTGTATCTGAAAATCATAAGATATAACATGAAGCTTTCTTTCCTCCACGGGGATTTTCTCATAAAAGCTAAAACCCGCTTCGTTAATATTGATGAGCATCTGAAAGTCTTCTGGGAGAACATATTTTTGATAAAAACTGTAGCCCATTTCCATTACTTCTGTAGCTGTTAAACCTGCTAAAAACAAGGGGTTATCTGATACAAACTCAAAACTTTTAGCTTGGTAATCTATCAGGTAAATACTTTGATAAGTAATTCGTGAAAATGCTTTGACGAGCTCGATGTAACCATAGGCCTGTGATAGGTCCTTCTCTGAAAGGCGATCTACCGTATTTTTTTGAGAAAATAACGCGTTAAAATCCATATCGAAATTCTAAATTTCGAAGTTAAAAAAAACTACACTCAAGTGTAGCTTTTAATTAGACAAACTGTAATACTTTTGGAAAAAATAGTTGAAAAACTAATCAACATAACTGAAAACCATATAATAGCACAATGTTCATCAACGCCATCCACCTTAGAAATATTGGAATAATCCTTGGGATCTTACTTTGTGGAAACTCTCATGCTCAGAAAAAAATAGAGGTTATTAATTTTGCTACATTTCACATGAGTTACACACCTGATGCACATAAAGTAAATTTCGATGAAAAGGATAAAAAGAATAGAGATGAAACCCTTAAAATAGCCAAATTATTAGCTGCGTTTAAACCAACAATCATATGCGTGGAAATTGTCCCGCAAAAAAATAAAGAACTAAACATAGATTATACTTCTTTTATCGAAGATAAAGCCTATAAAACCAAGTTTGGTGGCGAAGTAGCCTTAATTGCCTATGAAGTTGGCAAACTTGCAGGAGTAAAAAAAATTTATGGAATTGATGAGCAGGAAACCGCTCTTTATAACTACAACATCGGAACAGAACTAGACAACCAGGTAGATAGCCTAACGTCCAAAAACTATATTAAAAATATAATGAAGGAATTTTCCAGCATTGAAGCACTTTCAACACTCGATAAATTAAAGCTATTTAATCAGCAGGAGACTTTACAAAAATTTATTAACCTAAATGCGGATATACTCACGTATAGCAGTACCAAAGGCAATTTTGAGGGAGCAGATGAAGCTAGTAAATTCTATCGAAGAAATTTAAGAATATTCTCTAACCTCAATCAAATTGCGGTAACAGAACAGGATCGCATTTTAATTATCTCGGGCGCTGCTCACGCTGCTTTTTTGCATGAGTTTATAAAAAGGAGTCCTAAATATCAACTTAAAGAAACTGCAGAATACCTGAATTAATACAACCGGGAATGACGATCTCCTTTTGAAGTCCTTCACATAAACAGGAAGACTAACCTTTAACTAAAGAAACACGTAAATATGATAAATTGCAAAAACTGTGGTACGGAAATGACATCAAAATTCTGTCCCAATTGTGGTCAGCCTGCGGTTCTTAAAAGAATAGATGCCCATTATGTTGCCCATGAAATAGAGCATGTACTTCACTTTGAGCGCGGCATCCTCTATACTATTCGAGAACTGGTGACTGCTCCCGGACTGAATGTACGAAACTATATTTCTGAAAACCGAAGCCGCCTAGTGAAGCCGATCATTTTCGTTATTGTGACATCATTGCTGTATTCTATCATTTCGCATTTCTTCCATACAGAAGAAAGATATATGCAGTCAATCGACACACACTCCATTGAAAAAAAACTTATTATAACAACCAAAATCTTCCAGTGGCTACAAAATCATTATGGCTATGCGAATATCATTATGGGTTTCTTTATCGCACTCTGGACCAAAGTATTCTTCAAAAAATACGATTATAACCTTTTCGAAATCCTCATACTTTTGTGTTTTGTTATGGGGATGACCATGTTAATTTATGCGCTGTTTGCCATCATGGAGGGAATTACACATATTAGTCTAATAATGCATGCAACAGTATTAACCTTAGTCTATTATTCTTGGGCAATAGGACAGTTTTTTGATAAATCTAAACTGATCAATTATTTTAAAGCATTCATGGTCTTGATATTGGGATTTATAACATACTCCATAGTCATACTCTGCATCGGTATCACATTGGACATATTGGCAAAGTAACAGTCCTACTATATGGTTCTATCAAAAAAGAAATAATCATCAATTGATGCGATAAATAGGATAAAGAAGATGAGATCCCTCATAATAAGGAGAATGTCTGTATATCCAGTCCAACTGTGCAGTTCCATTTTCGGCAAATTTAGGATTGATCAGTTTTTCTTTTTCAAATGCAGCTCTTAATTCTTTATCCTCTTTTAGGAGCTTAGCTGCCGTGTCTTCAAAGACATAAGCTGAATAATACTCTTTCTGCCCTAAGATTGCATCAAAGAAATTCCAGTTGAAATAGGAGTCAACAGCCTCAGGCTCTAAGGTTTCCAGCAGAAATTTGACGCCTTCTTGATTCAATGGAACCAAAAAATCGCCAGCGCTAAATTTGACCTTACGAACTTCCCTGAGAAGATCGGTATCAAAATGCACATAATGCCCCTCATAAGGGCCTGAAGTCGTCTTGAAATCCTTAATCCTGTATTGCTCCACCGTAATAACAGTATCCTTATTGATAGGTAACAATTTGATTTGGTTGAGCTTTAACAAATCAATAATTTTCCATTCGGACTGCGGTATTACGTAGTATTTTGGAATAGTAATTTCTTTTGTTGGCATATACGTATTGTACAGTTTAACTTGCTTTGAAAATTTTGCGTCCCTATCATACCACAATCTATCTTTGGAAGAAACATCACTCGGTTTATATTTTGCTTCGAAGCCTTTAAAATCCATCGTTTCATATTTTGAAGAATCAAGCTTCCATCCAATGGCGTATTTATTCCCTATTTTATATTGATTCAGGTTGTCATTCCTCTTCTGCTTGATGACCTTGTAATTCTGCTCCATAAAATTAAGATTACATACCATATAATCATAAGTCGCTTTAACCCGTTCTTTATAAGGCTTCAACATGTGCGTTTCTACTACCGTTCCAATGACATTAAATAAACTAGTATAACCCGTTGCGTATCTAGGTGAGTCCATAAAAGCTGGAAAGCCACCATCTGGAACGTCGTTATGGATGTTAACATAGGGAACAGAAATAAATCCTTTTCCCTGAAGATCCTTTAGCAAGGTTTTCTGCATTTGGCCGTTAAAGTAGTTTCCCAAAAGGTTTCCCAAACGTTCTTTATTTGTTGAAATATACGTGAATGTGTATTGATAATCTGCGCCGTTGCTGACATGGTTATCAATAAAAACATCAGGTTTGATCCAGTGAAAAATCTGCTGAAAACTACGCGAATTTTTAGTATCCGTTTTTATAAAATCTCTATTTAAGTCGTAATTTCTAGCATTTCCTCGAAAGCCATACTCCTCTGGACCATTTTGATTGGCTCTGGAAAAGCTACCTCTATTCAACATTCCACTGACATTATAACTTGCAAGCGCAACGACAATTACATTTTTGGGTGGTCTAATTTTTCCTGTTGCCAAATCTCTCATGAGCATCATAGTCGCGTCGATCCCATCTGGCTCTCCGGGATGAATGCCATTATTGACAAATAAAATGCACTTCTCTTTCCTCGAATCCTCCAAAGTATTTCCTGAAGGATTAAATATGACTACATCAATTGGTTTATTGTTATCATCTTGTCCCTTTGTTTCATAACTAATCGATGTGTATTGCTGTGCTAATCGCTGATAATATCTACGCATTTCATCAAAAGTTGTCGTCTGATTACCATTGCCTTCCTCATATGGTGTGAGCGTCTGGGAATAACTTCTACCAGAAAGTAATACTAAAAAGAGTATCAAGATTTTTTTCATAAGATCAATTTAGAAACCGAATTTACAATAAACTTCTTAAACAATAGCAACAACCTCTCCTTGTTCTGGTCTATTGTTTTATACAACATTTATTAGCATATGTATTTTTGTATTCCTTGTCTTCCTGACAGAATAAAAAATCCCCACCAAAGGTGAGGATTTCTGTATGATCGTTGGGATCTAATAAGTGATCACTGGATAATTATAAAATTATCATTTACTCACTTCATTCAACAATTCAATGTCTTCTGTATCCAATTTGAGAGCCGGAGCAGCAAACAATGTTTCCAATTGATTTTCACTTGTAGCACTTACAATAGGTGCCGTGATAAGAGGTTTGGCCAACAACCAAGCGAGCGCTACCGTCGCCTGTTTTGCCCCATGTTTCTCGGAGATGGAATCCAGTGCTTTCAAAACAGCTTTTCCTTTCTCGTCAAAATACTTCTTGATTCCTCCCCCTCTAGCAGTTTTATCGAAATCTGCTTCAGTGCGATATTTACCTGTCAGAAATCCGGCGGCAAGCGACCAATAAGGAAATACACTCAAGCCATACCTTTCAACCAACGAAGCATAATCCGTTTCAAAACCTGCTCGTTCAACAAGATTATAATGTGGCTGCAATGCGACATATTTGGGTAGACCGTTTTTCTCCGCAACCTCAAAGCTTTCGATTAATCGTGCTGGAGACAAATTAGAGGCTGCAATATACCTAACCTTGCCCGCTTTAATCAATTCATCATAAGCAGATAGCGTCTCCTCCACTGGCGTTATTTTATCATCAAAATGCGTATAGTATAAATCAATATGATCTATTCCCAACCTTTTTAAAGATTCATCTGCAGATTTCAGAATATGTTTTTTTGAAATATCATAGCCATGCTCCTTCGTTTCTGAGCCGACTTTTGTTGCAATCACCATATTCTGACGATTACCTCGGCTCTTCAGCCATCTACCAATAATTTCTTCAGACTGTCCCCCTGTGCCATTTACCCACCATGAATAGGTATCGGCTGTATCAATAAAATTAAATCCTGCCCCTACAAATTTATCTAAAATCTCAAATGACTGCTGTTGGTCCAAAGTCCATCCAAAAACATTTCCACCAAAATTAATAGGTGCTATCTGCAAATCTGTGTGTTGTATTTCTACCTTTTTCATTGAAATTATTTATTTATTGTTCCATCGAATAAAAATAGTTATCACACAATATGTGTAAAAACTACACTAAAGTTACGCTATTCACAGCGAGACAGCTCCAAAGACCATTACATAAAACTGTCATAAAAATCTGGAGCAACCTCGTCATTCACCCCTTAGGCAAAGCTTTAGAAAGGAGAAGATACAGATGTGATAAGAATATGCTAAATTGCAGGATAATTTCCCTAGGCGATTTATCATCTGAATTCATCACTTCATTACAGAAACTTGTATGCTGAATTTATGGCTAAACAGAAATAAGCCCAGTCAAACTTTATAGATTAAACCGTTAAAACATCAACATAGTAATGTCTAAATTAACGTATAGACCAGCGCTGGAAAGTGATTTGAATTTTCTTTTGGAGCTAAGAGCAAAAACTATGAATCCCCATTTAATAGCATCCTCCCTTTCCACAGCCGTCGACTCACATATGCTGAGAATAAAATACAAATTCGAACACGCCTCCATCATTGAATGTAATAGAACATCAATTGGGCTCTTAAAAATAGAGAGAAAACAGGATAATATTGAGTTGATCCAAATTCAGATCGATCCACTATATCAAAGTAAAGGAATCGGAAAAAAGATCATTGAACAGATCATAGATGAAGCAAATTCCGAGGAGAAATCGATTACATTACAGGTTTTAAAAGTCAATAAAGTGCAAAACTGTACGTAAGGCTTGGATTTAAAATTATAGAAGAAAATGAACACGCATACTTGATGAAATATTCAAATGATGTTTAGATAAAAACAGGTTGCTCAAAGGAGTCAACCTGTTTTCTACTACTTTTCGATGGATGCCATATCGATTACAAACCGATATTTTACATCACTGTCCAATACGCGTTGATAAGCCTCATTGACATAATCAATGTCAATCATTTCTGTCTCGGGCAGAATATTATGTTCAGCACAGAAATCGAGCATGTCCTGTGTTTCTTGTATTCCTCCAATACTGGAAGCTGTAAGAATCTTATTTCCTCCCATAATGGAGCGTCCATTAATCTCCATAGGAGCGGCAGGAATTCCCACACAAATGTAAACACCTTTTGTTTTCAGCAATGCTAAATAGAGGTTGTAGTCATGTGGTGCGGATACGGTATCGATGATGAAATCAAAATACGAAGAGAACTCTTTTATTTCATCCGCTTCATGTGTATTCAAGAACTTATGTGCGCCAAGCAAAGCTGCGTCGTCTTTTTTTCGCGGCGAGTGGCTTATCATGGTAACTTCTGCGCCCATGGCTACTGCAATTTTAACCGCCATATGCCCTAGTCCGCCTAACCCCAGTACCCCGACCCTATGACCTTTGCTTACATTCCATCTTTTTAATGGCGAATAAGTCGTAATACCAGCACAAAGCAGTGGTGCAACTTTTTTAATATCCAAAGACTCGGGCACATGAAGCACAAAATCTACATCCGCTACAATATTATTGCTGTATCCACCAAATGTATAGCTGTGATCATGCATCACATCCTTGCTATTATAAGTCCAAACGGTCTTCTTTTCTGAACAGAACTGCTGTTGATCCGACTTACAATTGTCGCACGCTCCACAAGAGGCAACCATACAGCCTACACCAGCTAGATCACCTTTTTTAAACTTAGTCACTTCAGGACCAACTGCGCTAACGCGACCTACAATTTCATGACCAGGCACAATCGGGTATTGTGTACCTCCCCACTCATCATGCACTTGATGAATATCGGAGTGACAGATCCCACTATACAAGATATCTATTAAAACATCGTTTGCACCAAGCTCCCTTCTTTCAAATTCCCAGTACTCAAGTGGAGAACTACTGTCTTTTGCCGCATAACCTTTCGATTTAATCATACTATCTTCTTTTTAGATCAAAAATTCGGATACGAAAATGCATTCGATCCATGATTTAATTTGTGCTAAGTTAATGGCTATTGCCGACGAATAAAGAAGCTGCATATAATATTGACATTGCGCAAACAAAAAAAAAGTTTCAACATGCAACGATTGATACTCCTTCCAGAAAGAATCTACGGGATATCTTAGGGTTTCTTTAACCAATAGCGTGGCGCGCTTTAATACCGTCAAAATATTACAAATAGAGATTCTGTTAAATTAGATTTGATTCAAATTGCACTTAACGACCCCGAATATTAACGAAAGTAAAGTTTTAAAATTATCTTTAAAGTCCCTAAGGGAGGGTTATACAGATTATATATGGAGAAAATAAAAACTTTTCAACAGCACGAGCTTAATAGAATTAGAAAACATTGGAACGATAGTGGCCTTGCATTTGAAAAGTTGGGAAGATCTGCTAATATATTGGATTATTCCGACCGGGAGATTAATGAAATGCTGTTGGGAATATATAAAGACACTAAACATCTATTGGTTGATGAAGGTTATTTTATTGATGTTGCCCAAGCCCAAAAAGCCAGTTGTATTTTAGTAGATGTATCCTATTCAAGACGTATTAAACCTGATCCAAACAGCATCCTCCAGCTTCAGGACATTCGTAATTTTTACGTTCAAGATTATTTTATAGAAACCAAAGAAGCTTTTTCCAATAAGAACAAACATAAGATAACCGGCTATTTAAAAAAAGTTGGCGGTATCAGCTTAGGCAAAGGACGATACAATTACTTGTATTCTATCCCGAATGATTTTAAGACTTTTTTTGGTGATGCGCCAGCTGATCTGTTCTACCCGATACAACGGTATATAAACGGACTTTTTTTTGACGACGATTATCGAATTTCAGATTTTGAGGTCATCAGCAAGTTCTCGATCGGCAAGACATAAAATCAGATTGGAAGATCGTCGACCACCTGATTAATTGATGATCTCTCCTCCTCCTTGATCTAATTTTTCTTTAAATTTTTCAAGTTCCTGAACACCTGGTTCCTTCCATTCCGTCACCTCACTTATAATTCTCAATGGAAATTCTGATCGGTAGGAACGGGTTGGATTGCCTGGAAATTTCTGGTCAGTCAGATTCGGATCGTTCTCGTAATCACCTGTAGGTTCTACCATAAATACCCGCTCCCTGCCATCACCTTTTGCTAGTGCGGCCGCTAGTCCGGCTCCATTCATCATCGCTGTAAAATAAATGTGGTTCATTTTAAATTCAGCCTTATAATTGGAATTGAATCCCGGCGTCAATAAATCTCCAATTTGCGCATCTGCTTTTGTTCCATGGTAGAAAGGGCCCTTATCAACCAGATTACTCTTATAGGAAGACGCCAGTCTAGCATATTCAGCCGCCATTGCTGCTTCCCCTAAGGCTGTATAGGTTTCGGAAATTTTCGAATAGAGTCCAGGCAGCGCGCTGCTTCCCCGATCATCTTTGATTATCAGCGCGTGATCTAAGGCTATTTGCAGCCAACGTAAGCGATCAGGTACCGTTTTTTGTTGTCTTGCAACAAAATAGGCCGAAATTAATTTCTCGTGGTCATCAGCAGCTTCCGTCCAAGCCTGCATAAAAAAATCTAATGCTTCATCAGCTTTGCCTTCTTCTTCCATACGCATACCTTGTATGCAAAGCTTTACAACATGATTAAATGGTGAAAATTCCATACTTTAAATATTTAGAAAAGATTATGCCGGATCCTCAATGATCATACATATTCGAGCCCGATAATAGCTATATCCTAGCTGTCAATCTTATCATAAAGATAACAAAAGAGCCAGTCATTTATAATAACTGGCTCCCATACATAATTGTTCTTTCTTTTTCAATATTTCTGTTGCGATATGCAATAAGGAGATACTTGCTTAATCGCGTTATAAGGATCCCATTAAAATACAATATTTCCTTTGTGCAGTAATGACGTCACCGGCGAAATACGCGAAACTGCTTCTGCCGAACAACTTGCATCGACAAACACCATGCTTGCTTCATCCCCCACTTTTGGCCATTGCTGATTACCCTGATTATCCAGAGGTAACTTATAACGTGTGGCAAAAGCAAGCGCTCTTGATAAACCAAATTCTGTCCCATAACCATATAGCTCTGCGATAAGATTTGCTTTTTGAAGCATATTTCCAGATCCAAAAGTGTTCCAATGGTCTTGAATATTGTCGTTACCGACCAATACTTCCACACCGTATTTTCGCAGTGTTGGTATTGGCATAATCATGTTGCCAAAAGGCACTGAGGAAACAATCCCAACCCCTGCCTCTGCAAGGCGTGCGGCTATTTTCTCTGCCTCTACCTTTGTGAGACGACTAAGTGAAAAAGCATGGCTTACAAAAGCTTTTCCTTTCAATGCTGGATTTTCTAAGGTTCGATCGATCAAAAACTCAATTGTCTTTATACCACTTTCTCCCATCTCATGGAGGTGTATATCGATCCCTTTGTTATTATCGAGCGCCAACTTGGTAATCTGTTCCATGGTTCTTTCTATGCTTCCATCTAGGGAGTAGGGATCTACTCCACCGATAAAACTTACTGCATCCAATTTTGCAACATCTTTTAAAATAGGCAAAGTATCCGTATAATAAAGACCATGTTGTGGAAACGCAACCAGCTCTGCCTCCACCGTATCTTTTTTTGAAGCAAGTGCCTCCTCTAGATTCGTTAGGGATTTCAGTCCTGATGTTGGATCAACATTAAAATGTGATCGAATAAAATCCGTTCCATAGGCTTGCAAAAAATTTAGCATTTTACCCGTTCTTTCTACAGAGGTATTTAGCCATGTAGGAATCATTTTTTGCTCATAGGCGATCATATCTTTTACGGTATGTCGTGTTGGCGATACGGCTTCCCATGGTAAACCAAATAACATTTTGTCCAAATGCGCATGCATATCTTTAAAGGCTGGCAGCATCAAATGTCCTTTTGCATCAATAGCATTTTCATTTGGATCATTGGATTTAAGCAATTTTATCTTACCATCTTCAACTTCGACGGATGTAAAGCGGTGTTTGTCCTTACAACTTCATTACCTTCATACTCAAAACCTGTCTCCAGTAATACATTTTTTAAACGATATGTTTTAGCTTTCATATTTATTTTGATAATTGTCATTTCTAATCATCAATAAATGATAAGACAATAGAAATGGCATCTGTTTGTAGAACAAAGGTCGCAATGTTTCCCTGGGATGCTTTGCAGAATACATCCCGATACTTGAACAATTTATCACAGTGTTCACTTTGTACAACAATAGCCAACCAAACGACTGGAAAACGAAGCGTAAACGATTATCTAGAAATGACGTGAATAATGAATCTCCTAAATGTGTCGCTGGAATAAATTCTCCAACGGATGAGATGAAAACTACATTGCAGCAATAGGGTTTTCTACTAATTTTGTGAAAGGCTTCGGAATTTCTTCAACTGTTTATTGATGAAATTGCATTAATCAAAAAAAGATGAAAACAACATTAATATTCCTCGTCATGATGACTTTAACCAACTCGTGTCACTCAGCATTCACAGAAAGTTCAGATACTCAAGTTTCACCGCAGGAAGAGATTATTAAACTAGTCAGTAAGAATGACATAAAGGGAGTTAAAAATGCATTGGAGAACAACACCGACGTAAATAGCAAAGATGCGAACAAGCGTTCTCTCCTGCTTATTGCAACAAACAATGGACATATTGAAATGGCAAAATTATTGGTAAAATATGGTGCCGATGTCAATCTTCAAGCGGATAATATGGATAGCCCATTTTTATATGCGGGTGCAAGCGGACAGACAGAACTTGTCAAACTATTCTTGGATCACGGGGCTCGTTTTGATCTATTTAATAGATATAACGGCACAGCTTTGATCCCTGCATGCGAGCGTGGTCACGTAGAAACGGTAAAATTATTGGCCAATATAAAAAATTTCCCCTTGGATCATGTCAATCGTTTAGGCTGGACTGCCCTGATGGAAGCAATCGTACTCGGTGACGGAAGTAAGAAATATCAGGAAATCGTTCGGATTCTCAAAGATGCTGGAGCAAAATTGGACATTCCAGACTTCAACGGCACAACCCCGTTACAGCACGCGCAACAGCGAGGCTTTACTGAAATTATTGCTATATTAACTACCTAAATTGAAACTTCCGCCGTGGATCAACTTATCTTTCAGCAGTTAAAGGAAATGGACCTTATCGATTGAAGTTAAAGTGAATATTCTTTCACGTGCTAGAAAGTCAGGTAATACTTTTTCTCAATGTAATAACAGTAATTTCAGGCCAAACCCCTACCCTGCCTTTTAGACCGTGAAAACCAAAACCACGATTGACATATAGATATTTTCCTTCTTTTTGATAAAGTCCGGCCCACTGTTTATAAAAATATTGGATCGGACTCCATTTAAAGCCAAACAATTCTATTCCAAACTGCATACCGTGTGTATGCCCAGCCAAAGTTAAATGAACATGCTGATCATGCCCCAGTGTAACATGATCCCAATGTGAAGGATCGTGAGACATCAAAATTTTGAACGTATCTTTGGCTAATCCAAGGGTTGCTTTTGCAAGATCGCCATATTGGTGAAACCCGCCTTTTCCCCAATTTTCAACACCAATTAATGAAATACGGGCTCCTTGCTTCTCAATCGCTATAGATTCATTTAACAGCAATTTAAATCCCATTTCATGATGAATTTCTTTCAGCCTATTCAAATTTGAAGTTTTAGATTCGGCACTTTCCCACTGCACATAATCTCCGTAATCGTGATTTCCAAGTACCGAAAATTTACCTGAAGGAGCTTTCAACCGGTTAAAGTCCGAAATCCAGGGTTCCATTTCAGAAGCTTTATTATTGACCAAATCCCCTGTAAACAATACCAGGTCACTGTGCTGTGCGTTTGCTAATTCGATGCCTTTGCGAACTCCTTTGATATCAGATAAACTCCCTGAATGGATATCCGAAAGCTGTGTAATTTTAAACCCATCAAATGCCTCAGGAAGATCTGGAAAACTTAATACCTCTTCTCGAACCCTATAAAAATGGCGGCCTCTGGTTAAGCCGAAAAAAATAAGCAGTAACATCGCCCCGCCCAAAAGCAGTACAATCTCACTTAAAAAAATACTACGCGGTGGAAAGGAGCGAAAAATACGGGTAAGATCTTCTATAAATAAAAAGGGAATAGCAAGCAGTTTCGGTATAAAAACAATCAAAAATGCTGTAATCAAACTAGTCGCCTTATGCTGAACATCATATCCCGCCCTTCGCAGAAAAATTAGGGTAAAAACCCCAAACAACAACAGTATATCTAACCACCAATACATGTTGTGCCAGATTGAACCTTGAATAACAGTGCTGAAAGCCTGAAAAAAATAGATGTCACCTAATACAAATAGAGATAATATCAGTAAAAGTCGCTTTGCCATATCGTATAACGTATTGATTTAAAATTGCTAATGATATGCCAAAAGATCTATTTTTTAACTCTATAAACTGCTCTGCTCTAAATAGTGATTTCCGCGTGACAATTGAAACTAGTTTAATTCTCTAGTGATAGTAAAGCTTGTATACTATCAGACAATACATGTCAAGATGTCTTATTATAATGTCTAAAAGCATTCGCCTGCTAAATACTATTCAGATATCTTGAAGAGAATAGAAATCCGTAGTCAATTTTAATAATTACCATAATTGAAC
>JALAGS010000038.1 GCA_022712315.1 Sphingobacterium sp. | reverse complement strand
GGGTAGGAGTATATTGTCTATATTGTCATTGCTAATAAATCCATATTATGAAGAAAATAATTTCACCCTTCCTTGTGTCATTTGTGTTGAATGTTTTCCTTTCATCTTTTGCTCAAGCACAACCCATCAAATCTTATAATGTTAGTCAGCAACTCATAGAAAATGGTATACCAGCAAATTGGTTCAAAGCTGATTCCCGGGGTTATACTTTTACTGTTGAAAAGCATAGCAAGTATCCGGATAAAACACAGTTAAAAATTAGCAGCATACCTGACAGCAATGTGTATTCGGGTGTTTTAATGCTGAATATACCTGAAAATCTAGAAGGGAAGGAAATCGCTTTTGAAGGAAAAATTAAAACAGAGAATATAGCTCCGGATGGATTTGCAGGATTATTTATCCAATTAAAACCCAAAGTCGACATAGAAAATATGGAGTCTCTTAAATTGAATGGAACGCATGATTGGGAAACATTTGGTGTTAGGCTCAAGTTGAAACCAAAAGAAACCCGGAGTATTGCCATTGCGACTTATATTGTAGGTAGGGGGACCGCCTGGTTCGCAGATCTTACTCTTAAAATAGATGGTAAGGATTATACCGAGGCGCTGGAGTACCCAAGTATAAACAAAGCCGACACCATCTATAATTTCAATTCACAGTTGAAAGAAATTCCATTGACAACAGACAATATTACTAAATTAACTCATGTAGCTCAGATTTGGGGGGTGTTAAAATATTTTCATCCTGCCGTTACTTCGGGGAAATGGGATATGGATACGGAGCTTTTTAAATTTATTCCCAGCCTGTTGGCAAGTCAAGATCCGGGTACCACCGAACATCTTTTGAGTGAATGGATCCAACATTTTGGCTCCTTTCAACCTGTTGTGGGGCAACCGTCGTTTGCTAAAGAGACAATTGCCGCCGCCACAAGCGATGAATGGATAGATAAACTACCATATTCTAATAAGTTGAAAGACAGGCTTAAAATGCTCTCCTGTGTGATGCCATTAGCACCAAATCGATATGTAGCCTACCTTGGAGGAGCCGGCAATCCCCAGTTTAATGAATACAATTACAAAACTGTTCCGCTTTCTGACGTCGGTTTTCGGCTTTTGGGGTTATTCCGATATTGGAATGCCATGCATTATTTCAATCCTAATCAGAAGCTCTCCGCACAACCATGGGACCAAGTCTTGTCAGATTTTATACCGCTATTTGTCGGTGCCACAACTAGAGCGTCGCTAGATGGAACCTATCTCAAGCTTTTTTCGAAAATTAATGATACTCATGCTTTTTCCTATCTTTCAGATTATTATCATAAAGATCTATTTGGCCCGAAGGGTGTAGGATTTAAGACAGGTTTTGTTCAGAATCAGCTGATAGTCACTGAGCTATCAGATGATCAGTTCAAAGCGGGACAAGAGTTACAGGTCGGCGATATCATTATGGAGATCGCAGATAAGCCCATTTCAGGTATAATTGATTCATTGGGGCAATATGTAGCTGCTTCTAACGAAAGTGCCCTTAAACGAGACCTTCCGAGTCGGATGTTAAGAACCGTAGATTCCTTATTATCATTAAAAGTTCTCCGGGAGGATAGGGAATTGAATGTATATATTCCCACGCGTGATATCGAATCAATAAAGGATACTAATACAAAAACCAAGCCTGCGATCCGGAAAATAAAAAATAGTATTTTGGTGGTTGATATTGGTGTTTTTAAGGATTCGGATACCCAACGTCTAAAAGATAGCTTGCGAGGACAACGTGGGCTTATTTTGGACTATCGTAATTATCCTTCGGCGAGTATGCATGATGAATTGCGTGATATGATCTTTCCATTGGAAAAAGACTTTGTAATTTTTTCGACGAGTAAAGGCATGCGACCTGGACTATTTAAATACACTTCCCCCGTTAAGGCAGGAGAGGAAAATCCCAAAGCTTTTAGCGGAAAGATCGTAATTTTGGTTAATGAGCACGCGCAGAGCGCATCCGAATTTCAGGTAATGGCCTTTCGTACCATACCGGGATCTCAGGTTGTTGGTTCACAGACTGCGGGAGCGGACGGCAATATTAGTTGGCTCCCACTTCCACTAGGCTATTCAACAGCTTTTTCGGGTATAGGTGTGTATTATCCTGATAAAAGCGAAACTCAGGGGATAGGTATTGTACCCGACAAGATTGTATATCCCACAATTGAGGGAATACGGAAGCATCAAGATGAGGTTCTACAGGCAGGTATTGATTTGATATTAAAGCAATAAGGCCTTGTCCAAGAGGCTGCAGATAATACCTGGAAAATATTGTTTTGCGGACTTTATTTAGATTAACTAGCTAGCAGTAAAGCTACAATAATTAGAATTTTATATGAAAAATCTGGGAGCGCTTGGCCATGCTAGATATCTATTGAAGATGGCCAATTCATGGAGAATGACATGCTCTTCAAGAATTTATATGAATACAGTTTTTTTATTGCGTTTTAATTTTTGATTCATAAATAGTGCAATCGATTGAGTTTAAACTCTATTTTCTAATATGTTGAGTTATTATTAATTTGTTTCTTGTAAAAATTATAAACCAAAAAAGCAGTTCACACGTAATGACGATTATTTTATTTTTCACTAAAAATTAATTTGTTTTAGAGAAGTGCTTGGTTGGGTTAAAATCAGTTTTTAACGGCGCTATGTAAGTT
>JALAGS010000037.1 GCA_022712315.1 Sphingobacterium sp. | reverse complement strand
TCAGGCCGCCTATAAAAGGAAAAAAGGGACAGCTAAAGATCTTCGCAGATTGAAAAATAGGGGTCAATATCGAAATGATGAAAAAAGCTATGCTTGTACCACAGAAATCCAATCCTAAAATTTATTTAGGACAGATGTGATCCAAATTTTAAAAAGCAGGGGTATTCCCCCGTTACCCCTGCGCTAACAGGATTGACCAGGATTAAATCCTGTTTAAAATCATTTCTGTGGGCTATTTTGCTGTGCCATGCCCATAGCGACAATTTCGTTGCCAATTCCCCTACCCCTTACATACAACTATTTAAAACCGTATTTGTAGGCTCAAATGCCCTATTTACTACCCCTACGGTCGGCTGATATCCGATCTATCTTTGTTTTGAAGCGTACGAAAGGTAGAAGTTGACGCTGAAGCAGGCCGCTGTACCCGAGCAGGGCGCACAGGTATGGTGCCCTGTTTTTGAAAGAAAAAATAATAAAACCACGGGAGGAAATAATAAATACCCCCGGTAGAAATAATTAAAGCTATGGAAGCGAACAAAACCAATACAACAATTTACAAAATCCTCCGGGCGGCGATGATCCTCTTTTGGGTTTATGTAGGTATTGAAAAATTCTGGCAGCTCGGCGCATTTCATATTGCACTACAGCAACAACCGATCATTAGCATCCTTGCGCCAATACTTTTCTGGCTGCTTCCGCTGCTGGAAATTAGCATCGGAGCTTTGTTGGGATTGCCTGCACGCCGCCTACAGCATTGGGGCTGGATAGCATCGACTATCATGATCACCTTATTTTCGATTTATATTGCCCTTGGCGTCCTCGATGTGTATGACAAGAAACCGTGTATGTGTACCAGCTTTCTCAGTCATATCTCCTGGACAGCACATCTGATCTTTAACCTCGTTATTCTTGGTCTATCGCTAGCAGGGCAAATACTCAACCGCCAATCTGTGCTGCGCGGCCGAAACAACTTAAGCAACAAGACCGCTGTCGGCCTCTTTCTCACGTTTATTCTAGCAACAGGAATTGTAAGCTATAAAAACGCAGCAATTAAACCAACATATGAAATCTGGTTTATGCCAGACAGCATAGACCATGCTCCAGTATATGACAGCGTCAGTAGGCCTATAGTAGGCAGCCTGGCATACAGATACGATCGGTACACAGAACCGTACCGACAACAATTATTTACCAAAAGTTTGCAGGCCAACCACTATACTCATCAATTATTGGCTTGTAATACAGAAAGGAGGGTAGCATTATGCTAACCAAATTTTTAAACAATTATGGCTACATGATATTAGGCGGAGCCATGATTATCGGATTCTCAGCATTTAAAGGTGCTGAGGCTTATACAGGAAAAAGTTTAGCTCCTGTAACTGTTTATTTCAAGGGAAATCCGCTATTAAGCGGAGAGGTTTCAAACGAGTCAAATTGGACAACGACACCAAATGGTCAATCCTGTTCAGGTGACAATAAAGCCTGTTCTATGCAAGTGGAGACTTCAGACCTAAATTCGGCGGGGGAACTAGATCCCGGTCAAATTGAGTTAACAGAAATCTCTACTGGTTCGGGTTTTATCCCTGAACGAAGTGGTGGAGATAGTGAAACTGAAATTAACATTCACAACAGAAGCTAATTTTTCGTATTTGCCAAAGATTAGTTTGAAGATTGTTGTTTCCAATTAATCTATTGGCTGTCCTTCAACAAGAGACCAGTTTCAAATAATGCTGGTCTCTCGTTTAAGGTATATAATTCAAAAAAAGACTATTATAAAAATTTTTCTTAAATAGGATTTTGAAGCATTCCAGTCGCCATAATCACATCTTCAGGCAATGGTAGTGCATATTTATTATCTCTCGGTTTGAGCATATATTCTTTCCCGTTCACGTTTCTTTTGAGCTGAATTCCCCGCCCCTCTTCGTTTAAACGTTTCAGGTCCATCCATCTCAAACCTCTAAAGAGCAGCTCTTTCCGTCTTTCCCCAAGAACAAAATCAAGTGCTTCATCCTGAAGCTCAAAATGAGCTGGTATATAACTTCCTATTTTATAACGTCGGGATAATAGATAATCCATATCATCCATTCCTTCCCGAATGCTTCCTTTTCTTACAGCGCATTCCGCACGGATTAAAAACATTTCATCAACAGCAGGCCCACCAAATAGATTTGCACTGCCCGCGTAACTGCCTTTAAACGAAACATAGCCATCTGCATTCATTTTAAAAAAGGCCTGCTTTCTTAGGTCATTAACATGATAAGACTGGTAAAGAGTTGAATCAATATTAGCGTTATTAACTCCTATTTGTGCATTAATGGTCACAAGTTCAAAATATCCGAGCGTTTCTTTATTAAATCTTGTAAAAGGATATGAAGCTAAAATTTTCACTTCAGCCGCGTTGTTATAATCCATCAGCTCTTTATTTACCGATAAGACCTTGTCCGAATAATAGTAAGCTGAATCGTATTTCGCCATCGAGTGGTAAGCTCTCGCCAATCCCGCATATGCTGCTATTTTTGATGGTCTCATGACGTGAATTGCTTTATCAGGCAATATGTCGGCGGCAGCTAAAAGATCATCCACTATAACACGATAAGACTTTAAAACAGTTGCTCTTTCAGACTTCACATTAAAATCTGAGGTACTGCGTAGCACAATGCCCAAGTCCTTCGGAGATGTATCGTCTTGATATGCTTTACTATAAGTCCATACCAAACTAAGATATTGGCTGGCACGATAGTAAAGGGCACTGCCCTTTACATTATCCCAATCATTTTTATTTGCCTCCGCTCTCTTAATTTCTTTAATTTTATCTAACACTAAATTGCAGTTATAGACAGTGATATAGGCTTTTGCCCAATCATTATTAAAATTATAAACGGGGTTTTCCCAGGTATAAAATTTTCTACCCACTTCATTCAGGCCATCAAATACCTTTTGCTTCAAAAAGTAATTGTCAGCCGAAACCTCACCTATGGAACAAAAATTAAAATTAATGTTTTGCGAGCCATCCAATATCTGCTGCAGATCTGTCAGATCCTCTGGTACTACCTGATTTTTGTTTGCTTGTATATCCAAATACTTGTTGCAGGATGTATGGAATGTTACGAATAATGCGAGATAGATCGTAAGAAAGCAAAAGTGTTTTTTCGTCTTTTTCATTTCAAGATTCATTTATGATCAATAATTTAACTGGCATCCAAAAGATAAGGTCGTTAGGGGCGAAATCCGATAAGGAAATTCAGGATCAATATTTTGCTTATTCGCAGTCCATAGTAGGCCCAGATTGCTTATATTTCCATAAAATTTCATCCGTAAAGCACGCTGTTGAAGCCTCAGGGTTTTATCCCATGAAATATTTATATACTCTAACCTCAAATGATCAGCTTTCAATACATTTACTTCAGATTGCACATATAGCGCGTCCCTAAAATCTTCCAATGGATATTGCACCGAAGGCACTGAAGTCTTCAATTCATCCCCTGCTTGCTGCCAGCGCATCTCAAAATCAGGAAAAGCAGTCCCTCGGTTGAAAAGGTTATAATAGGAAGTTGCAGGTTTTCTAAAATAATAGTCTCCTTTATAGCTCACATTTAGCGAAAGCGTCCAAGATTTCCATCCGAAAGTATTTATAAGTGATCCATAAACCTGCGGCTTGGCAGAACCATAAAAAACGATGCTGCCGCCTTCCAGTCCGTCGTTAAATGCAGCGTTGTTGATACCGATATAATCTTTACTGACTTCACCACGAAGGATACCCTGTGGATTTCCCTCACTATCGAGACCCATCCATTTAAAGGCTGAGAGTGCATTCAATGGCATCCCCGGTATTGGCGTGATGGTATTTCCATCGCCCAAAAAAGATGACACGCCACCGTTCAAAGCCCTATAGTATGCAGTAGTCCTGTTCTTATTCAAATTCAAAAGCAGCCTGGAATTCCATTTCACTGTTTTATCCAGATTATTCGTTGAAAGTGTGATATCCCATCCTTTTCCTCTCATGGATGCAACATTTTTGGTTACTGTATTGGATTTACCCCAAGCGGTATAATCAAAATCAGTGAGCCCATACAGATCTTTTCCTGTTTTAATGTAATGATCCACCGTACCAGATAGACGACCTTTAAACAGGGAAAAGTCGAGTCCCAGGTTGAAGGTGGACACTTTCTCCCATCTCAAAGATGGATCATTCAATTTTGAGATCGTCAGTGCAGGTAATCTTGTATAAGTACCTGCAGTTACACTGGCGATAGGCTGCGGCGTTTTACGCAGGTCAACATTCCCGCTATAACCATAGGTAGCCCTTAACTTTAATCGATCTACATCCTTATGGGTGATAAACGATTCCTTCCCGATATCCCAAGAGAGACCTGTAGACCATAGCGGAGACCATTTATCGTTGGTTTTTGCTCCGAATATATTGCCTCCATCTTTTCGAAAACTTCCCGACCAGGCATATCGATCCTTAAAAATATAACTCCAATTTGAATAGAGTGATACAAACCTGTTCACGCGATCAGTGAAAGATGGACTTCCCGTAATACCCATTGGCACCATTGAAGGCACTATAGTGAAATATGTCGTAAAGTCTACCGGAACTGCCTGTAAGGGCTTCTCTTTATAACCATATACCCAATAATTTTCACCCTTGCTTGCTGTTTCGCGAATTTCTCCACCAGCCATGCCGATCAACCGGTGCAGGCCCCATGACTTATTCATATTTAACTGCGTTCTTCCGGTGTAAGACCGTCCTGAGGAGAAGTCTTTGCTCTTGATCCCACCTCTGGGAATATGATACGTAACGCTACTTCCCCCATTTGAAACCTCCATAAATTGATTGATGTTCTTTCGGGCATAATAGCTTTCTTCATTATATAGTCCTTGCAGATCGGTTTGTTGAATCTGATATTGGAACCCGACACTTACATCTAGAAAAGGTAAAATTTTATATTTTCCACTTATGGTTGAATACCACTCATTCAATCTTGTCGTTGAAACAGCCTGCTTATAATCAGACAATGGATAATACCCCCAGTCTAAGTATGGTGTGCCATAATTTTCGGTCATATAAGTACCCCTAAATTCTGGATAAAAGGCGCGTTGAGAGCCATCATTATTGTAAAAATCCATGTAAGGCACCTGCTTACCGTTGTAGTGAAGTGATTCAAACTTCGGCTTGCCTGATTCAGAAATACTGTTTGTAAACAAAAGGTTGATCGCAATGTCCAGTTTTTCTGTAGGCTGGAAGCTATTTGTAAGCTGTAAATTCAATTTTCGGAACCGTCCTGCATACTCGTCTATTTCTCGGGTATAGCCTCCGGAAAAACCATAATTATACTGTCTGCTGCCACCCGAAAGATTTAAGGAATACTGTTGCGAAAAGGGCGATTCGAGAAACAGGTCACGGTATGATTTTCTCCCGTCTTTTGTCATAAGCTCATTGATCAGATCTGCTGAATCTGCAGGAGTCAGCAATCCACGTTTTGTCCTGTCAAATATGTCTATAGCCGGCGTGACCGAGATATACTGAAAACCATTCCCAAGCCAATCGTAAAATCCCTTATTGAACAACATGGACTCTGCATCGATAAAATCCTTATTGGACAATTGATACACCTGATCAAGGTTTGGCTTCGCTTTTGTAATCAATGTGCTGCTAAATGTGGTATTCATCATTTTGCCAGCACCCTGACCTCCTTTTTTAGAAGTGATGACCACAACCCCGTTTCCTGCCCTTGCACCCCATATCGAACTTGCCGCCGCATCTTTCAAAACGGTAACAGATTCGATGCTATTCGGATCTATATTAGCCACATTGCCCTCATAAATAAAACCATCCAATACAATCAATGGATCAAGATTACCATCTATGGTACTGAGACCCCGAACAGAAAAATTCAGCTTTTGTCTGTCACTGACAGTACTGGGCTGATTTTCAAATCTCAGCCCAGAGGCCACATTATTGAGCCTGTTTAAAATGTTTGTACCAGTTTGCTGGTTGAGCATATCATTGGAAATCACGCTGGCAGAACCTGTTGTTTCATTGGGTTTTAAAATCTGATAGCCCGTATTGATCTGAACTTCTTCCAAGTAATTATCCTTTACAGCCATCAAAACCCTACCTTTAGCCAACACATCCTTTACCAATACCCGTAATTCCTGATAACCCATAGCCGAAAACCGAAGTGTATCGCGCAAATCTCCGCTTATTCCGAAACTTCCATTGGCCTCACTTTTTAAACGCATATTTGTAAACATATTTTGCACAGTGACACCCTGCAATGGGCGCGAGTCTTCGCTTGATAGAATCACCCCCCGAACTATGTTTCTTTCTCTTACCTGACTATAGGACGTAAGCCAGCACATCCAAACACTTAGGATGCATAACATTCTCATAAACATATCCTGCTCTCCTATCTATCCGTTAATGAAAATAATGCACAGGCAATAGTCTCCTGCGAAGAATTAAGCTCTAAACCCATTGCTCGGAGAAATGCCTTTCGCGTATCCTCTTCCCAGCCTTCAAAATCTTTAGGAATGGTCATGTCTACAAGTACCTCTTTGGAAGCTCCAATTACCAATGGACGATGAAAATACAGGCTTAGGTTATCCACCAACAATTCTAATGGAATATTGCGGAATTTCATTTCCGTCTCCGAATCTCCTAGGAAAACTTCTGGGATACCACCTTTGCTCCTGATCTTTTCGGCAGCTGAATTGAAACTGACGCGCCATACATCCGTTGGCTTGTTTTCTACTGATAGTTTTATCCCAAAGAACTTTTTAAAATCTTCCGTAAAAAATTGTTTCGCTCTGCTCTTAGGCAAAGAATCCAGCACCACCATTTCATAACAGAAGCTATTTTCATAACGATTTGGGGTCAGGAGTCTGTGTTTAGGGTTTACTCCGCTGCTTGTAGCAAACTGCCAATGTCTCCATGGTATTCCTTTCAATTCTTTTTGAAATGCTATGGTCACGAGCTGAGAGAATCTGAGGTTCAATAGCTGATACCTGGTCCGTTTTCCGTCGAACGAATAATTTCCAGAACTAGCATCTAACCCTTCTTGATAAGTCTGAAAAACAGAACCTGCATAAAATCCGTTATTCAGCATTTCATTGGTTATCAGAGCCACTTCTTTATTGGTCCTCATTTTTTTTTGATGGAAATCTGCATTTCCAGTATGAAGCACTGCTGTTATATTTTCTTTTGACAATGCATTGGGATAAGTATTTGCAACCAGAATACCATCTTTATTTATCCAAACGACATGTGGAACCGCGTTATGAGGAAATAATTGCTGAAAAATGGTGTCGCCAAATAGATAAGGAAGGGAAGTCTGAAAGCCATATGCCGTTTTATATTTTTTCTTTAGATCTTGTACACGTTTTTGTGTATCCTTTGTCTGTGTGCTATTGACAAGCAGCACGGCAATCTCATCTTTATTAATCGCCAACACATCTTCTAGATGTGGAAATCCCTCGATACACGAGGGGCACCAAGTCGCCCAAAAATCCAGCAAGATCAGCTTTCCTTTCAGATCAGCGAACTTGATTGTTTTCTTTTTCCCATTAAAATAATTGAGTTCGAGCGACTGGTCCCATACCGCTTCCGGTATCTTATCGCCCGGTTTTAGCGCAACGAGACTGGATAGCCCATCGGCCCCGCTATCCTTGCGGGGCGTCTGAGCCGATAAACTAAACATAGAAACTAAACATAAAAACAAGCATGACAAAACCATGCGATAGGCACGATTATAATCTGCAACGAATAAAAAGCGATTTAAGTACCACTGTGCAACCAAAATTACCAAAGCAAGGAAAGTGTTGGCTCGAATCACAAAAGCCTTACAGATCGAATTAAAGAACCTTAAAACAAATCGTTCAGATTCTACTCCATAAGTCAATCTAAAATCTCCCCCCTGCTGAAAATCTTCGACCATCTTTTGAGCAATTCCTGTCGAATTTTTACATTTCATCGGATTTTCATCGAGTCCGCATCGGGTTTTGATCGGAGTAGCCCGATGAGATCCCGATGAAAACTCGATGCCAATAGCATGAAAGTCAGAAGCTGAGGCGAAGTTGATCAGGCGAAAGTCCGAAGAAGGTGATGCCTCTCCCGCTCGTCGACTCGCCTCTGGCTCCGCTTCGAGACTTCTTCGGGACATGGTCGAGACAGGCTTGGCACTTCTTCGGCTCGGCTTCGGCAGAGCTTCGAGTACGCTTCGACTCCCACCCGAAGCGCAGTCGAACAAAAGTCGAAGCGTTCCCGAAGATGAGGCGACGCTGGTACGACGCGGTGTCGAACGATCCTCAAACAAAACCCGAAGACTGCCCGAAGAATCTGCTTTTTTTAGAAGGTTCTGAGCGCCAATCGTACAGCGCTTTTTTAGCAGGATCGCAGTACCTTTAAAGTACGTTTTTCCTTGTCTAATTTTCTTACGCAAATTTTGCGTAATTAGTACTATATCTGTGCTTAAGTAGTGCTTCACAGGTACTTGATATATATAGGTTATATAGCCTTTAAAAAAGGCTAAAAATTTCAGGGTTTTCATTATTTTTTCGTTAGTGGTTACTCAAATAACCGACCGAAAAACTCAGCGACTTTTTTGCTCAATTCTAGCTCTTTTCCGATGCGCGCTTTTGCTTCTGCTGACAGTTGCATTTTACGCAGGTCTATATGACGATAATTGGCAACACAATAAGCAATCAATACACGGTACAATGCAGTTGCAAATTCTTGTATAACCGCATCTTTAAGAGGTTTATTTTCCTCTAAACCAACGTCGAGATACGTGCTCAACAGCTGCAATATATTAGCAGATGTAGTCTCTAGCGCATATTCATTCCAAAAAGATTCAATCTCCTTTATAGGATCATAGTTGTCCTTATGGATATCGAAGATCATTAGATCAAAAGCCAATTGTAGCGCTAAAATCCTTTTCATTTTTCAGTAAATCTTTGTAACCGAAAGTACATAGCATCCCCTCTCCGATCGAAATCAGCTTTTTATTGGGAGCCTGATGTTACTCAGTTCACATTAGTAATAATTATTTCATTCTGGGAGCCAGATCGCGTTTGAATGAGGGGTCACACAGGTGTATAATATTGGCGATACGCGGTCCATGGCAAGAGAAGCCAAATCTTATTTGGCCAAACCAGCCGCGAGCTACTCGGGGGCTGTGATGATGTTCTTTGATTGTTGTTTTTTGTTCATACTCGTTTGTTGGTAACGAGTCTCTTTGATATATAGGCAGGAGATGGCCCGCTCCACACTTTGAGATCTTAGTGACACCCAAGGACAAAGGCTTCACAGCAAGACCATCCCCTGCCATTTATCAAATATAGCAAAAGCAGGGCAATGGTTAAAATCTTGCCGTCTCGCGCCTTGGGTGTCAACTTCGATCTACGAGACTCTTAAATATTGTTTTTTATTATATGCTACATATCATTATACTTATATACTGATACAAATATAG
>JALAGS010000036.1 GCA_022712315.1 Sphingobacterium sp. | reverse complement strand
GAAACCGGGATATCAAGATGGACGTGCTGTGAAATGCGGATACACCTACCCCCTATCATTCAGTGATGGTGATTTAAAATTAGAAAATGGCACAAGAAAAACTAAATAATAGCGAATATGTTTCCCATAGATCATGAATTCACAATGGTATACGCACTGTACATTCTCCTATTTTGCTATATCAGCTATTGGTTTGTAATTGGTGGTGGAGGTGAAAAAGTTCTACTGATATGTATTATGTCCATTAGCCTTGCTCTTAATATTTTTCTCTATATAGATCCCGCGAATTTTCAAGGTGGAGCATCATTAGTTGTGCTATTCTACTCATTAATCATTTGGGCATGTACGGCTCTATTAACAGTTGTAATTCGCATTTTTTCAAGTCGGAAAAAGAATGTTTAGACATTATAATTATGGAAAGAGAAACACAAGATTACATTATACAGCATTATCTTCATTTGATGTCTTCAAAAGAGAAACTTGCTTATAAACATGCACATTCACTTTTAAAAATAGATCAAAATGAAGATATTGATAAAATAAAGAGAGTTTACTTTAAAGTTGGATGGTTAACCAAAGACGAAAACGCACTAAGTTTATTGAATAATGGCTTAGAGAAATTTAATGAAGATACAGCAGCGCGTATCATGCGTGATCACGCTTCTGAAATATTTTTTAATTACTGTCCCAATTGTGGTAAGCTAGCCAGAACTCCAACAGCAAAACAATGTCGTTTTTGTTATTGCGACTGGCACTGAAATGACTTCTTGTGCCTTTCAGCCGGATTTTGTAAATTCAACGCATAAGCCATAGCATGAAACAGTTCATAAAACTATCCCAAATTTCTGCCCTTACTATCCTCGTTGTTGGGTGCAAAGATCAATCTCGCACAAAGACAATGGATTTTGGTCTATTTACCCTTGAAGCTCCTTATAAATGGCATCAGGTCAAACAAAATGGAATCGACAGTTATGTCGGCGCAATTGCTGTAGACAACACAGATACGCTTTACTTTGATCTGGGCATGTATTCAAATACGTTGACAGAACCAAATATTCAGGCTATCACACGACAGATGATAGAGGAAAATAACTTGGATTCCTCCGATTTCATTGTTGTTAAAGATATCATGTCGATGAATATTGACGCCGATTTGTACAGAAAACAAAATGTAACCTGGGATACCATTGATAACAGAAGAGCTAAAATCGTATTTCCGAGAATATCCGGAAAAGGAACCACCGGAGTGTATATCGGCAGCCTATGGGGAGACTCTTCAAAAGTACGATTTAATCTCTGTGGAGCAGATCTAAAAAAGCAGACAGAAGAGGATCTTCTCAAAGCGATAAAAACATTGAGATTCCACAAAAATAATTTGGATAATGAAGAGAATTAATGCTCCCCTATTTCTATATCTCGGTTTTATGGCTTTAACATTTTATGCATTATTAACAGAGGGTGATTGGCTGAGGTATTTTACGGGGAGTTTAAATTTTAACCTGATTATTTTTGGATTGCAAGCAGCAGGATTTATATATACGGGACACCTACAGGCGCAAAGAAATAGAAAAATATTCACCGTATTCTGCCCAGCATTGATTGGACTATTGATGCTAATATCTTGTATACTCATAACAGGAAATTATCAGTTTAATACCAATATAGATATCACCATTTTATGGCTGGTACCTGAGACCTATTACATAGCATATGATGTTTTGTTAGCTGATCTCCTCAAGGAAATCCCGCTGCCATTGAATATAAATTGGCAATTTCAAGCGAAATGCATTTATATTATTCTCTCAGCCGTATTTCCGTTGGTCGGATATGGTGTCTTTACATTGAAAAGATTACCTTCAACACGTAAATAGGAATCTATGGAAGATAATTGCGATAAATATGGCCTTCCAAATGCTATGGGACCAAAATTAAGGGAACTAGTACAAATCCAGCTTGCTGATGAACTAAATAGTTTGTTAGGTATGAGCTTTAAACTTGATTTTGACTGGTCAGCATCCTGTATAGAAGGGCATGATGGAATGTTTCTGGATGGTAGCATAAAAAATACTCGGGTATTATATTGACCGACAAACAAGCATCAATTAAAGCCGAAGGTTGGATGGACTTTATTCAGGAGGGAGATTTCTTCCTCGCTTATTGGGATCAAATAACAGTTTGGCAGAATAATAATGAGATATTTTCAAAAGATTTTGGAATTTCCAGCTTCGCCTTTGATTTAGTTCCCGAGGAATTGCGTTGGCATCTAAAAGAAGCTAGAAAACACTAAAGGAGAATGTTACTTAAACACACAAAGGCTAAAAACTTTGATGGCGGTGCCGTGATCTTGTACTTTGAACCTATTCTTGTAACTTAGTACATTACATCACTAACGTTTGGCTGAATTATCTTTTGACATATCACTTTTTATCTTCTCCAGGTGCTGCGCCCCCCATCTCGATAAAGCACTGACAACTTCCTCAAGAGTTTCACTATATGGAAGTAATTCATAGGTAATAGAAACTGGGTATCCTACTGAAACCTTTTTAACAATAAATCCATTCATTTCCAGTTCTTTTAGTTCACTGGAGAGAACTCGGGCCGAAATACCCCTCACCATGCGCTGAAGCTCGGTAAAACGGTTATTGCCCCTTGCCATCGCAATAATAATCATGAGTTTCCATTTTCCTCCAATGGCATACATGGCATCACTTACAGAGGCTAATAATTTGTGGCAATCATCAGAAAATTCTTTACTGTTCTGCAATGCTTCGTCCTCTTTTTTCATAACACACTTCTATATAATTATCTACTAACCTTTAGGTAACAACTAATAAATTGTTAGCAAATATACGGTAATTTTGTCAAACAAGCAGGAGCTAAAAAGCAATGTCCAATCAATAAAACAATTGATCCTGTGTTTATTAAAAATAATTTTTAAAAAATAAAACAAACAGAATTATGTCATTAGAGAATTTGAAAACAAGACAAGAATTAAGGGATTTAGTAGATGCTTATGGCTATTTAGGTGATGATAAAAAGTTAGATGAGCAGATGGAATTATTTACTCCAGATGCTACCTATAAAGTCTATATGAACGGATTCGAAATTGCCAATACAACTGGAGTAGAAACTTTGAAAAAGGAATTTAGTGTACATGCCGCAGAGGTTAAAACTTATTTTACCTTAAATGGACAGCATACCGTAGAAATTGATGGAAATGATGCTACAGGAATTTCCTTTTCACAGCTTAAAATGATCCGGGAAAAGGAAGGGAAAGATATTGTGACTGATTATAGTGTCAAATATGAAGACGTATATATCCACCAGAATGAGAAATGGTTAATCAAACAACGTATAGGTCATTTTCTGATTATTGAAACAAGAGTGCTGAACAATTGGTAGCTAAATCTAAGCAACTAAATGAAAACAAATAAAATCATCACTACTTCGCTTAGTGTACTGGTTGGAATAATGGTTATTGCAAGTGGACTCATGAAGGCAATTCATTTACCGTGGTCTGTCGCTGGTCTGGTTAAATTCAATTTGCCAAATTCTGCCACCATACTTGGGTTAATGGAAATGTCATTTGCAATTCTCTTTCTAATTCCGAAAACGATGCGAATAGGCTTTATCTTGCTGTGCTGTTACTTTGCAGGAGCAATGGCTACGGAATTATCCCACGACGGTTCAATGCTTAATCCAGGAGTTCCTTTGGCCTTGATTTGGGTTACAGCATTTTTAAAAGACCGATCCATATTTTTGGGACCTTTGAATCGTTAAAACCTGCCTCAGATGATGAAGTATTGATCATACTAAAACCTTAACAACAGGATCCTATATGATATAAGATCCTGTTGTTGTATTGAACCAAATTAAATTCAGCTAATTTATTTGTAATAAAAAATCATATCTTTATCTACCTACTAGTAGATAGATTATGACAACAAGAGAGAAAATAGTCAATATAGCAGCAGAGATGTTATCTAACAATGGTTTTAATGCATTCAGTTTTCATGACATTGCAAACGCAATCGGAGTTAAAACTTCTTCAATTCATTATTATTTCCCGACCAAATCAGACCTTATCGTTGAAATAATACATTATTCTCAAAATATACAAGCCGCTTTATTTGAAGCTATATCGGCGAAGAAACCACAGGAAAAACTCTCTCTACTGATCGACTTTTATGTGGATTTAGCAGATAAAGGACAGATGTGTCCCATTGTCTCTATTTCCTCAGATATGAATGATATAGATTCTAATATCAAATTGGAAGTAGGTAAATTTTATGATTTTCTTGCTGATTGGCTGACTTCGGTCATTGAAGAAGGAATAACTAAAAATCAATTTGCTACTGCGCAAATCCCAAAGAATAAATCATTGGAAATCCTGAATGTTCTGGCCATGTTCCCCATTTTATCTCGTCTCGGTAAGGGGCCCGAAATTCTCACTAGCCTTAAGCAATCTGTTATGGGCAATCTGACAAATAGAGATATCTTAGATAATAAAATTAGCTTGAAAGCGCAAGAAATCGGACAACAAAAGGAAACTATAGCACATCAAGCAGCGGTTATCGCCGCCCAGAAAAAAATAATCGATTTATATGAGGCAAATGGGGCTTTAGAAAAGTGGCAACTAGAAAAATAGTACTACAACCACGCTAAATCTGTTTAACATATGAACGTATTATTAGACTAGATCCGTAAAAAATAGCAGTATTTTCCTAAGAAAATACTGCTATGATAAACTTCTAAAATTTTAGATTGCGGTCTTTGGATTTTTCGCAAACTGCGATCTGTTTAAATTTACAACCTCTTGATGTGATGCTGGTGCATCACCGTCCATAAATTTGCTAATAACAAAATCTCTGATTTCTGCTGCCTTATCTTTATCTGCATCTAAAAGTGCATGTGAAAGATCTTTGAGATCGAGTTCAGTACAATATGCCGGTGTACCTGGTTGGTGTCTCCACGATTCCGATAAAGATCCTGCATCAACTACATCATATCCTGCATCATTGGCGAGACTGGATATAATTTTTTTGCTTTGTTCATTATCACCCGAAATGGCCATCGCAATTCTATTTTCTGCTCCTTGCTCCTTTCCACCATTGATCAACGTTTCCGCCAATAAATTATTGAAGGCTTTAATAACAGGACGCCCTAATTGTTCAGAAACCCAAATACTTTCAACCTTTCCATTTTTTAGTTCCTCAATTTCACCATCACGAAATGGATAGTAATTTGTGGTATCAACGATGACAACTTCAGAAGGAGCATTCGAAAAAAGATTCTCTGGAAGGCTTAGAATTGCCAACGTCGGTACCGATAAAATGATAAGATCAACATTTCTTACAACATCTTCAATACTTGAGGGATTCACACCAAGTTCCTTTGCTCGAGCATTCAATTTTTCACCACCATCAGTATTGGTTACTTTGACATCATGTCCAGCAATAACCATTTTTTTTGCAATAGTTCCCCCGATTGCTCCAGTACCTATAATTCCTATTTTCATATTTATCTTTTACTATACCGTTATAATTTAATCACAATATATGCTGTTTAGGCGAACCCGGCGCAATTCGCCTTTTTATATTCGTAATAATCAAGCTAATCAGTATTTGCGAACTTGAGCGTGATACCAATATAATTCTTTGGCCAGCATACCTAAATGTTTTATTCTGTGCTGTTTTGCGCTGTGTCAAACACATACCGCCGCGTTTAAATTATAGGCAGTTATTATTGTTATTTTAAAAAATCCTCTTCAACCATAGCATTATTTATAAATACGCCTGTATTATTTCCTGTTGAGACAGCATAGGATACAGAACGAAGAGGATTGGTATTGTCCCCACAGGCATATATGTTATCTACCGTAGTTTTCTGAAATAAATCAACTTTGATAAGTCCTTGCTCTGTCAATTCACAGCCCAACAATTCCGGGATTTTACAGTGCTGTTCAAATGGAGGCCTTGAATAGATCACTTCTAACGGGAAAGTCGAATCGTCTGAAAATATGATTTCTTCAACAACTCCGTTTTTGTGGTTCAACGAGGTAATTTTCTTTTCAACTATTGAAATATCATGCCTTTTGATTTCATCCGTCTGTTTTTGGGTTAATTCCGACTTTCCGTTGGTAAATATCGTTAAATCTTTTGTCCAGTTATGGATAAGTCGAGCCAAATGAAATGCACCATATCCATTTGCAAAAATCCCTGTCTTTTGATCCTTTACTTCATATCCGTGGCAATATGGACAATGAAGCACTGAAATTCCCCAACATTCAGAAAAGCCTTCAATGTTTAGCATGGTATCTTTTAAGCCCGTTGCAAAAACCAATTTTTTAGTGGTGAATAATTTTCCAGATTGAGTTGAAACTTCAAATCCTTTTCCAGTTTTAGATACGCTAACGGTACTATCGCTTAAAAATTTTACGGTGTCATATTGTAATACTTCCTTTTTTGCCCTTTCTGCAATCACTTTTGGTTTTTCACCATCTTGGGTAATGAAATTGTGTGAATGAGGTGTCTGTCGATTACAGGGCTGACCACTGTCAATAATTAGAACACTTCTTAAAGCACGTCCTAAAGCCATAGCTGCCGAAAGTCCTGCATAACTTCCGCCTACTATGATTACGTCAAAATTTTTGTTATCTGTCATTTCACTAAAATTTAAAAATGATGTTAGTGTTGAAGGTAAAGATAATGCCGATAAAGCAATCCCGCCCTGTTTTATTAGTTCTCGTCTTGATATTTTTTCCGTTTCAATAGATCTACCTGTTTCCATACGTTTACTTTAAATAATGTAAGACAATTTGACCCTAAACATTAAACACTGTTCAAATATATTTAAAATTTAGATTGAAACAAAAT
>JALAGS010000035.1 GCA_022712315.1 Sphingobacterium sp. | reverse complement strand
GCCTATAAAAGGAAAAAAGGGACAGCTAAAGATCTTCGCAGATTGAAAAATAGGGGTCAATATCGAAATGATGAAAAAAGCTATGCTTGTACCACAGAAATCCAATCCTAAAATTTATTTAGGACAGATGTGATAAATTATGAAAAAATTAAACCAATTGACAGTACTCTTTAGAAAGATACTGGTGACGTCATTTGTAATTTCAACTTTGTTGACATCTTGTAAGAAGGAGCAAGGTGATAACGTGGAGGATGTATCTCACCAAAAAAATGATGAGGTATATGGTATGCTGTTAAAAAAAGGAATATCACCTGCTATGATTCAAGATTTGGATGGATATTATTTAGTTGAAAATGATCTTTTGATATAAAAGCAAGGGACAGATTTAGTTGCATTGAAATCCTTCTTAGATCCTATCGAAAATAGTAATGTAGCCATTAGTTCACAATTAAAGGCTTCTACCCCTAAAAAAGCTCAAACTAGAACTCCAAATTTAATTTTCTCATCTAATTCGGGAGTGATATTATATAAAATAGATGTCGATTATACTTGGAACTCCGCAATTCAAAAAGAAGTATCGAATTGGAGTCAAATATCAAATACTACTGTGAATTTTTTTCCTGTAATGGATGGGACTCCCACTGACAATTGGATAATTTTTGTGAATGACGGTGGTATTCTTCCAAATAATGTAATTGCTGCTGCAGAATTTCCTTCAAACGGGGAAGTAGGTTTTAGAGTACGCATAAATTTAGATTTTAATAATAGTCAACAGGTGAGTGAGTCTGGAAAAGTTTACAATATGGTTCACGAAATAGGTCATTGCTTGGGATTTCGACATACAAATTGGCAACAAATGAATGAGAATCAGGACGGAGCTACTTTAATTCCAGGCACCCCACAACAAGATGGTTTATCCGTGATGAACGGAGGTACTGCTTTAAATGGCTGGAATGGTTTCTCCCAATATGATATTTTGGCTGCCCAAACAATTTATCCATATTCTTCACTGGATAAGTGGATTACCTATCCTGAACAAAAGCTTTATTATAATATTTCATCCAATACTGTAAGTTATGCACACATAGCCTTATATAATAATGATAAGGTCGGTGTCAGTTGGAACCCTAATCTTGTAAATACAGCAGCAATAAATGTCTATCTGTATCAAAACAAAAAATTAGTTAGTATGGTTGGTAATAATATTCCAAATTCTGGAACATATAGTTTTGATTTGCCTAATAATCTTTATACCTCAGGAGGACATAATTTTTATAATTTACAGATCAAGATAGAGAGTGCAAGCAATCAGAATCTAAGCGATATGACTTCTTTCTTCTCTGTAATGGTTGATCAAATTTTTCTCGAAGCCATTTCTGAGAAATACCTAGGGAGTCAAGCCTTTCAGCCATTGAAGGATTTGATTCCTTTTCAGTATTTTACTGAAAAGCATTTCGAGAAGTTTTTATCTTTAAGGTTTGATCGGACCTTTAAATAAGTTACATAGGCTCATAGTGATAAACAATTTGATAAGACTGATTTTTAAGCTCTTCAGACAATTGACCTATATCCAGTGTTTGCGCTTGAGGAGTAGGCTCACATACAGAATAGTATTTTCCGTTGTATAAAATAGCGTCACCGATAGGATGTTCAAATTGGACGGCCATGGTTACATGAGTGGGATATAGTAAAGTGATCATAGGTAAATTATAAATTTCCTTCACCAAGTAAAAAAATAAGGCCACACGGTCGTCACAGTCACTGTATTTATTCAATAGCGTTTGTTCCGCTGAAAGACGTTTCTCGGACCCGAAATTCTCTTCGTCATTTTCATACAAGAATGCATACCGGGTAAAACGCATTAAATAATCGACACCTTCCTGCTGATTTTTTCCTTTTAAATTTTCTTTAAGTGCTGGGATAAGCGATTGATAAGTCTCCTTGCTGAGCGGGATATTGAAATAGGTTTCAAAATCTACTCCAGGGTAGTTTTTAAAAAGATCGCTGACATCGTCATTCAACTTGACATTAAAATGGTAGGCTTTATGCCCATAATTGAACTCGATTTGTTTCTCCTTGTAATTTGACGGTGTAAAATCGGGGAGCTTGGTAATCTTATAGCTAAAATCTGCGATTGCTTCAGGTACTTTTATTTTAACGGGAATGTAAGTCTCTGCACGTTGAAACAGTTTTCCATAATCGTGAAAATTTAAACAGGTATATTTCTTGCCATCGATTTCAAAAAAAGGAATATCCGAGATATCTTCTTTGTTCTGAATAAAAAATATAATCTGGTCGTTACCGACAGCCAGGCGGGCATCATAACCTGATTTACACATCAAAAACCATTTGTAAAGTGTATAACGGGTATAATTTTCCGTTTTTGGAGCTATCTGCTGGGCAGTACGACGAATAAGTTGATAGTATACCCAATCATTCAGATGGTGTTTGTCTTTGTATTCTAAAAGGTCGTTTACAAGCTGAATGTAATCGGTCTGGTCAGCTGTCTGATAGAACTTTTGGACATGTGCTATCGTTAGACTGTCTTTGAATGGGATATTAAAAGCAGGTGGGACATCAATCGATATCTTGCCCTCATAAAAATTGAAATCATAATGTTGCGCCAGGAGCTGTTGCGAAGCGCAAGTAAACCAAACTAAAATGGTCAAAAACACCCTATGAATTCCCTTTAATATCAATTCTTAACAATTTGATAACATTGTAGTAATATAAAATTAACGATAAAATCGGCATTTTTTATGCATTGAAGGAATTATTATTAAAAAATTACAATCTATTTTTAGGTTTTAGATGCTCTATTTTCATTTTTAAAATCCGTATCTTCGTGCAATGAATAATTTTATTGTTTCTGCACGTAAATACCGCCCGATTACCTTTGATTCGGTTGTAGGTCAGCAACACATTACTGGTACCTTAAAGAATGCGATACACAACAACCAGTTGGCACAGGCATTTTTGTTTTGTGGTCCCCGTGGTGTTGGTAAAACTACCTGTGCACGGATTTTAGCCAAAACAATAAATTGTGAAAATATCTTAGCTGGAACTGAGCCCTGTGGAGCTTGCGATAGCTGTAAGTCTTTCCAAAATGGAAATTCTTTTAGTATCCATGAACTGGATGCGGCATCCAACAACTCAGTTGATGATATCCGTAATCTTATAGATCAGGTACGTATACCACCACAAGCGGGAAAATATAAAATCTATATCATAGATGAGGTGCATATGCTTTCTCAAGCCGCTTTCAATGCTTTTTTAAAGACATTAGAGGAACCTCCTTCCTATGCGATTTTTATCTTGGCGACTACTGAGAAGCATAAAATTTTGCCTACTATACTTTCACGCTGTCAGATTTTTGATTTTAACCGGATCAAGGTTGAAGATATGGCCAGTCATTTGGCTAATATTGCGGATAGGGAAGGTATAAACTACGATCAGGATGGCCTGCATATCATTGCTCAAAAAGCAGATGGTGGTCTTCGCGATGCTTTGTCGATGTTCGACCAGATTGTCAGTTTTTCCAATAAGCATGTAACTTATCAAGCTGTAATCGATAATTTGAATATTTTAGATTACGATTATTATTTTAAGCTAACAGATGCGATTTTAACGGAGGATGCGGCTCAGAGCTTGCTCATTTTCAATGAAATTTTAAACCACGGATTTGATGGCAGCCATTTTATAGCTGGTCTGTCGGCGCATTTCAGAAATTTGCTCGTTGCCAAAGAGCCGTCAACCTTAAAATTGCTAGAAGTCAGCGACAGTATTCGTCAAAAGTATCTGCAGCAATCTCAAAAAGCTGCTCCAGGATTTTTGTTATCGGCATTGAATATTTCCAATCAATGTGAGATCAACTATAAGACAAGTAAAAACCAACGTTTGCAGGTCGAACTTTCGCTCCTCAAGACATGTCATATTGCAAGTGCAATTAAATTGAGCCAGCTTGGATCCGTGCAGATTCCTTCGGCTACCGAGGGCGTAAAAAAAAAACTTCCTGAGCCAGTAGCTGCACAGGCCCAACAAAGTCCTTCGGCTGTCGTTACCTCCCCAATAACTTCAGTAGGCAATGCGCCAGCCCGTGAAAGTCAAGTTGCGCCATCTTCCCAAGCTAGTCCTGTCAATTACCAGTCTTCCGAGACGAAGGGTGAAGTGAAAAAAGATGTAGTTTCTAATATACCTCCCAAAGTAAAAAAAGGTGGTTGGGGTGCCTCCGCTTCAGCTATTATTCCATCGTTGCCAGATTTGAATACCATATACGATAACAATGCGGTTGCCAAAGAAGGGGATGAACCTGAATTGATCCGGGGGAGTGAACAGCGTGATGTTTCATTCGGTCAGTTTATCGCCGTTTGGAATAGTTATGCGGAACAGTTAAAAGCAGAAAATAAGATTAACTTATATACCATGATGACTGCCATGCAGCCTAGATTAAATGGTACGTTGATTGAAATTGATGTAGAAAATGGAGTTCAGATGGATGTCTTACAAAGTGCAAAGGTTGATGTGTTGAATTACCTTCGTGTGAAGCTGCAAAATTTTTCATTGGATCTACACGGAGTGATGATGGAACATACGATTTCACGTAAACCCTATACATCACAGGAGAAATATCAAGCCATGGTCAATAAAAACCCACTCTTAGATACTTTGAGGAAGGAGTTTAACTTGGGACTTAGCTAATTCAAAAACTTTAGTTGTTGTTTATTTTTGTACATTTGCAATCTCTTCCATAAGAAGGGGGACATTTAGTATTATTATGCAAGGAAATTTTCAGAGACGTGATCGCGACCACGGAGAAAGACGTGAAGTGAATCAGATGGTATTTGGTATTCGTGCTGTTATCGAAGCAATCGATAGTGGTAAAGAGATCGAATCATTGTTTATACAGCGTGGTTTGAGTGGTAGTTTAATTCTTGAATTGAAAGCCTTATTAAAAGAGCATAATATAGCTTTTCAACAGGTGCCCATCGAAAAGTTAAACCGGATAACACGTAAAAACCATCAAGGTGTAATCGCAGTCATCTCCCCAATTACCTATCATAATATTGAAGAACTTCTACCACAGATTTATGAAAAAGGTGAAACTCCTCTACTTTTGATGCTAGATGGAGTGACAGATGTGCGCAATTTGGGGGCCATTGCACGGACTGCCGAATGTTCAGGTGTACATGCTATTATTGTTCCTAAAAAAGGTTCTGCTGAAGTTAATCCTGATGCAATCAAGACATCAGCCGGTGCACTCTATAAAATTCCTGTATGCCGTCATGATAGCCTTTCAAAAGTAGGTAAATTTCTGATTGACTCCGGTGTACAGTTGGTTGTGAGTACTGAGAAAACAACCTCGAGTATCTATGATGTGGATTATACAGCGCCAACATGTGTGATCATGGGCGCCGAAGATGTCGGTGTGTCTAATGACTTGATCCGCATTTCGGATAATCTTGCCAAGATACCGATGTACGGTGAAATTGGTTCATTGAATGTTTCTGTTTCGGCAGCAGTTGTCATCTATGAAGCCGTTCGTCAACGTATTGTTAAAAAATAAACATGTAATCTGTTTGACTATAAAAAAAGCCTTTGTCAAAAACAAAGGCTTTTTTGTGGGTTAGATGTTATATATCTCCTCAATTTCCCGTTCGTATTTTTGTAAAATAATTTTTCGCTTCATTTTTAAAGTCGGTGTTAATTCACCACTTTCCACCGTCATTTCTTCTGGAAGGATAGCGAACTTCTTGATTTGTTCCCAGTTGCCAAAATTTTTATTGATACGGCTAAGTTCTGATTCGATTTTCTGCTTCAGCTCGGGGCTATTGAGAAAATCTAATCTCGTCAGTGCACTTAGGGAAGGAACAGCGTTCTTTGACCATTCGAGAAGATTGTTATAGTTGGGGACGATCAACGCTGCAGGGAACTTCCGGCCCTCGCCAAGCACCATGGCCTGTTCAATGAACGAGGATTCAACCAGCTTAGATTCGATTTGTTGAGGAACGATGTATTTTCCACCGGAAGTCTTAAACATTTCTTTCTTGCGGTCTATAATTTTGAGAAACTTGCCGTCTACCCATTGACCAATGTCTCCAGTGTATAACCAACCGTCTTTGAGTACTTCTGCTGTTGCTTCTGGATTTTTATAATAGCCAATCATATTGTTTTCTCCTTTGGTCAATATTTCTCCATCCGCTGCCAGCTTGATTTCGATATGAATTAATGGCAAGCCAACAGTACCAATTTTCATACCTCGTCTGTAGCAGTTTACAGCGATGCAGGGACCTGCTTCTGTGAGGCCGTAACCTTCATATATCGGAATACCTGCAGCCATATATAAACGGATCAGTCTTTCTTGTAGAGCGGCACTTCCAGAGGCAATGCCCTTGATGTCACCTCCCAATGCTTCACGCCATTTTGAAAAAACTAATTTACGGGCAATCTTCAACTGGAAATCATACCACCAAGAACGCCCTTCCAGCTTGTATTGCTCGCCAATTCTTAAGGACCAGAAGAATAGCTTACGTTTGACTCCTGTTAGTTTCTCTCCTGTAGCCATAATCTTTTCATAGACTTTCTCCAGCACACGTGGTACAGCTGAAAAGATATGTGGCTTTACGGATTTGAAATCGTCGCCTATCGTATCCATCGACTGGGCAAAAAAGATGGTAAGCCCCTTGTACATATAAACATATTGGAAAACACGTTCATAAGCATGACAGACTGGGAGAAAGGAGAGCGCACGATCTCCACGTTCGACCGGAAAGGAATATTCGCTACTCAGTGTATCTGCTAATAAATTTTTATGCGACAGCATAACGCCTTTAGGATTACCCGTTGTTCCCGAGGTGTAGATGATGGATGCTAATGTGTCAGGTTCTATTCCATTGCGCAGTAGGTTTAGCGTTGCGTCCGGAATGGTCTGGCCTTCTGCAACGAAATCCTGCCAATGATTGAGGCCTTCCTCCTTGTCAAGACTGAAAATGCTGTTTAGCTGCGGGCAGTCATCCTGTATTGCTAATATCTTTGTGTATAATTTCTTCGAACTGACAATGCAGTTTTTGATTTCAGCATGATTGAAGATATAGCTGTAGTCTGAGGTTGAAATATTCGGATAAATAGCGACGACTACAGCTCCAATCTGCTGAATAGCAAAATCAAGGATATTCCATTCGACGCGGTTCTCACTAATCAAGGCCACTTTTTCTCCAGGTTGAACGCCTAATGCGATTAAACCTTTGGATGTCTTATTGACCTGTTCAATAAATTCGGTATTGCTTATTTTGACCCATTCGTTATCTTTTTTGAAAGAAAACATGGGAAAATTGGGTGCAATATCATATTGCAGCTGTGCTAAATCAAATACTCTTGTTGCTACTGTTGACATGTCGGGAATCCAGTTCGTGTAATACAGCTAATTTACGTTTTTTTATAGACACTATTGTAGTGGCAAGGGAGATTAGTACCTGTGTACTTGGCAGGGGATATAACAAAAAAAGACTCTGGTAAATCAAGCTGTGCGCCTTCATACCAGAGTCTTTAAACTCTTATTGAATTAAATACTAATGATTAGTATTTACTTTTTGATTCTTTGCGTTTTCCAGAGAAATCACGGAAGCCTCCACCGTTGCTGTTACCACGGTCACGTCGTTCGCCACTGAATCCGCCTTCACGTCTTCCGCTGCGCTCACCGCCACCATATCCGCCTTCACGTCGTCCGCCACGATCACCACCACGGTATCCACCTTCACGTCTTCCGCCACGATCACCACCACGGCTTCTTCCACCACGGTCGCTGCGACCTTCACCTTTTGCTTCACCAGATACTTCGATACGTACTTGACGACCGTTGTAATCTACACCTTGGAATCCTTGGAATACTTTTTCTACTTCTGCATCTTGAACTTCGAAGAATGTGAACACACCTTTCAAATCAATTTTGCCAATAGATTTTCCTGAAATATTCGCATTGTTACAGATAAAGCCCAACATGTCTCCACGAGAGAACTCATCTACTGAACCTAAGTTCATGAATAAACGCGTGTAACCTTTTGAACCTTCACGCGAGCGACCATCACGTCTATCACCGCGGTCTTCACGACCACCGTCACGCGCTTCGATATTTAAATCTGGTGCGTTTTTGTAATAATCCAAGAAACGGTTGAACTCAAGAGAAGCAAATCTTTTGATGATATCTTCTTTTGAAAGTGACTCCAAATTTTCCATAATTGCAGGCAAGAATGGGCTGATTTGTTCGTCGTTTACTTCGACATTTTCAATCTTTTTAACGATAGAAAATAATTGTTTTTCGCAAACTTCAGCACCTTGAGGTACTTGTTTTTTCTCAAAAGGCTTACCGATGATCTTTTCAAGATGACGGATTTTGCTTAGCTCTTTTACGTTTACCAAAGAAAGTGAAATACCAGTTTTACCTGCACGGGCTGTACGACCAGAACGGTGTGTATAGTTTTCTGTTTCATCTGGTAAAGAGAAGTTGATCACGTGAGTTACATCACTAACGTCAATACCACGGGCAGCTACATCTGTTGCGATCAATAGTTGTAAGCTACGGTCACGGTAACGTTTCATTACCTTGTCACGTTGTTGTTGGGATAAGTCGCCATGCAACGAGTCTGCATTGTAACCATCTTTAATCAACGCTTCAGCGATATCTTGTGTCTCGATTTTTGTCCGACAGAACACGATTCCAAAAATATCAGGATTTGAATCTACAATACGTTTGAACGCCGCATATTTATCTTTTGCTTTGATCAAATAGTAATGGTGCTCAATGTTGGCGTTACCAGTATTTTTTGTACCTACAGTAAGCTCAACAGGGTCGGTCATATAATTCTTTGCAATACGACGTACTTCAGAAGGCATCGTAGCTGAAAATAACCAAGTTTTTTTCTCGTCAGGAGTTTCTGAAAGAATGTTGTTGATGTCTTCTTTGAAGCCCATATTGAGCATCTCATCCGCTTCATCTAATACAACATATTTTACATTTGAGAAATCAATCGCATTTCTGCCAATGATATCCAACATACGACCTGGGGTCGCTACTACAATTTGCACTCCACGTCTAATTTGACGTAGCTGGTCTGAGATATTTGCACCTCCATATACAGCAACAACATGTACGTTGTTAACGTATTTAGCAAATTTTTCTAAATCTTTTGAGATTTGTAAACATAATTCCCGAGTAGGGCAAAGGATCAATGCCTGTGGGTGTTTTTGAGAAAAGTCTAATTGCTCTAATAATGGAAGACCAAATGCCGCGGTCTTTCCTGTGCCAGTTTGGGCTAATCCGACAAAATCGTCGTTACCAGTCAATAAAACAGGAATGGCTTTTTCCTGAATTTCAGAAGGTTTTTCGAAACCTAATTCTGAGATGGCATTAACAACTTCCTCACGGATTCCCAGTTCTAAAAATGGGTTCATGAAATATTTTATACAATAGGCACTATTGCCTAAGGCGTTGCAAAGGTAAGAATAATATTGGAATAAACAAATATTTTAAATAATTGATTTTTAAGGGGATCTAATTCTTTTATATGAAGTGATAATAAATTGAGTCGTGTTATATAGATTTAGCTCACTTTGAAAAGTATTATTTTGAATGTAAACTATTTTATATGCTTACAGTTTGTTTATTCATTTATTAATAGAAACTTAATATTTCAACCTTAAATTTGGTGTTAGCATGAATCAAGGACCAGTTGTACATCAGCGTTGGCTGCGAGCTATTAAAGAGCATAACGATACTGCTGCGTATGAGGAATTGTACCGCTACTGCTGGAAAGACCTTTATCAGCACGCTGCTCGTCGGATCATAGACCGACAGGATGTGGAGGATATTCTCCAGGAGTTGTTTGTGCAATTTTGGGAAAAACGGCATAGTATCGACATCCAAATGAATCTCCCAGCCTATCTCAAAGGGATGCTCAAGTATAAAATCATCGACTTTTTTAACTCCACCAAAGCCAAAGATAAATTACTGGATCATTGGAGTAAACATATTTTTGAGTATGTACAGCATCATCCAGAGGATCTTAAAACGTACTTAGCATTGGAGAAGTTGTTGGAGGAAGAGCTGGAAATTATGCCACATAATATGCGACAGGCGCTTTTATTAAAATGGGAACACCTATCTATCCGGGAGATAGCCACTCGTATGGGCTTATCCGAGCAAACTGTCAAGAATAATCTTACAGAAGCATCCAAGCGACTGCGGAAGGCAATATTGGGCTATCAACATATTCAGAATGGTAGTTTTACGCTCCTTTTGGTCCTTATGATAGATGAGCTTTCTAAATAACTGCCCATTTGCATCGACCTTTTGAAGAGCTTAACAATTCTTTTATATAACATTAATCTTTTCTTGAAGTACTTTGGAGCTTTTTTGCGGACTTGTATATAAACAGCAGGCATAAAAAGTGAAAAGAAAAGTTTTTGAATCGCTAATTGATAGGTATCGCCAAAATAAGGCTAGTGCTAATGAACGTAGACTGATTGATCATTGGTATGCTGAATTGGACAAAGAGGATATGCCCCAATATCATGTTGACGAAAATCAAATATGGGGAAAAATTCATCGACAAATAGGAAACACGTCCACCAAAAAAATGGCTTTCCAAAAGATGCTGTATTGGTCGGGCGCAGTTGCAGCCTGTTTACTGCTATGTCTCAGTGTATTGTTCTGGAGTCGAGAAAACGATCATGCACAGTCTAGAAAGGAAGTCTTGCTTAAGCCAGGGTTTCGAATTTTTGAAACAGGAGTTGCGCAGCGTAAAAGAGTACAGCTTGCAGATGGCTCAACGGTAATTTTAAACGCACGAACGAAATTAAAACTGGATACGGTTTCTTTTGACAGGAAAGATCGTATTGTAGAACTTCTCGCCGGAGAAGCATTTTTCGACGTAAAAAAAGATTCTACCAAAGCTTTTATTGTGAATGCCCAGCAAATACAAACAAGGGTACTGGGCACCTCATTTACCGTGAAAAACTATGCCGGACTGGATGATATATCGGTTTCAGTGTTTACTGGTAAAGTTCAGGTCTCTGCCAATAGTAATCCGTTGGGTGTGTTGACACGTGGTGAACAGATTCGTTATGCCAGAAACAGCACTACAAGCAAACGAGAGAATTTTGATCTTCTTACGCGCAATAGCTGGATTGAAGGACGTGTATATCTGAAGCAAAGCAGTTTCGCCGAATTAGCCTTAGCTGTTAGAAATATTTACGGAGTGGAGCTTGAGGCGGCAGATAACCTTATCTCCCGGCAACTTTACAGTATGCCTTTGTCTAGACAGCTATCGTGGTCGGCTACACTCGAAAGTATTCAAGCGATTCATCATAATAAGTCCAGAAAGGAGGGGAATAAAGTGCTGATTTACTAAATATGAAGACAATAAGAGCCGACGACCGGCATCGTCAGCTCTGTTTTGTACAGCCCCTGAATAGGGGATAAAAAACATATACAATCACTTGTAGAGATATTATATACGTAAACAAATTTATGAAATTTAACCAATACGTTACGCAAAACGATATTAAGTTTATGGTAAAGACATCGCTGGTAGGATTACTTCTATCGATAGTTTCTGTCGAAATGCTCCTTGCTTCTGTCGCACATGGGCAGTTGCTCAACAGGGAAATATCCATTTCCTTTAATGAATCTACAATTCCTGTGGCTTTTGAGCACCTGGAATCCCAAAACATACATATTGCCTTCGATGCCACCAAATATAATCTGTCGAGGAATAAAGTTAGTTCTAAAATTTTTAAAAATACCAGCATCAAAGATGTGATGCGTTATCTCCTCAAAGAGACCAACTTAATGGCTCGTGATAATGGCGCGTATATTACATTGGTCGAAAAAGCTGTACAGCAGGAGGGATACATCTCTGGAAAAGTGATTGATGATCGAGGACAGGCGCTCGCAAACGCGAGTATTAGACTGATTGGTTCCAATAAATCCACACAAACGAGTGTAGATGGCAGTTATGTCCTTGGCTTAGATCCAGGTATATACACCTTAGAAGTGAGCTATTTATCCTATCGTACACAGCGCATTGAGGGGGTGAAAGTTGCTTCTGGACAGCGTACTGCATTAAATATCGCCATGAAGGCACAGATAAATGCGTTGGAAACGGCTGTGGTTACAGTTCCATTCAAAAAGGCTTCTGTGGCAGGACTGTATGCCGCACAAAAGAATGCAGCTTCTGTGACAGATGGTATTTCTGCGGAGCAGATCGCCCGTACACCGGATAATGATATGGGGCAAGTTTTAAAACGTGTAACAGGATTGACAACGGTTAATAATAGAAATGTAATTGTTAGAGGAATGTCAGATCGCTATAATCAAGCGATGCTCGACGGAGTGGTGATTCCCAGCACGTCGCAAAATAGGCGTGATTTTTCGTTTGATATTATTCCGACTGAGATGGTAAGTTCTGTGGTCGTTAATAAAACAGCAACACCGGATGTGTCGGCCGAATTTTCAGGTGGACAGGTTTCAGTGAATACACTAGATATTCCGGAAAAGGATTTTATAACCATACAGTACGGAATTGGTGGAAATTCGCGTACAACAGGAAAAGACTTTTACCGGCTCGGAGAACGAAAAACATCAGAATTTTTTGGTTTTAACTCTTCATCTTCTAAACAGCCTGAAGGTATGCTTCCTTGGTTTTGGAACGGTGAAGCACGACGTTTAGATGCCCCTCCCGGATATATTTTGAGTGATCCTAAGTTAAATGAGGAGCTCCTGATGCCTGGTTCAAATCTGAAGTATAATGATGTCGATGCCATCGCACAGTCAAAACTTGTCAACGCCGATGCATTGAAATTATATCGTTATAAAGCCAGCCCAAATCAAAATTTAAGGTTTTCATTGGGAAGGCGTTATAATTTATCGCAAGGATTGCTGTTTGGTTTCTCTGCTTCTGCAAACATTCGAAATGAACAGAACATCATCCCTTTCAACAATGTCAGAGGGTCTAATATCACTAATTTATATGGAGAAAAACAGCATATGATAGAGAGTGACACTATTGGTCAGAATGGTGCCGGGACTTCCTATCGTTTTAACAGCAGCAGTGGGTTGGTGGCTAATTTTGGATTAAAGGGGCAGGATTTCAGGCTGGCTTTTAAAAATATGTATGCCCGTACCTTTAATAACAACTATAGTGAAAACATTCGGTCAGTTTTTACAAATTTAAGTAACCCACCAACCAAAAATCAATATCAACTGCCTGAGGCAATGTCTTTACAACAACATCAGTTGAGCGGGGAGTATCAATTGCCTTGGAATGTAAAAGCTGAGGGGATGTTTGCTTATAATAGAATCAAACAGCAGATTTTGGATGAGCGAAAATTGCGTTATGGATTGACGACGGTATTGGATGGAAATTATATGTTTCGAAGTCCCAATTTATTGAGTCTTTCCAATTGGTCTAACCATTCGGAAACAGGGTTCGATTCTCGCATGTGGACCGAAATTAATGAACATGACCTTAATTGGGCAATGGCCTTTTCACGCCTCTTTGGTGCAGGAACTTCCGTGAGTTCACGAATTAAAGTAGGTTACCAGGGCTGGAAAAAAAATAGAGATCTCTCCGTTTTTCGTCTACTGCCATTTACCAGATCTTATATGCCTGATGATCCGTCTAAAGCTGCTCCGCCGATAGAAATGCCTTATGATGTATTGTTATCTACCGATCACATTGGGAATGGAATTGGTCAGGCTTATTATTATCCGGAACCTATAGGGGGGAATGTCTACGATGGGACAATGAGTTCGCATGCCGGATATTTAATGTTTGATCAGAAATTCTGGAATAAGCTAAGACTCGTTTATGGCTTCCGTGCAGAGTATTACAACTTACAAAATCGTCAGGATGAAATGTTTAGAAAACAGAACGGCGATCCCAATTCAGATAACAATAAGCTTCTTTTATATAAACTTATGATCCGCGAAAAAAACTGGAAAATATTGCCATCCATCAATGCAACCTACAGTTTGAGTAACACTTTTAATCTAAGGGGAAGTTATTCAAAAACGGCTATTCGTCCGGATTTTCGGGAGACTGGTTTTTTTGGGTTTTATGATTTTGAGTTGGATGCGGTTGTATCAGGAGATAATGTGGAGTCAACTTTTATCGATAATGTGGATCTGCGTTTGGAATGGTATCCGAGTCCTGGTGAAATCATATCTCTGACAGGATTTTATAAATACTTAGACAAACCGATAGAATTGATAGAAAATGAAGATGTCAGCCCTGGCAGTGCATATGTTTTCAATAATATGGAGTCTGCGAAAAACATGGGGTTAGAATTTGAACTTCGCAAAAACCTAAGTTTTTTCGGTGAAGCAGAATGGCTGTCTAAAGCTTTTATCAGTGCAAACGGCACATTGTTAAAGTCTGAAGTTAATGCCTTGAGCCAATGGCGACATAAGCTTGTTGATAATGTTACGGTCGCAGAACGAGAAAAGAATAGAGCGCCAAACCAAGATCGACCATTAATGGGACAATCGCCCTGGCTATTGAACTTAGGAATTGGTTATTGGGGGGATGATTTTGGCATAACAACTAGCTATAATCACAGGGGCTATCGTACAAATACCGCTTCTGTCAATCCGAATAGAGTTGAGTATGAACTTGCACCAAAACAACTCGATCTTCAACTCTATAAACGTTTTTTAAGTCAGCAATTAGAAGTGAAATTCAATGCAGCTAATCTCTTAGATGAGTGGACTAGGTATTATCAGAATCAATCTGCATATAGTGAATCTATTGGAGGAAATGGCGAAAAAATCTTTGAGCTTGTCAGGGGGGATAATAAATATAATAGAGCAGATGACGATATTATAACCTATCGTAAAAAAGATGGAAGGAGATTTAATCTTTCGGTGACTTATAGCTTTTAAAATAAAAAGACTACTGCGCGAGGCAGTTTCATATCACTCCTTAATCATGTACACAAGTTCCGGGATTGTCCAGCGAGCACAATAGGAAAAGAAAAATCGAAACAGAAAACGGGTGATTGAAAACAACTATGCAGCCTTATGAAATGCTATCCCATAGGGGTGCATAGTCTAAAAAATGATCTTGTGATGGCAAAACTAGTAATTATTTAACACAAAATGAAAAAAATCTTAACAGTAGCAAGCGTATGCGCAATCGCATTAGCTTCTTGTAACAAAGACAACGTAGGACCTAATTCAGATTTGAATGCTGGTTTGCCAAACAAACCTCAGGCAACGATCCCAACAGATGCTGCCGGTATTATCACGAAAACAACGCTTTCTGCTGACACAGTATGGAAAATTGATGGTGTTGCTTTTGTAAGACCAGGTGCTACATTGACGATTCAGGCGGGTACTTATATTACTTCTGGTGTAACTAAGGCATACAATGATCAGATCACTGGATTAACACAAAATATCAAAGGTGTTTTAGTCGTGCCAAAAACAGCTAAATTGATCGCCAATGGCACTGCTGCTGCGCCGATTGTGTTTACTTCTCCAAACGCAGCGGGATCTCGTAATCCTGGTGATTTTGGAGGTGTGGTGTTGTTGGGGAATGCAACCACAAACCAAGCGTCCACAAAGAGAATTGAAGGTATTCCTCAGCCTGTTGGAGTGGATGTAACCTATGGTGGTACAAATGCTGCCGATAATTCTGGTTCATTGAAATACGTGCGTATTGAATTTGCTGGTTATAATTTAACTGCTGACAATGAGATTAATGGATTGACTTTAGGTGGTGTTGGTACTGGTACTACGTTGGAAAATATACAGGTATCTTGGGGTAAAGATGATGGATTTGAATTCTTTGGGGGGACTGTCAATGCGAAATACCTAGTTGCGTTATCAAATGACGATGATGATTTTGATTTCGATCATGGATATACAGGTACAATTCAATATGCATTGTCATTAAAGGATCCGAATTCGACAAACAGTACTTCTAGCGGTAGTTCTGATTCAAATGGTTTGGAGTCGGATAATGAAGGTACAGCACCATATGCTGCTACACCTAAAACTCGTCCGGTATTAAAGAATTTTACGTTCCTTGGTATTAAGGATGTGACTGTGGCGAGTTCTAAATTGAAATTCGGTAACCGTTGGAGAAGAGCTACGGAGTATGATATTCAAAACTCCATTATCGCTGGTTATACAACAGGCGCCGCATTCCAAGATGGCGCAACAGGTACTTTTACAGGTAATGTTGTACACGCTTATAGTGCAGCTTTCAGTGGTGCTACACCAACAGGAAACCAAACAAATGTTTCGGCGGATGCAACAACGTATTTGAAATTAGCTGGTGGTGTTAATATTTTCTATTCAACAGGGACTACATTTAATCCTGCTTTCTTAAGACCATCGTCAACTTCACCTGCATATGGTGATGGAAGTACAACTTATAAAGGTGCATTCCATCCGACAACTGCTCCTTGGACTGCAACCTGGACGCAATTTGCTCCAAAAACTTATTAATATTGATTATTTAATTGAGTGAGCCATTTCTATGGCTCACTTCTTTATCCTTTATATATGATTAGAAATTTAGTTCTCTATTTTATTGCCCTTTGGGTTGGATCGTTGTTGTCTTCCTGCCAAAAAGGCGAACCTGTTTTAGAAACGGAAGAATTGGCTCGGATTGCTTTTAAAACCTATGGCACTGTGTCAGTAGATGTAAAAAGAGTAACTGTCGATGGAAAAGCAGCAAATCAAAGCAATACTAATTTTATTTTTATACGAAATAAAGATGCCGATTCTTCATTGGTCGTTGCGTATGATAGCAAGGATCAGGTTGTCCTAGAACAACGTCTCGCCCTCAAGTCAGGGTTAAATACTTTTGGTGTGCATAGCAAAAGTCCCATTAATCCTTCACTCGTTGTCGGGCCAAACCCCTTAGGAGATGATGTCGAATCGATTCCGGGTGTGAGGCAGGTAAAGATATTAAATTATAACCAGACGATTTCACCAAATGGCGAGCCGATTCGATTGGCGATTTATCAAGGTAAACCTGTGTTTGATGAAAGTTGGGGAATGGATTTGGTCAGATATGATGAAACTCCGATCCTGATTACTGGGTTGATATCGGATAAAATCCCCGAAGAATTTATTAAAATACCAGTTGACCCCTATTTTCCAGCAAAGGCGCAGGTATTGGACAAGGATTCAAAACCAATCCTTATCGATGGACAGAAGGTCTATCTGTTTTTTTTCTTTACGGTAGAAGACATAGGTATTGTATACTTCCCCCAAAAGGAACCCGATGCATATTTTGATGTTGATGCGGTGTCGGATATCGTTGGAATCGGTTTTGCCTTGGATGCGGTTTGGTTAAAAAAATAAAATGATTTAGAGGAAATATTGTGAAGTTAATAACTACTTTGTAGTTAAATCAATTATCATAAATTCATCATGAAAGGGATCAATGCTATAAAACATCGTAATTTATTTGCTATCTCCCTGAAAATTCAAGGAGATGTAGATCATGCCATTGATGCTGCTGCGCTGCTAGCTTTACGGAATGAAATGGCGGAGCTGAATGAACTTTATAGGCAATATAGGGAACTACTGCAACAGTTGGAAGAACTAGTACGAGAATACGAATCGAAGGAACGGACCATCCGCTCCGAAATTTTGTCTCGTCCTCTTCGTAAGTTGGTCAAAAATGGACAGACTGGAGCTGATTTGCGTATGCTTATTACTTCATTAAATTCCTGTGCACATGGGTGAATCTATTTATCGGATTTGCCCTGTGCGCTTACTTCAACAGGTATTGCCTGATAGCTACTGCCTATGTATTTTGGCTTCAACATATGGGTTGGTTCAATTGTAGTAATAGGGCGTTTAGCTAGCATATTTTTCATACCGATCTTTTTTAATACTTCCTGAATCAAGGGATCCCTCGTATCGCCTACAGGAACCAAGGGTAGAAAAGCAAATTCATCGGTCACTTTTGAAGGTGCAATTCCATCGCTATAATCTCCCTGCCCCACTTTATTGTAGATTTTATAGATCATAGGGACCAAATGCCAGGCCCGTTCGGTACCTCGGATATCTTCTGGAGTTACTATTGTTGTTGAGGCCATATCTTTACCGAATGTTTTGTCACCGACTTGAATGATCTCTACATAAGGTTTCAATCCATTGATGAGCATTTCGGCTGCAGAGGCTGTGTTTGGCCCTGTCAGCATATAAATTCTCTTCAAATGTAAACCTTGCTTTAATACCTCGTCTGCTGCGAAAGAATAGCCATCGGGCTGCCCTTGCAGGGTAGATGCAAAACTGTCTTCTCTATTTTTGATGTTTTTGTTTCCACGATATCGAGCGAAAACATCATTCTCTTTAATATCTGCCAATAAGAGTGCGCAAAATGAGGCGAAAGCAACCTGTCCGCCGGGGTTGTAACGTAAATCGACAATAAATTCCTGAATCGGTTGGGACTTGAAATTTTGGACTGCTTCCAATAATGAATATGCCCCACTAAAGTCAAATTGACTTAAAAACATATAGCCTACTGTGGGGGAGGAGGAGATGAGTTTAGCGGTATAGAGGACGGGCTGCGAAATATAGGAAGAAGGCAGATGAAATATTTTGCCATCATTTCGCGTCAAATGCATTGCCGGTAAAAGCAAGGATTTGCTTAGTAGCGATTTCAGGTTGCTGTGGTCGATGGGCTCGTTGTTGATGTGGCTTATGCTGTCTCCCCGCTTGAGCCCCATTAGATCCCCTTCACTGAAAGGGACCACTTGGGTGACCAGTTGGATGGTTTCTGACTGATTTTGTAATTGCACCATATCGAATCCAAAAGTGTTCGTCAGCGTATTGCCATAGGTGTCGCTGTTGAGTGTCTGTAATATGCTGGAATAATGGTCATCTTGAAATAAGAGACTTTTAAAAAATAGATCTGGAGCTTGTTGGTAATTGTTTTTTTGTGTGATTTTTTCGTTCCAGTAATAATATTGCCGCATTTGTGCCATGGTCCATTCATTGATCGCTTCATTTGACCCTGGTTCGTTCAATGGTGGATCTTTTTCACAAGAGGAAAAGATCAACGAAAAGATAGTCAAAACAAGAGCTTGTGGTTTACGCATTTTTTAATTTTGCTTTATTAAAAATACGGATTAAGTTGTTTGTTTTTGAGTTATCTTTTTGTTATTCAGTTGTTTATTTAATTTAAACAAGGCTTTTTTAATAGTAGTTATGGAAATGAAGAGCCGATTGTCTGCTGGAGCAAACAAAAAAGGCACCACGTTCAGTGGTGCCTTTGGCTTGTATATATCAAAATAGATCGATTAATAGAGTGTAAACTCTACACGACGATTTTGTTGACGACCATCAGCAGTTTTGTTTGATGCAATAGGCTGGTCAGGACCATATCCTGTAGCTTCAATGCGAGAAGCATTAGCACCTTGAGATACTAAGTATGCTTTTACTGACTCAGCGCGTTCTTTTGATAAACGCATGTTCAACTCGCGTGAACCTGTGTTATCTGTGTGACCCGCTAATTTCAAGCTAAAGTTTTTCTCGATTAACAATTCAGCTACTTTATTCAATGTAGCATATGAAGTAGGGCGTATTGTTGCTTTTCCTAAATCGAATTCTAAGTTTTTGATTGCGTCTGCAACGACTTTGCGGTCAGCTTCTGTCACAACAACTTTTTCAACAACTCTAGTTTCGTTTTTCACAACGATTGGACAACCAGCACCGTCTACTTGTACACCTGAAGGTGTGCCTGGGCATTTATCATATTTGTTAGCTACACCATCGCCATCATCATCTTTCAAATCACTGTTCAGACCATCTAATTGACTTTGTAATGCTTGATTTTTTGCGTTAAGAGCATCGTTTTGCGCTTTCAGATCATCATACTTTAATGTGTAGTCATTGACGAGTGTAGCGACAGGGTTTGAATTGTTTAACGCTGGTTTACTACCATTGCCCAATGCAAATTCTAAACCACCATGGATGTAAGTAAATAAGTCGTTTTTATATTGACCACCTTGAATGCCATCAAAGTTTTGGTTAACCCAATTTAATTGATAGCCTAGCTCGAAGTTGATACCTTTCGCAACAGCAAATTTAAATCCCATATCTAATGGTACATATATTTTAGAAATACCATCGGCTTCTTGCGATGTGGAACCCGTTGTTAGGGTTGTTTTACTGTTCATCACGCCAACCCCGACTGAAGCGTAAGGTTTGATAAAACTGTTGAAAAATCTCCAATTTGTATTAGCTGCCAGGAACTCTCCTGATAATGCAGCAGACCAAGGTGTTTTCGCTTCAAATGATTGCGTACCATCTTTAAAGGCTCCGCCTGTTTTACCTCCAAAATATGTAGCTTTAATCCCAAAAGAAGGGGAAATTTGTTTCTTAATATAAGCACTATAACCTAAGTTCCAAGCTAAATCATCGTATCCTTCACGATTAAATCCTGCGATGTTAGTTTGGTTTGTCACTCCAGCACCAATACCAATGGACCATGTTCTGTATTGCGTAACAGGGCCAAATGGGCTTGTTCCTTCAATAGAGGATACCTTTGTGCTTTGAGCAATTGCAGAATTGGCAAATAAGCCCGCAGATGCTAAAGCAAGTACTAATTGTAATTTTAGTTTCATAGAATTTGAATTTGTAAAAACCGACGCAAAAGTAATAGATTAAAAATTAAATCTACAATCGATTTGTAGTTAATATATGATAATTGGTAAACAAAAAGGTGTTTTTATTTAAAAACACCTTTTTGTTAGTGTAATTTGTTAGTTATTAATAAAGTGTAAATTCAACGCGACGGTTTTGTTGACGACCAGCTGCATTTTTATTAGATGCAATCGGTTGATCTGGACCATATCCAGTTGCCTCAATACGTGAGGCATTTGCACCTTGTGATACTAAGTACGCTTTTACAGATTCTGCACGCTCTTTTGATAAACGCATATTTAATTCACGTGAGCCTGTATTATCGGTGTGACCAGCTAGTTTTAAGCTGAAATTTTTCTCAATCAATAAGGCAGCGACTTTGTTCAATGTTGCATATGAAGTAGGGCGGATAGTTGCTTTACCTAAATCGAATTCTAAGTTTTTGATCGCATCGGCAACGACTTTTCTGTCTGCTTCGGTAACTACAACTTTCTCTACAACTTTAGTTTCGTTTTTTACAACAATTGGACATCCTGATCCATCAACCTGAACACCTGAAGGTGTGCCCGGACATTTGTCATATTTATTGGCAACCCCATCGCCGTCATCATCTTTTAGATCATTATTCAATCCATCCAATTGACCTTGCAACGCTTGATTTTTAGCATTCAACGCATCGTTTTGAGCTTTCAGATCATCGTATTTTACCGTATAATCATTGACAAGGGTTGCAACAGGATTTGAATTGTTCAATGCCGGTTTACTGCTGCTTCCTAAGGCAAACTCTAAGCCTGCGTGCGCATAGGTGAATAAGTCATTTTTATATTGTTGATCAACTGTTCTGTTGTCAAATCGTTGGTTCGCCCAATTCAATTGATAGCCCAATTCAAAGTTTATACCTTTGGCTACGGCGAATTTCAAACCAAAATCAGCAGGCACATAGATCTTAGAATAAGAGTCTCCGTATTCGCCTTTATTTCCACCGGCGATTGCAGCAGTTTCAGCATTCATGACCCCAACACCAATCGATGCATAAGGTTTGATAAAACTGTTGAAAAATCTCCAATTCGTGTTGGCTGCCAAAAACTCACCCGATAAGGCAACTGACCAAGGGGTCTTGGTTTCGAATCCCGTTTGCTTGTCACTGTTATCATACCCAGCTGTCTTTCCACCAAAATAAGTTGCTTTCAATCCGAAGGATGGTGAAATTTGCTTCTTGATATAAGCACTGTACCCTAAATTCCAGTCTAATTTATCATAACCACCATTGTTAAATTTGGCGATATTCTGTAAGCTTGTTACACCGGCGCCTACACCGATAGACCAAGTTCTATATTGTGTTGCCGAACCTAATGGAGTTGTGCCTTCAATTGATGCTTCTTTTGTGTTTTGCGCAAAGGATGCGGTGGATAAAATTCCTGCCGCAACAAGTAATCCTGATTTTTTAAGGCTAATTTTCATAATGCGTGTTTGTAAAATTATCTACTATAATACTGTTGTTAAATTAACTCACTGAACACTCTTGCAATAAATTTGCCAAAAATTATTTGGTTACTCTACGCGTCCAAAAAAGTTTGGTACCTCAATTTCAAAAGCCAGATGCTTAACAATATTTTCTGTAAAAATGTTTTGGAAAAAAGTTTTTCTACTTTTTGTGATCAAAATAACATCAATATCTTCATCCCGGATAATGGTATGAATACCGTTCGCAATATTCTCACGCGAGCCAGCAAAATAGCTTGGTGATTTGACGATATAGGAAATATCTTCTATCCCAGTTTCAGCGATAATCTGTTCGATCCAATTTTCAAGTTTTTCTCCTAAAATATTGATTTCTAGTTCGTTTTTATTGATATGGATAAGCTGTAAATGGAAATTTTTCCCATACAATGGTATCGCTTGTTTAAGCACCTCAAGTTCTCCGGGTTTGAAATTTGTCAATAAAGCAATGTTGTCATTTTTAAATTTTACAGCGTTTTTCGGGACTGCTAAAACGGGTATTTTAGATTCTTTAATAACATCATATGTATTGCTTCCGATCAACACAGATTCGAGTCCGGTGACTCCTTTTGTACCCATAATTACCGTTTGGTAGGTCTCTTTTATCTCTTGTTTTTCCAATGTTTCGGCCAAAATGCCATTGGCAAATAGCGTAGAAATTTTAAGCGAAGGATATTCCTGTAGAAGTTCGGCTACAAGCTTTTCCATTTTATGGTGAGCCTCTCCCTCAGTAGGGTCTATTAAATGCTTCGCATTTGCAAACTTATTGACGTGTGAAGTAAACGAATGGAAAAGTGTAATTTCATCATTTGATATGGCTGCGATTTGAGCAGCATAAAATGCGGCAACTCGTGCATTTTCGGAATAATCTACTGGTATTAATAGTTTAGACATGGCTATAGGATTATGCTTTGGTGAAAAATATCGGAACTAATGGATGGCTAAATAATGCTTTCGCAACTGATCGGGTAAAAACACGTTCAAAGAATGATTTTCTTGATCGTGTCACCAGAAGTATTTTGATTTTTTCCTCATGGATCATCTCATTAATCACTTCGGGAACCGTATCTAGGTCCTCAATATCCCCCTGTATAGAGTCGACCTCTATGGCAATATTGGTTACGCCAATATATTTTTTGATCTTATATTTCCATACTTCAAGTTTGTCTTCGATCCGGTTTTCTGATGAATGATCGTAGTGAACATGCATAAGTTTTAGTTCAAAGTCTTTGCCAATGATGTTGACAAAATCCTGTACTGTTTGCACTTCTTCTTCTTTAAAATTAGAAAGTAAGCCAACTTTGTCGATAGGTGTAAAGGAAGCTTCAGTTGGAATGGCCAGGACAGGTATTTTGGCTTTTTTGCTAATGACATAGGTGGTGCTGCCAATAAGCTGACTATCATCGTTGGTAATCCCTTTAGTCCCCATAATGACAAAATCAAATCGATCTGGAGTGGCAAGTTCAGGAAGAGTTTCGGTAATCATGCCGCGCTCACATTGTGTTGTGATCTCAAGCGTAGGATGTTTTAATTTTATAGATTCCGCAAGATTCTTAATCAGGATATCAGCTTTGAATGTTGGGGAGTTGACTTCGTTTTGGCTACTTTCCTCCTCAAACACAGCGGAAGCTGAAGTGTAATTGTGATAAAGATGGAGCGAATACCCCTTTTCAAGGGCTAGGTCCACAGCGTAATTTACAGCATTATTAGAATGAGCCGAAAAATCTACCGGTAGTAGAATGTTTTTTTTCATTAGAGGGAATTTAATCTACAAAATCTAATCTTAATTATTTTGCACTTAGGGAATATGCCTGAAAGGAGGCTAGATTCCCTATTTTACTATCAAATGTAATAAAACAAATGTAATTGTGAATGGCCTAAGGTCAAATAGTTTTTGTTGTTTTACATGTTGATTTTGACAAGCGTTAGACAAATATGAATAATGAATAACACTTTTAAAATGTTGAATTTAATAGTAGTTTGTGATTTCTGTCACGCGTAGAATAGGGATATGCTAACTATCTGTAAATTATAACTTGATTTTTTTGTTTGAAAAGTCAATAACAGAAATCTAGCTCCTTCCTAAAAACAGTCGTTTCACGGTCAATATATGGATTTGTACATTGCATAACCTACCAATTTTGAGTAAGTTTGCACATATTTTTAGATAATTAAATGACAAGTAGAGAAATTCGTCAAGCCTTTCTGGACTTTTTTAAAAGTAAAGGGCATCAGATAGTACCTTCAGCACCAGTAGTTGTAAAAAATGACCCTACATTAATGTTTACCAATGCGGGGATGAATCAATTCAAAGATCTGTTTCTTGGTGAAGCACCCATCAAATTTCCTCGTGTTGCTGATACGCAACGCTGTTTGCGGGTTTCCGGTAAGCATAATGATTTGGAAGAAGTCGGAATCGATACCTACCACCATACTTTGTTTGAGATGCTGGGAAACTGGAGCTTTGGAGACTACTTTAAAAAAGAAGCTATTGCTTGGGCTTGGGAGCTATTGACAGAAGTATACAAGCTGGATAAAGATCGTTTATATGTAACTATTTTTGAAGGGGATGCAAAAGAAGGTTTAGCGCGTGATATGGAAGCATTCGATTTTTGGAAACAATGGATTGCCGAAGACAGAATTCTCCTGGGTAACAAAAAAGACAATTTCTGGGAAATGGGTGAGACGGGACCCTGTGGTCCTTGTTCTGAAATTCATTTCGATATGCGGAGTACAGCAGAGCGCGAAGAGATCTCAGGACAAAGTTTGGTGAATGCGGACCATCCTCAGGTTATCGAAATCTGGAATCTTGTCTTCATGCAATTTAATCGCTTGAAAGACGGTTCACTTCAATCGCTACCGGCCAAACATGTGGATACCGGAATGGGATTTGAACGTTTGGTTAGATGTATACAGGGGAAAACTTCCAACTATGACACAGATGTCTTTACACCTACAATTGATTTTATTGCGAATAGAGCAGGAATCAACTATGGGCTAGATGAAAAAACGGATATTGCCATGCGGGTGGTGTCAGATCATATACGTGCTGTAAGTTTTGCAATAGCCGATGGGCAATTGCCATCCAACAATAAAGCTGGCTACGTGATTCGCCGTATTTTACGTCGTGCGGTTCGCTATGCTTATACATTTTTAGGTTTTAAATCGCCTTTTATCAATGAACTTGTACCCGTATTGGCAGCTCAGTTTGCAGGTGTATTTGACGAATTGATCCAACAGCAGGATTTTGTACAAAAAGTAATCTTAGAAGAGGAAGTTTCATTTTTAAGAACGTTGTCTACGGGCGTCCAACGCTTTGAAAACTATATCGAGGATCATCAAGTGATCAATGGCGATTTTGCTTTCGAACTATACGATACGTATGGATTCCCGATCGATTTAACGGAATTGTTAGCCCGTGAGAAGGGATTGACAGTTGATATGGAGGGCTTCAATCAAGCACTTCAAATCCAGAAAGATCGTTCCCGTGCCGCTACGGCTATAGATACAGGCGACTGGGTTGTGGTAAACGACGACGAAGGATTTGAGTTTGTTGGCTACGATACATTAACAGCCAAAACTGAAGTTGTAAAATACCGTAAAGTTGTTTCGAAAAATAAAGAACAATTTCAATTGGTGCTTTCCGTTAGCCCTTTTTATGCAGAAGGAGGAGGTCAGGTAGGTGATTCGGGGGAATTAGTTTCCGAAGAAACAGGAGAGAAGATTTACATCACAGACACGAAAAAGGAAAATGGTCTTTTTGTACATTTTACCAACAAATTGCCTTTAGAATTAAAAGGAACATTTGTTGCTCAGGTAGATAAAGTTAAAAGAATAGATACGGAAAACAATCACTCCGCAACCCATTTGTTGCACGCGGCGTTAAAGCAGGTATTAGGAAGTCACGTGAATCAAAAGGGATCGTTGGTTAACGCTGATATTTTGCGCTTTGATATCTCTCATTTTGCAAAAATGACAGAAGAAGAGATCAAACAGGTGGAAGATATTGTCAATGCCAAGATTCGTGAAAATATTCCATTGAAAGAGGAACGGAATGTACCTTATCAACAGGCATTGGATTCAGGTGTAACAGCACTATTTGGTGAGAAGTATGGTGATTTTGTTCGTGTAATTACTTTCGAAGATCAATATTCTAAAGAATTGTGCGGTGGTACTCATGTTAAAGCAACGGGTCAAATAGGGTTTTTCAAAATTGTTTCGGAATCAGCTGTAGCAGCTGGTGTACGTCGTATAGAAGCCATTACTGGAACTCGTTCTGCCGCTGTTATCCGTGAGCATTTCGAATTGGTTCACCATTTGAAAGAGCTTATGAATAATCCGAAAGATTTTGTTTCTGCACTGGGTAAAATCATCGATGAGAATGGTGCTTTGAAAAAAGAAGTGGAGAAAAGTATTACGGAAAAATCCTTAGCATTAAAATCAGATCTGGAAGGGAAGATCCAACAGGTTGGCGAGATTAATTTCTTGTCTACAATCGTCGATCTGCCAAGCGCAGAAGCTGTTAAAACCTTAGCTTACGCCGTAAAGGGTGCGGTTAACAACTTATTTTTGGTTATCGGTGCTGAATTTGATGGTAAACCAAGTTTAACGGTTGTTATATCCGATGAATTGGCAAAAGAAAAAGGCTTGAATGCAAGTAATATTGTGCGTGATTTAGCCAAAGATATCCAAGGCGGTGGTGGTGGTCAGCCTTTCTTTGCTACTGCCGGAGGTAAGAATCCTGCGGGACTGAAAGGCGCAATAGAAAGAGCCATTGATTTCTTGAAATAGATTTTAGGGGTAGCTTAGGCTACCCTAGCTAAACTTAGGATGTAAATGAAGATTTTATGCCCTAAATATACAATACGAAGCCATCGATTTATTCGACATCTTCCTTGGAAGATGTCGAATAAATCTGATAGTTTTCACGATTCTTTGAGCTTTGAAATGTGGCGTGAATCAAACAGAGCAAAGCCATTTGCGTTATTGGGAATAGGTACTTAACAAATAAAATGATACGGATGAAAAAGGCAATTTTTTTAGGAGTAGGAATCGTAGGTTTGATGATGAGTTGCCAAAATAAGGAGCAGTTTACCATCGCCGGAAATGTCGATAATCCTGGCAATGTCAAAGTTATTTCTTTGTATGAAGGTGATACAAAACTGGACTCTATGTTTTTTGGAGATAACAATAAATTTCAGTTTGTACGTCCTGCGAGCCAATCTAGATTGCTGTCTTTGCGTGTGGGGAAAAATCGTTACGATTTGATTGCTTCTCCAGGCGAAACGATTACATTTAAAACAGATTTGCATAAAGATGTCAATGATTATCAGGTTGAAGGTTCTGAATTGTCAAAAACCATACAGCCCTTTGCCAAAGAGCGGAACTACCGTGACTATGTACAGGATTCATTGCAGACTGTATTTTCTAAGCTAACAGCAAATTCTACCGCTAATGAGATTGAAAAGATTCGTGCTGAATATAAAGCGAAGTTTGCCGAAGAATTACGTTCTTATACGAAAAAAGCAGTCGATTTTTCCGATAAACACAATGATCTAGCTGGATTTTATGCAATTTCTACCTTAGACCCAGAAGTGGCGGAAAGTGAAATTATCGCTTACGCGGACAAAATCAAAAATGAATTTACGGAGAATAGATATGTGACTCAATTTAAGGAGGAAACACAAAAGCTTAAAAAAATGGCTATAGGGCAACCTGCACCTGAACTGATTTCTTTTACCCCTTCAAATAAGGAAGTAAAATTGTCTAGTTTTAAAGGCAAGTATACCTTGGTTGATTTTTGGGCTTCATGGTGTATGCCTTGCCGTCAGGAGAACCCTAATATCGTTAAATTGTACAATATCTATCACGATAAAGGCTTCGATATTCTCTCCGTTTCGTTTGATGATAATCCTGGTTCATGGATGCGTGCTATTGAAGACGACAAGTTGACTTGGACACATGTATCTGATTTGAAAGCATGGAGCTCGCCCGTGGTCATCGATTACCGTGTGAAAGCCTTGCCTACATCGTATATACTTGATCCAAACGGTATTATTATAGCGAAGAATCTCCGTGGTGAAGAGCTGGAGGCATTTTTGAAGAAAACAATTAAGTAATCAAGGTGTTATTGTTAAATATTATATTACTTAATAATTTGGTAACATTAGATTAACTGATTGTTATCATTTTGTTTATAATTTAGCAAAAAAAATAAGACAAATGAGTTCTTCGAAACAAAAGATTTTAATTGTTGATGACGAAAAGGATATCTTGGATTTAATTGCATTCAACTTAAATCGTGAAGGTTATCAGGTCTCTACAGCACAAAATGGAGAAGAGGCAATCAACGTTGCCAAACAAGTGAACCCAGACCTGATTATCTTGGATGTGATGATGCCAAAGATGGACGGAATTGAAGCTTGTCGCATCATGCGTGCAATGCCTGAATTCAAAAGTACATTCATGGTGTTTTTGACAGCAAGAAGCGAGGAGTATTCGGAGATCGCAGGGTTTCATGTCGGTGCAGACGATTACATTGCAAAGCCAATTAAACCCCGCGCCTTGATGAGCCGCATCAATGCTATTTTAAGAAGAAATGCTTCCGAAGAGTCTGATGCTTCTGTTCAAGATAAAATAGAAATTGCAGATTTGGTCATCGATAGAGATTCCTTCCTGGTTTATAAAGGAGAACAAAAGATCGTTCTTGCGAAAAAAGAATTTGAGTTACTGTATCTATTGGCATCTAAACCTAACAAAGTGTTTACACGCGAACAGATCTTAAAAAGTATATGGGAAGATTCTGTAGTGGTAACCAATCGTACGATTGATGTCCATATTCGTAAGCTTCGTGAAAAGATAGGTGACGATTATGTGACGACTGTAAAGGGAGTGGGATACAAATTTGATAAAGAATAAGAAAAGAGGCCAAGGCCTCTTTTTTTTGCGGTTAACTTTCGTTAGTTTAGATTCAGTACGATTCATCTGCGCTACATTTGGACAAATACGGGAAGGATATTTTAAATTTGACATAGCAGGAAGGAGTGTATTTAAAGAAAAAATTGCTGTCGTTATAAGGAACTCTTTCTCGAGATAACTTGTTATCACCACAACAAATCTTTACTTTTGACCTAAAGCAAAGTAAAAATTTCAACATGTCATCTATTCTTATAAAATCTGCACAACTTGTTAATGAAGGTAAAGTTGAGGTTGCTGACGTATATATCAGCAATGGTCGAATCGAAATGATTGCTCAGGAAATAAACCATCCTGCTGATCAGGAAATCAATGCCGAGGGGTTACATTTATTACCAGGGCTTATAGATGATCAGGTTCACTTTCGAGAACCAGGATTAACTTATAAAGCGGATATATGGCATGAGAGCCGCGCAGCAGTAGCGGGGGGGACAACCTCCTTTATGGAAATGCCCAATACCGTTCCTAATACGTTGACCCAGCAGTTGCTTCAAGATAAGTACGATATTGCAGCAAAAAATGCGCTGGCAAATTACTCGTTCTTTATGGGAGCAGCCAATGATAATCTTGACGAGGTGTTGAAAACGAATCCGAGAGATGTCTGTGGTATAAAAGTTTTTATGGGTTCCTCTACAGGCAATATGCTGGTCGACAATGAGAAGGCATTGGAAGGGATCTTTGCGAATGCGCCCACATTGGTAGCTACACATTGTGAGGATGAGGCGACAATAAAGGCCAATTTGGCTTTATTTAAAGAAAAATATGGCGAAGATGGGTTGAAGATTGAGATGCATCCATTGATTCGTTCCGAGGAAGCCTGTTATTTATCCTCGTCGAAAGCTGTCGAACTGGCTAAAAAACACAATACGCGCTTGCATATTCTTCATATATCAACGGCTAAAGAAATTGCATTATTTAGCAACGATATTCCGCTGAAGGATAAAAAAATAACTGCTGAAGCCTGTATACACCACCTTTGGTTCTCTGATCAGGACTATGCATCCAAAGGCAATTTTATCAAATGGAATCCAGCAGTAAAAACGGCCAATGACCGTGACCACATTCTAAAAGCAGTGCTGGATGGACATATTGATGTGATTGCAACCGATCATGCGCCTCATACGATGGAGGAAAAATCTCAACCCTATGCTTCAGCCCCAAGCGGCGGGCCTCTTGTGCAACATGCATTGCAAGCCTTGTTGGATATGGTCAAAGCAGGAAAAATGACCTTGGAGCAATTGGTGCAAAAATCTGCACACAATACCGCTACATTGTTCCAGATTGAAGATAGAGGGTACATCCGTGAGGGATATTGGGCAGATCTTGTGCTGGTTGATCTCAATAAACCTTATACGGTATCGAAAGCTAATATTCTGTCTAAATGTGGTTGGTCACCGTTTGAAGGACACACATTTAGTTCAACTATTGCGCATACCATCGTGTCAGGTAAACTTGCTTTTTCTGATGGTCAGCTCATTGAAAAGGGAGCTGGTGAACGTCTGTTGTTTAACCGATAGTATTTAGCGATGGAGAAAAGGGATTTTATAAAATCGATCGCCTTAGGGGCATTATCTATTCCTATACTGGGCATGGGGCAGCCGGAGACAGATACGGGCGCATGGTATGGTCAAGCCACATTACTTGCCGGGAAATTAAAGCTGGGCGATACAATTGGTTTAATTACCCCTGCAGGCGTATTAGATGATGAAGAGTCGATTAGTATTGCGCGTGAGATATTTGAGACGCTCGGTTTTAAAGTGAAGGAGGGTAAACATATACGCAGTCGCTATGGTAATCTCGCAGGTACAGACCAAGAACGAATTGCCGATATACATGATATGTTTGCCGATACGACGGTCAAAGCGATTGTCTGTATCAGAGGGGGATCCGGTACATCGCGCCTTTTAGATCGATTGGATTATAAGCTGATTTCCAATAATCCGAAAATTCTATTGGGGTATTCAGATATAACAGCGTTGATCTTGGCGCTATACGCCAAAACGGGACTGGTTACTTTTCATGGAGCGGTAGGTATCAGTACCTGGACCAAAAAGCTTGCTGAGGCCTTCAATGCCCAGTTCCTAGCCAATCAACCAGCAATATTTGAAAATCCAAAATCGAAAGGTGATAATATTGTACAGACAAAGGACCGTATCGCAACCATTCATCCCGGCACAACAGAAGGAGTATTGCTGGGCGGAAATATGACGGTACTGACTGGACTATGCGGTTCGTCCTATCTGCCGGACTTCAAAGATAAAATTCTTTTCATAGAAGAGGTAGACGAAGATATGGAACGTGTGGACCGGATGTTCTGCCAGTTAAAAAATGCGGGTATATTGGGTGCAATCAAAGGATTTGTTTTTGGTAAGTGTACCAATTGCAAACCGTCTAGTGGGTATGGATCTGTAACGCTTGACCAGCTCTTCAACGATTATATTAAGCCGTTGAAAATACCGGCCTATACGGGAGCTATTATAGGGCATATTGCCGAACAATTTATCTTACCTGTAGGCGCAAAAGTTCGTATCGATGCCGCTCAGGGAACTATCACCTTATTGGAGTCCGCATTAAAAGACTAAGATGAAATTAATAAAAGATGATTTAATCAAAGCCTTTTCTTTGTATGAAGAAAAGGCTTTGATGCATAGAAGATTTAAACATGCCGATATTTTACCGCTATTGGAAAATGTCCGAAGCTCTGGACGTCTTTCGATAACAGAGATTGGCAAGTCAACTGAAAACCGTTCGATCTGTCGCTTACAATATGGTCAAGGGCCAATCAAAATACTTTTATGGTCACAGATGCATGGTGATGAGCCTACGGCGACAATGGCATTGTTTGATCTGTTTAATTTCTTTGCAGGCGAAGATGATGGGTTTGATGCATATAGAAATGAGATAGCATCAAAATTGACACTGTATTTTATTCCAATGCTGAATCCGGATGGAGCTGAGCGGTTCCAGCGGCGAACGGCGATGGATGTTGATATGAATAGAGATGCCCGTGCAACGGCAACAGTAGAAGGAGCATTGCTGAAAGAACAGGCTATATTGTTAAAACCTGATTTCGCCTTTAATCTCCATAATCAAAACAATTACTATAATATTCCGGGGACAGCCATACCGGTGACGATTTCGTTACTAGCTCCTGCTTATGACTATGCAAGAAGTATCAATAAAACCAGAGCCGATGCGATGCGTGTTATCGTGGGGATAGATAAGATACTTCAGGAATTTGTGCCAAATGCAGTAGCGAAGTATGATGATGAGCATACGCCACGTGGTTTCGGTGACAACTTTCAAAAATGGGGCGCCAGCACTATTTTAATTGAATCGGGAGCTTACGTCGGCGATACGGAGAAAATGATGGTGAGAAAATGCAATTTCGTCGCACTTTTAAAAGCATTTGAAGAAATTGCTCGTCAATCTTTTGTGTCCTATTCTCTTGCCGATTATGAAGCAATACCATTCAATGATGAAAAGCTCCACGATGTATTGCTGAGAAATTTGACTATTGAGCAGAATGGAAAACAGATAGTCGTTGATGTCGCTATTCGGCAAAATGAAAAGACCTTGGGGTCTAATTATTATGTGGAAGGTAGAATTGAAGATATTGGTGATTTGCAGGACTTTTATGGATACCAGGATATTGATGTTTCGGGAATGGAATTTGTTCCGGCTAAAATTTTTACAAAGAGCTTTGCTTCTTTATCCGATTTAGATGACAATACTATTTCATCTTTGTTTGAAGAAGGGTATGCGACAGTTGTTATAGAAAAGACTGTCCAGGATAAATGTCTACACGGCCTTCCAATACGAATTTTGAGTGACCAATCCACTGAACTTCACCAGCAGTTACTTTTGGATGGTTTAGCAGATTTTTTTATTCGTAAAGAAGAAAAGATTATTTATGCTGTAATTAATGGTTATGTGATCGATTTGAAAAAAGAGCTACAAAAACATTATAAAAATTTAATCTTTTAGCGGTGTAGAATAGAATGAATAAGCATGAAAATAAGAAAGTCCACATAGTGGACTTTCTTATTTTTGGTAATTAATAGCCTGTATTCTGTTGATTTGCGATAGCAGGATTTGCGTTCATTTCGTCTAATGAAATTGGAAGAATGGTTTTAAAAAAGGTTCTATCAATAGTTTTTTGCCTATTAGTCGTACTTATATTACCTAAATCGTCATCGAATGTGATCGATTTATTCCAGCGCATCATATCGAAGAAACGGTGGCCTTCACCTAAAAGTTCTTTACTTCTTTCATCGGCAATCATGTCTAATGTAATCGTATTGGAAGTTGCAGCATCCAATTTAGGTGACCGTTGACGAATGGAATTCAGATACGTCGCTGCAAGGGCTTTGTCTGGTGACGTTTTTAACAGAGCTGCTTCGGCAGCGATCAGATATACTTCGGACAAACGAATGACCTTAATATTGACAGCGGTACTATTTGCTGCTGTGTTTTTATCACCAGTAAGAGTTGTACTGCCGCTATATTTATAGACCGCTCCTAAATGCGTGGTACCGACTTCATCGTAGGCCATAACACCCCATCTGACATCTGTCTCGTCTTTCTTAAGTTTGGCCAAGAATGGATCTGCGGCTATAAAGTTGCCCAATATGGCGGTGCTGCCGTGGCCTTTCCTGCGAAACATAGCCCCCAATGAGCTTGTTCCTGCATCAGCTTCATTCGGATAGACACCCAATTCTAAAATAGATTCCGTTCCAAACATACTCGTCCAGGATTTTACCCAGTTTTCATTGCTATATAATGTATATACTTTTGAGTCTATAACTTCCTGAGCTGATTTTAACGAGTTGTCATAATCATTCATATAGAGGTACACACGAGCTTGCAGCGCTTTATTGGCGAAAAAGTTGAAATACCCATCCGACTTGGATTTTGGCAATAAGCTTTCTGCATCCTTTAGATCCTGTACGATCTGTTTGTAGTTTTCCTCAACGGAAATACGTTTTTCCTGCGCGCTATATTCGAGTACTTTCGTGACATTAGGAATGCCAAGGGCAGATTTTTCCATGTTATAGGGTTTCCCATACAACCTGACAAGATCAAAATTAATGAGGGCCCTTGCGGTCAATGCTTGTCCCTTATATGTATTGAAATTTTCTGTCGAACCGGCAGCAATTAGTTTATCTATATTCGTCAAAAGATTATTGATCTGTACAAGTGTATGAAACCCTTGTGTCCAGATACCCGAATAAGGATTAGAAGAGGCTGAATGATTAAATACATAAAGATAGTCATAACCGCGACCCTGGGATGCTATCGTAAAGTCACCTCCTTTTGCATCAGCGTAAAGCGGGAAGTTTCGTCCATAGTATGCGACGTTTGCCATTTTACTCATTAATCCATTCATAATCACCTTTGCGTCAGCAGCAGTTTGGATTGAGGTATTGGAGTCTCCCATATTGGTCGGTGTGACATCCAAAAAATTGCTACAAGAGCTGATTGCTAATGATATTGTTATGCACGAGGCAATAAAAAGCTTTTTCATAATACTGTTTTTTTTCGTTAAAAACCAAATTCGACACCAAAAGTGTATGTTTTTGCTAATGGTGTTTCCCAACCCCGAGTACCAAATTGGTTGACTTCCGGGTCCATATACTTGTATTTTGAAACAGTTAACAAATTGCTCCCATTGAAAAATACTCTTGCATTGGAAATACCTGCTCGTTTTAAAAACTCATTCGGTAATCTATAGCTCAACGAAATGTTCTTTAATCTAAGATATGAAGCATCAAACAGTTGTCTGCTGCTGATCTGATTCACATCTTCCAGATCCCTTCCTGTAACCATTGGGTAGGATCCACTGGTATTGGAAGGTGACCAACTATTTTCTGTAAAATAGGCGGAATGAATTCTTTCCCAATAATAGCCGTCGTCCGCCACATCTTTGGATGTAGCATCATAAAGTTTGCCACCAATTTTATAGGCAAAATTCAATCCCAATGAAAAGTTTTTATAATCGATGTCAGAATTTACACCGCCATATAGCTTAGGATTAGCATTTCCGATGATGGTTTGTTTCGCTTTTTTGTAATCATAGCTTGCAGCTTTTCCGTTGAACATAAAATCGCCGTCAGTGCCATCATTTGTGTACCAGACATTTTTGCCATTGGTTTGATCAGTACCAGCCCATTCAAGACCAAAGAAAGATAAAGACGATTCTCCTTCACGATAAATAAATCGAGCTCTATCATCTGCGCCTGTTGGGTCATACCAAACGATATCCCGTCCACCATATAATTTTGTAATCTTGGATTTGATGAACGCAGCATTTGCACTTAATGTCCATTTCCAATTTTCATTTTTAACGATGTCAGAGCCCAATTCAATTTCAATACCTTTATTATTCATCTCTCCTACATTCCGCAATATAGAGCTGAATCCGGTAATTGTGGAGATTGGAACGTTCTGTAATAGGTCCTTCGAATCTCTGTTAAAATATTCAATGGTTCCGAATAGTTTGTTGTGGAACAGGCCAAATTCTAAAGCGACGTTTGTGGAGTAATTTTTCTCCCAAGCTACGTCTGGATTGCCTAAATTATTTAGACCCCCTCCTGGTTGCGTCATATATTTATTGGAATAGCTTGTCAGATTTCTCCAAGCAAAGAGATCGGTAGGCAATGTGCCATTTACACCGTAGGAACCTCTAATTCTCAGGTTATTGATTTCTTCGATCTCTTTAATAAAAGATTCCTTAGTCAAGTTCCAAGAAGCTGCTAAAGACCAAAAATTGCCCCAACGAGGACCGGGTGCCAAGCGGGATGAACCATCCCTTCTAAAAGATGCTGAGGCAAAATAACGTTCATCGTAGTTATATTCCGCCCGCGATAATACAGACATCATATTATTGCCCCAAGAATAGGCCGACGCGTCCAATATACCTGCAGTGGCGACTGTATGAAGTGAAGAGGATGGTAAATCTTTACCTGTAGCTCGGATAAAGTCCGTTGTATTTTTTTCAGCTTCGAAACCTGCTAATAACCCAATATTATGTAAGCCAAAACTTTTGTTGTAATTAGCGGTTGTGGATGATACCAATTTTTCAATGGATGTAGACACCTCTGTAACCCGGCCGTTGTCTGCCATACCGTTATAATGTTTAGCACTATAATAGATATGATCTTTGACCTCGGTTCTATCATACGAGAAAATAGTCTTCAATGTCAGTTCAGGCAACAACTTTAATGATAAGGATTCTATAGCTGATAATTTGCTTGTCTTGGACGAGTTTTCCCATTCTTTGTTGTAATATAAAGGATTATAAGCAAGACTACCATAGCGAGCTGTATATTCGTTACCTGTTTTATAATCAGTTGGCCAATACATTTGCCATAATAAATTACTCGCCTGATACAGGTAATTTGTTCCTGTATTCCTTGTGTCATTCATCCCGATAAGCTTGTTTTTCGCGTAGTTGACGTTTGAACCAAATTCAAGATATTTTCCAATCTTCTGTGTTAAATTAATCCGCCCATTAATTCTGTCGAAGTTATTTTCTATAATCCTGCTTTTGTCCTGTGTGTATCCTAAAGATGCATAGTAATTCGTTTTTTCTGTTGCTCCGCTTACTGAAATGTCGTTGCTGTTGAATATTCCAGTTCTAAATAATGCTTTGTTCCAGTCATAATATTTGCCATCTCGATTTTCTACACCATCTGTTTTTCCTGAGATATGAACATTTTCCCATTGTGAGGTTCCATCCGTGCTGAATTGATAACCATGAATACCAAAACCATAAGAAGAAGTTGGTTTACCATAATTTGCCGAATTTGGATTCCAGTCTAAAGAATTTAAACGGAATAAGGTATTTTTATTCGCCTGTTCAGCTGTTTGACCTGCTGCTATTCTAGAATCATATAATACACTATAAAGCATATTGATTTGATCCTGTACTGAAGCGGGCTCATTATTTTTTGTTGCCCAAGAAGGACTAATGCCAATAGAGGACTTAACATTGATCTTTGGGTCTCCATTTTTGCCCTTTTTTGTGGTGATGATGATAACACCATTTGCTGCGCGGGAGCCGTAAAGAGAAGAAGCAGCAGCGTCTTTTAGGACAGAAATGGATTCGATATCGCTCGGATTTAATGTGCTCATTACGTTGTTTGTATTGACAATATAATCGCCCATTTGTCCGACACTACCCGAAATAACCGGAACTCCGTCAATGACATATAGCGGCTCATTCGATGCGTTCATGGAGCCGATGCCTCGAATGCGTATCGCTGAAGTTGCACCGGCCTGGCCAGATCCATTTGACATTTGCAGACCCGCGACACGTCCAGTAAGTGCTTTTTCAAAGGAAGTGACAGGTTGTTTATCGATGGCATCTGATTTTACTTGCGCCGCCGAACCTGTATAGGTACTTTTTTTAGCCGTTCCATAGGCAATGACAATGACTTCATCCAATGCATGTTCATCACTGTTAAGTGATATACTAATGGTTTTGCGGCCATTGACCTGAATTTCTTGTGGACCATAACCTACGGCAGATATACTTAATGTCGCATTAGCATTCGCAGTTAAGGTAAATAGGCCATTTTCGTTTGTTGAGGTCCCTTGACTAGCGCCTTTTACATGTATTGTAACTCCGCTAATCGGTTTTCCATTGCTGTCTGTTATTTTACCTGCGATTTGGATCTGTTGTGCATGTAAAGACTGCATCGAACCACAGGCTATGAGACACAACGTTGTGAGCACATGTTGTTTCATATAAATATTTGTCTTTTAGAAGCAATACGGAATATCCGGTTGATGTTCACAGTCTTTTGTGTTTCTCAGACATGGATATTCCATAAAAGAGTGAATTGATTAATTTAGTTTGTTAATATTTTGGTGCTATCGAGTGTTGGTCAAACCTGTGATAGCCATTCAGTGCAATCTTTTCTTTAAGAAAAAAACATTGCACTGAATATAGGGTTATTTTCTTAAAATTCCAATTCCAGGACGATCAGGAAGGAGGCAATTGCCATTTACCACGGTCATGCCGTCGTATATATCATTTGCAATTAACAGAGCACCGTCTAGGTCAGCCCAGTCTGTTAGCGGAGCAAGTTGTGCGGCGGCACTGATGGCACATGATGTTTCGGTCATACAGCCAATCATAACTTTCATTTCCAAAGAGCGGGCAAGTTCTGCCATGCGCTTGGCTTCGCGCATGCCTGTACATTTCATCAATTTGATATTAATACCCGAATATACCCCCTTTAAAGCAGGTACATCGACAAGTCGTTGACAGCCTTCGTCAGCGATGGTCGGGATTGGACTATGCTCCGTTAGCCAGGCATTATCGTCTATTTGCTCTTTGGGCATTGGTTGTTCTAAAAATGAAACATTTCTTTCCGCTAGCCAATGAGCCATCTCCAATGCTTCTTCGCGGGTTTTCCAGCCTTGGTTCACATCAGCACATAATGGCCGATCTGTCACCTGACGGATTGTATCGATAATCATCTTGTCCGTATCGAGCCCCAGCTTCACCTTTAGAATTTTGAATTGATCGGCCTCTGCGACTTTTTTACGGATCATTTCTTCGGTATCAATACCTATCGTATAAGATGTCGGTGGAATAAGATCAGGATTTAATCCCCATACCTTATAATAAGGCTGATTCATGATTTTACCAAGGATATCATGCAGGGCGATATCAACGGAAGCCTTTGCAGCGGTATTTTTTGAAGCGAGCTGATCGATATAATGCAGGATCTCTTCGGTTTGAAATGGAGAGTTGAAGCCTGTCAGATCGATCTGATTGAGAAATGATAGGACACTTTCCTGCGATTCGCCGAGGTAGGGAGGCATGCTTGCTTCACCATAACCTATAATGCCATCATACTCTAATTCGGTCAATACAACCGGTGTTGTGCTTCGGCTAAAAGAAGCGACAGTAAAAACATGGCGCAGCGTGAGGGTATAAGGTCGAAACCTTAATTTAAAGGCGCCAAAATCTTTACTAATCCATTCAGATGGGTTGCTCATGGTTATCTTATTTGTTGTAGTAATAATTGTTTTCAACGACTTTCTGTATTGCACTATCGTGGACACCGAGGTAACGGCGTGCGGCAACTACGGTACGGGTCTGAAAATCATCATAATTGCTGGCGTCCTTCAGCATGCTGTTGATGCGTACCAATCCGGCAGCATGAATAAAGGTTCCATTACCGATATAAAGTGCAACATGGGTGACGCGTGCATTTGGATTACTGTTTTTGCCGGCAGCAAAGAAAAGCAAGTCCGCGGGTTTTAGATTTTTTAGCGCTTTTTCGGGATCAAAATGCCCCTCTTGATCCAATATATCTATTTTTTCACCTGCAAGTACCTGTTGAGATGCATCGCGAGGAATAACAAAGCCATTCATAAAGAAGCTCGTTTTGGTGAAACCGCTGCAGTCGACACCTTTGACAGATGTTCCGCCCCATAAATAGGGAAGACCTAACATTGTTTTTGCGCTGGCGATAATGTTTTCTGCTGTTGGTTGGCGTGTGTCTAACCAATTTTTTAATATCAGGCTTTCTGATTTTTTGATATAACCCAATCGTCCATCCGGATAAGCGATTTCATAAAAATTCCCTTTCTGCCCTTTTAACTGCAGGATATCGCCATAGACGAGATCCGAAACCCGTTGGCTTTTTTCATTGGCTTCAGAATATGATTTTCCGAATTCTGCTGTATAAATCACTTTTTCTGCTTGCCGCCAATTCGCTAACATGGTTTTGTCCATCGCCTCAATGGATGAACTGGGTACCCAAGCGATATAGCCATCAGGCGTACGGACACGATAATCGCCGCTCTTTTTTTGTAGGAGGTCAACTTGTGTGCCCAATAAAACCTGACTGGTCAATTCTGCCGCATTATCCGGAAAAGTACGCATGTTAGCAACCGAAAGTCTAATGACACCAGTCGTTTTTTCTCCTACACTTGCGTCAGGCAATAGCTGTACCTGAATATCGGCCGATATTTCTTTTGCCTTTTGTTGCAGAACGAATTGCGCATCTTTCTCGGTTGTTTCAAGGACATATTGGTTATGCGCTATATCCGCTTTTTGGATAGCCACAATTTTGGTTCTTTTATCCGGAGCATATTCACGTTTTACGTTTTCTTGCAACTCTTTAATTTTGAAATAAGTTGTGGAATCCAGCTGCTGTGCCTGGCTACTGCCTGTACCAATAAGGCTTGCATAGGCTAGAATAGCGAATTTTAGCGTGTTTTTCATGCGAATTAGTTTGTTTCTAAAGATAGGATTAATTCATAATATAAGTCAATTTTTATTGTCGATTTTTAAGTGATTTTGATATTATGTTGCTAAAAAACGAATGTTTGGGTTTAATTTTAATTAAATCATCTAATTGCTAAAACCATTTTGTAATATTGCTTATAGATTGTGAAGTCAAAATTCTTCAATTTACTTCGGGACCCCAAAAATGAAGCATAACATGTTCCATCGCAGATCGAAGGGGGAATTGGAGCAGTTTTAATTATCGATCCTTTGCCGGATTGATGGACAGCGATTTTATATAAAATAGTAATAAGGAAATGAGTTCAAGACGTGATTTTATTAAGAAAGGTTTAATTGCTGCTACTGCAGCGGGGACATTAACGGCATTTGATGCGAAAGGATTGTCGATTGGAGCAAAAACGGACGTGAAAAAATACCCCATTGTAATTTCAACCTGGGACTTTGGTATTGCAGCAAATAAAGCCGCTTGGGAAATATTATCAAAAGGAGGGAAGGCATTGGATGCGGTTGAACAAGGCGTACGTGTGCCCGAAGCCGATCTGAAAAATATGACCGTTGGTAAAGGGGGCTATCCCGATCGCGATGGCCATGTGACGCTTGATGCCTGCATTATGGACGCTGATGGTAATTGTGGTGCTGTTGCCGGAATGGAAAAAATTGGACATCCGATTTCAGTGGCGCGCTTGGTGATGGAAAAAACGCCGCACGTGATGCTGGTAGGTGAAGGTGCATTGCAATTTGCTTTGGAAAATGGTTTTAAGGAAGAAAACCTGCTGACTCCAGAAGGCGAAAAAGCATGGAAAGAGTGGTTGAAGGAGAAAAAATACAAACCCGTAGCCAATATTGAAAATCAGTCTTTTGCGGCGGAACGTTTGCCGGGAAACCAGTATAATCACGATACGATCGGTATGTTGGCACTGGACGCCAACGGGAATATTTCGGGGGCCTGTACAACAAGCGGCATGGCTTTCAAGATGCATGGCAGGGTAGGAGATAGTCCAATTATTGGTGCCGGTCTATATGTCGATAATGAAGTAGGTGGAGCTACCTCTACCGGAGTAGGAGAAGAAGTGATACGGAATGTAGGTAGTTTTTTGGTGGTTGAACTGATGCGTCAGGGATATTCTCCAGAAGATGCCTGTAAGGAAGCCGTCATGCGTATCGTGAAGAAAAAACCGGCAATTGCGAAGGAAATCCAAGTTGGCTTCTTAGCAATGAATAAAAAAGGTGAATATGGGGCCTATGCTTTACAACAAGGCTTTTCCTATGCGGTTTGCGACAGTAAACAGCAAGATTTATTGATTAAAGGAAAGCATTACTATTAATATTAAAAATAAGCGTGTGCGGCTTGAGTGTTTCATTTCCAGGGGGAAGTAGAACGTAAAACCTGGGATTTTTCGCAATGCTAATAAGGCATGCTATTGCCAATTAATAATTATATTTGTCTAAACATTATTAGGAACCGCAGATATATTGCAGCTGATGTTGGAAAAAGTAAATTTAAAATACGCAAGAATATAAAAATATGAAAGCAACATTTGGAGGAGGATGTTTCTGGTGTACAGAAGTTATTTTCCAGAATACGGAAGGAGTAACATCAGTATTGCCTGGTTATATGGGTGGACACATCGATAAGCCCACCTATGAGCAAGTATGTACGGGTACAACAGATCATGTTGAAGTCGTTGAATTAGAATATGATGATGAATTGGTGAATTACGAGGATTTGTTGAAAATTTTCTTCAAGACCCATAATCCCACTACATTAAACCGTCAGGGAAATGATGTAGGAACGCAATATCGGTCAGTCGTGTTTTATCATAATGAGGAGCAAGAGATCCTAGCGAAGAATTTTATTGACGAATTGGAAAATGAGGAGGTTTATGAAGATCCTATTGTCACGGCAGTTGAACCCGCCGCCACATTTTGGTTAGCGGAGGACTATCATCATAATTATTTTAATGATCATCCCGAAAATCCATTTTGTTCTGTTGTTATCGCACCGAAGCTTCAAAAATTCTTAAAAGAATTTAAAGCTTAGTAAGACTTTCGTTAGCGTTATCACGTAAGGCATAAACTGCTTTGCTGCTGGAAATAGACAGCGTAAAATGAGCGTTCAAGGAGATGATAAAGCGTCTATAGGAATTGACCGTCAGAATAAAACAAAAAGGCTCGAATATTTATTCGAGCCTTTTTTGTGTTTTATTAAACGAGACTTAGAACATCTCCATCTGTCCTTTATCATCAATCTGAATGTCATCCGGATTAGTGATCTCCAGTTTGATGTCATCGTTCTTCTCTGTGGTCTCAGCTTCTTTCGGTGAGCTTTCCGCAATAGGTTCTGCACTGTCAACCTTTGTTTCTGGAGCATCAGTAGTTTCTGCCAAAGGTTTTTCTTTCCCTTTTTGACTTAAATCTTCATCAGCAGTCAATAGGGTAACCGATTTTACGGTATGGAAAGATAGGCGGTTACCTTGTGCTTTTATTCCTTTTACATCAATAATTTCAGTAAGAGGCTGATCAAGTGTTTCTTCTGTCTGAGATTTGCCTTTTAAAATGTCCAATTTGACCAAAGGTTCAGCGGCATTGCTCATCAAGATCAATTTGGATCCCGCATCTTCATTGATAAAGGAAATGCGTTTTCCAATAGGCTGATCGTCAAATTTAAAACGTTTGACAAAATACGTTCCGCTCTTGCCATCCTGATGCACGACAGTATAGATATGGTCTGGATAGTATTTTTCTATCCGGATCATTTTCTCATCAAAGTGGTTGCTTAAATCAAAGTTTGACAATTCATAGGTGCCATCTGAAAGAACCACCAATATTTTGTCGTCGCCATCAAATTCACCAAGATATTGGCCACGTTCATCTGCATTTAGACGTTTCATGACCGTATCATACCATATTTTTCTTCCTGCGAGTGTGGAAACGCCGGAACTTTTAAAGCTGATTTTTTTGACCGGATATTTCGATACAATATTTCCTTGGGAAGCACGGCCTTTGATCGCAATTTCAGCAAAATCCATATCAAAATTCAATTTGCGTAACTTCGTATGCGGTTTGAGCTGAATATTGACAACCTCTGCTTCACCATTTGGATTGGCTGTGAAATATAGAATTTTCGATCCCTTTGATCCTTTGGATACATCATATTCTTTATCGCGTGTAACGCCTACGACAGAGAAACGTTTGATGTAGCTTGTACCCGTTTCACCTTCTTTATAGATGGCATTATAGATGGTACGTTCATCACCTTTTTTGAAGACTGCGACATGAATGATGCCTTTTCCGACAAAGACTTTATCTTGGATTTTACTGACAACATATTTGCCATCTTCGCGGAAAGCAATAATATCGTCTATATCTGAACAGTCACAGACAAATTCATCTTTTTTCATTCCCGAACCAATGAAACCCTCTTCGCGATTAACATATAGTTTGGCATTGGCCAAGGCCACCTGAGTAGCTTCTACTTTGTCGAATATGCGCAATTCAGTTTTACGTTCACGGTCTTTACTATATTTTTCGCGGAGTTTTTCAAACCATGCGATGGCGTATTCCGTCAATTGGCGTAAATGGCGTTTAACTTCCTTGATCTCATTTTCGAGCGTTTTCATCATTTCGTCCGCTTTTTTAACGTCGAAACGTGTGATACTACTCATTGGCTTGTCGATCAATTTTTTGTAATCTTCTGGGCGTATCTCGCGATAGAATTGATCGAAGAATGGTTCAAACAAGCGATTTAGAACCTGCACTACGACATCAAAATCGCCTGCATTTTCATAATCCGGATGTTTGTACATCCCTTCCTGGATAAATATTTTTAATAAACTACTGAAGAATATTTTCTCTTGAAGATCGTTCAGACGGATCTCCAACTCTCTTTTCAATAAGTTTTTAGTGTTTATGGTATTCTCGATGAGAATATCATTGACGCTCATAAAGTGAGGTTTTTCGTCCTTGATCACACAGGTGTTGGGCGAGATGGAAACTTCACAGGCTGTAAAGGCATATAAGGCATCAATCGTTACATCGGGAGATATTCCAGGCGCTAAATGCACAATGATTTCAACGTTTCCTGCCGTATTATCTTCGATCTTTTTGATCTTAATTTTCCCTTTATCGTTGGCTGTGACCACACTTTCAATTAGACCACCGGTCGTTGTTCCAAATGGGATTTCTGTAATTGCCAGTGTCTTTTTGTCGCGTTCTTCAATTTTTGCACGAACACGGATTTTTCCCCCGCGTTGGCCCTCATTATAATTTGAAACGTCAGCCATACCTCCCGTAGGGAAGTCTGGGAATATATTTGGGCGTTCACCATTTAAGACCTGAATTGATCCGTCAATGAGCTCAATAAAATTGTGCGGCATAATCTTGGTTGCCAGACCAACTGCGATACCTTCAGCGCCCTGAGCCAATAACAAAGGAAATTTTACCGGAAGGGTAACGGGTTCGCGATTACGGCCATCGTAACTCAATTGCCATTCCGTCGTTTCGGGATTGAAGACAACGTCATTTGCAAATTTGGATAATCTTCCCTCGATGTAACGCGGAGCTGCAGCAGAGTCACCCGTAATTGGGAAACCCCAGTTACCTTGACAGTCAATCAAGAGATCCTTTTGCCCCAGCTGCACCATGGCGTCGCCGATCGAAGCATCACCATGTGGGTGATATTTCATCGTGTTACCAATAACGTTGGCTGCTTTATTATATCTTCCATCATCCATTTCCTTTAAGGAATGGAGGATACGACGTTGTACGGGTTTTAAGCCGTCATTGATATGCGGTACGGCTCTGTCCAAGATCACATAGGATGCATAATCCAAAAACCAGTTTTCGTACAGTCCTGATAAAGGTATCGTTTGACTTCCGCTTTCTGTTTTTCCTGATCCTAATTCCTCTTGATTGTCTTCCGTTGGGAAGTTCGTTTCGTCACTCATTTACTCAGCAATAGATTAAATTGTACAATACAGAAATGTTCGAAATAATATTTTATTCGAACGTGTAAAAATACAAAACCATTTTGTTTTATCCCAGTGAAACTATGAAAAGTTAAAAAAATTAGTTTTTAAAACTAATATAATTAGTTTGTTGATTGGTCAATGGCTAGATTATACCAATAACAGGGAATATTCCATAGATCGAAATGAAATTCTTCAGTTACCTGAAATCCTACTTTTTCCAAGACATGCCTTGATCCCAGGTTTGCTGTATGCGTGATGGCATGTACTTCAAAATGGGGCAGCTGTTCGCTGTAATATTGCATGCAGGCTAGTGCGGCTTCTGTCGCATAGCCTTTTCCCCAAGATTCCGTTCTGAAACGATAACCAAGGTCTAAAAATCCAATACGTCCGTTCTCCAATTCGTCAATATACTTAAATCCCGTCCAGCCAATCCATTGATTGCTTGATTTCTCAATGACCCCTAGACGGCCTATACCGTATTTTTCATATTGTTGCTGAATATGCGCGATGGCTTTTTTCATTTCTTCAATAGATTGAACAGGTTCGTTATTCAGAAAGGTATGAACCTCCGGCTGTGAATCCATTGCGAAAAAATAAGCTGCATCATCCATCTGTATTGGACGGATAATTAAACGTTCAGTTTCCAGTATAGGTAAGTGTTTTTCCATAGTGTTTATCTCAAGTGTTACGGCATGCTAAAGCCACAATTTTTCGATATCTTTTTGTAGTATTTTTTCTTTCATTTCCTCTTCAAAGTCGCCGAACTGCTCTTTTTTTACAGATTTACTAATTCTGCCATTTTCGAGTACCAAGATTTCATCGCAGGTATCTTTTAGCGTGGAAAAGATATGGGACGAAATCAGGATCGTTTTACCCATCGCTTTTAAACGAAGAATAATCTCCGTAAGAATAATGCTGCTTTGTAGATCGATGCCATTAAAAGGTTCGTCAAGGATATAATAATTATTGTCCTGAAGTAAAGTAGCTGTCAGGGCTAGTTTTTTTTTCATTCCCGTGGAATAGGCGCTCGCATACTCCTTTAAGGGCAACTCGAAAATATTTCTCTCACTGAGGTTTTTGATCTGTTTACCGCGTGCATCGGTCAGCAGATAAATATACTCTTCGCCGGTGAGCTTTGAAAGAAAATACGGATCCGAGGTGAGGTAACCTAAATTGTTTTTCAGCGGTTCTAAATCAGATTTTAAACTTCCCGAGGCGGTTTCTAGTCCAGCAATACAACGAAACAGCGTTGTCTTTCCAGCGCCATTTTCACCGACGATACCATATACTTTTCCGCTATCAAAGAGGTAAGTAACCTCGTGGAGTACTTGATGCTGTCCAAAGGACTTATTGATATTCGTAAGCTCGATCATAAGTGATTTTTTAGATTGTTGATTGCTTTGATATAATAAAAAGGTAAGAGCGCTAGAATCAAAGGGTAAAAGCTAAAACAAAGTGCCAAAGCAAAGCCTTCGGGGAAATTGATCTCCCGTGGGTAAGCGACGTATTTCAATGTGATTGCAAAAGAAAGTAAAAGTAATATTCCGCCCAATACAATACAGGCATTAAATAAATCCGATGGAAAGATGACAACATACAGAAAAAGAAGGGGCAGTACCAAGAGCAGACACTGTAAAATTCCCCTTTTAAACTTTCGCATCAGAAAGACTGTTGGTGTATGATGGTGATTCCAGAGGTAAAAAATAGGCTCCGGCAATTGATAATAGAAAACGCAGGTGAGCGCAACGCATACGACGCAAAATAAAACAAGATTGGAATTGGCGACATAAAAACCGATTCCAGCCAATAGATACAATACAAGCAAAAGCAAGTAGCTCCGTCGGAACCCGATGATAAATTCAAAAGGTTTTTTTACGAAAGGTGTCGGAATAGATTTTCCGAAAGCCGCAAATGTCAAAAATGCAAAAACAACAGCCAAAGTATCCAATAACAACGCATAGTGCCATTGGCTGTGGAGGAGAAGAATGACGAAGGACGGCAGCGTTAATAGCCCATTCTCAACTATTCTGATCTTGTGAAAATCTCGTTTACTGTATGTGTTTTTGAGAAAATCATTTCTGTTTTTTTCTGTGAGCAAAAATAGTGCTTGAAAATTGCAAAGCAGTAGTGCATAACAACCAAAAAGCGGGTATTGAACCAAAGCATAATAAGCAAAATAACATAATCCAAACAACAGGAGAAAGGCGAGCCAAACAGGCAGTCCTGTAGCCCGAATATGCCGAGACAGTAAAGTATACTGAAGCTTTAAATAATTGCTTAACATGATAAATCAAACTTAGATAAATTACCTTTTATATGCAATATCATATGTGTCCTAAATAAATTTTAGGATTGGATTTCTGTGGTACAGGCATAGCTTTTTTCATCATTTCGATATTGACCCCTATTTTTCAATCTGCGAAGATCTTTAGCTGTCCCTTTTTTCCTTTTATAGGCGGCCTG